>DATJTU010000115.1:0-4725 GCA_035503015.1 Acidimicrobiales bacterium | reverse complement strand
TCGTCACCGCGAGCGGCCGCGGCATCGGGGCGGCGACCGCCGTGGCATTGGCGGAAGCAGGAGCCGACGTGGTCCTGGCCGCGCGCACCGAGGACCAACTGCGCGAGGTGGCGAAGAAGGTCGAGGCAGCGGGACGGCGCGCCGTTGTCGTGCCCGGCGACCTGACGGACTTCGACCTGATGGCGTCACTCGCCGAGACGGCAGCGTCGGAGTTCGGCCGCCTCGACATCGTCGTCAACAACATGGGCGGCACGATGCCGCGCCCGCTGCTCGACACGTCGCCTCGCTTCTTGGAGGAAGCTTTCCGCTTCAACGTGTCGTCCGGGCACGCCCTGGTGCGGGCCGCTGTCCCGCGCATGCTCGAAGGCGAGCACCCGGGCGGCGCCATCGTCAGCATCTCCTCGGTCATGGGGCACGTGGCCGGCCGGGGCTATGTGGCCTACGGGACGGTGAAGGGGGCGCTCGAGCAGTACACGCGCCTCGCCTCGCGTGACCTGGCGCCGCGCATCAGGGTCAACGCGATCGGCGTGGGCTCGACCGCGACGTCCGCCCTCGACATCGTCATGTCGAGCGACGAACTGCGCACCGCCATGGAGGAGTCCACCCCGCTCAAGCGGCTGGGTCACGTCGACGACATCGCGTCGGCCATCTTGTACCTCGTCTCCCCCGCCGGTGCTTACGTCACGGGCAAGGTGATCGAGGTCGACGGCGGCCTGCAGTCGCCCAACCTCGAGATGCCGATCGCGGACCTCTGACGATGGCCTTGCGCGTCGTCCAATGGAGCAGTGGCAACGTCGGGCGCCACACCTTGGCCGGCATTGCCGCGCACCCTGAGCTGGAGCTGGTCGGCCTCTTCGTCTCGGCGCCGTCCAAGGTCGGCCACGACGCCGGGGAGCTGGCGGGACTCGGTCGCAGCCTCGGCGTGGCAGGGACGAGTGACGTCGACGCGCTGCTCGCACTCGAGCCCGACTGCATCGTGCACACCGCCATGGCAGACGACCGCATCCTCGAGGCGCTGGGCGACCTCGAACGATTCCTGGCCGCCGGGTGCAACGTCGTCTCCTCGAGCCCGGTGATGCTGCAGTACCCGGCGCCCGGCGACCCTTTGGCGGCCCCCGTCATCGCCGCGGCCGAGAAGGCAGGGGTCTCGATCTTCGTCAACGGCGTCGACCCCGGTTTCGCCAACGACGCGCTCCCGCTCGTCCTCTCGGGGGTCTCCGAGCGCATCGAGGAGGTTCGCTGCTCCGAGGTGCTCAACTACAACACCTACAACCAGCCCATGGTGCTCTTCGACATCATGGGCTTCGGGCGCGGCCTCGACGACATCCCGATGCTCCTCACACCCGGCGTCCTGACGATGGCGTGGGGCAGCGTGGTGCGCCAGATCGCGGCCGGCCTCGGCGTCGAGCTCTCGGCGGTGACCGAGTGGTACGAACGCGAGGCGGCGCCCGAGGACTTCGACGTCGACGCGGGCACGATCAAGGCCGGCACCGCGGCGGCCCTGCACTTCGAGGTGCGCGGCATGGTCGGCGACCGCGCCGTGATCGTGCTCGAGCACGTCACCCGTCTGCGCGACGACCTCGGGGCCACATGGCCGCAGCCCGCGGGCCAGGGTTGCTACCGCGTCGAGGTCACCGGCGAGCCCACCTACACCCTCGACCTCCAGCTGATGGGCACCGACGGTGACCACAACACCGCAGGACTGAAGGCCACGGCGATGCGCCTCGTCAACGCCGTGCCTGCCGTCGTGGCCGCGCCGCCCGGCCTGGTCACCGCCCTGGACCTCCCTTTGATCACCGGCCGCGGCCTGGTCGTCACCTAGCCCAAGAGGCGGCTGTACCGGCCCTGTTGCTCGGGCTCACAACTCCTGATCAACGCGCGGACACAATTCTCTGTAAACCCCCAGTCCCGCCCGCTTAAGTCAGCCCCCAAGCGGGGCGACAAATCGGCGTGCCCGAAAATGTGCCGGCCGCACCACGCGTCCGGCGGCGCCACGTCGCAGCGACCGCCGGGGTCGCTGTGCTTGCCGGGACCCTCTTCGCAGGGGCCTCGCTCGCCCGCGCCGCCGAGACCGCACCGCCGGCGTCGCTCGCCTCGTCGAGCGCAGCAATACCGGGCTCGGGAACGTCGGCGGGTGGCACGGTGGCCACCATCCCACCCACCACCGTGTCGCCTGCCGCCGGCATCGAAGCAAGCAGTACCAGTGTTGCGACCGGCGCGAGCGCGGCGGTCCAGCAGAACATCAGCATGACGGTCCTGCCCGGGACCATGACCGAATCACCCGCCGCCGAGACCGTGTCACTCGCACCGCAGCCCGTGCTCCACGGGTCGCTGAGCACGATCACGGTCAACGACTACCGCGGATCGCTCGCGGGCTGGGACGCCACCGTGTCGCTGCAGTCAGTGGGCGGGCTGAGCGCGTCACAGGTGGCGCGGGCCCGCCTCTGCGTCAGCCCGCACACCCCCACCATGGTGGAAGGGGATCCGGCCGACGTGGTGCGTGCCGCGCCGAACTCGTGTGCCGGCGCGGGCCAGGCGCTACCCGTCTTTTTCGCCGCGCCCCGGGGCGGTGGCGGCACCTACACCGACGTCGCCGACGTGGTGCTCGTCGTGCCAGGCCAGACCGGCACCGCTCCGGTCACCGCGGACCTGGCGCTCGCCGTCCACTGATCGCCCGCCTCCGAGCAGGCGAGATGCGCTCACCTTTACGCGGTCAGACCGTCGGGCTTCCTTCGCCGGCGGCCGCCCCGCGCGCGGCCCGGTGTGCGAGCACGCCACGCAGGCCGCGGTGGCGACCCTCCATGACGAGTCGCCGCGCCACGAGCACACCGATCGGCAGCGGGCTCTCCTCGGGCCGGAAGGCCCCGAAGGCCATGCCTCCGTGCTGCGCCGGCAGAGGTGGGCCGGCACCGCGCGGGCACCCACTGGTCATCGGCTCACTCCCCCGTCGAGGGATCGATGACCGTCGACACCTTCGTGACACGGTCGGCCGGGAACCCGCCACAGCGGGCGTGCTCGTAGACGATGTCCTCGTCGGGCGCGACGTAGACGCAGTAGATCTTGTCCTCGGTCACGTAACTGTGGAGCCACTTGATCTCGGGCCCCAGCGACGTGATGACCTTGTTCGACTTGGCACTGATGTCGTGCAGCTCGTCAGCGGTCAACTGCCCTGCGCCGGGAATCTCTCGTTCGATCACATACTTGGGCACTCCGACCACCTCCAACCTGATAACATACTGAGAGTATCTCTCTCACATACGTCTGGTACGTAGTATGCATACTGAAGGTATGAATGTCAACCGCCGTGTCGCGCAAGGCGACGCGACGCGGGCCGCTCTCATCGCCTCGGCCCGCGAGCTCTTCGGGGAGCAGGGCTACGGGGAAACGTCGATCGACGAGGTCGTGGCGAAGGCAGGCGTGACCAAGGGCGCCGTCTACCACCACTTCGAGGGCAAAGAGGGGCTGTTCACCGCCGTCTTCGAGCAGGTGTATCGCGAGGTGACCGACGAGGCGGCAGCGGCCTTCTTGGGCGAGGACTCGTGGCAGGCGTTGCTCGACGGCTGCGCGCTGTGGATCGACGCCTATCTCGATCCTGCCGTGCGGCGGATCGTTCTCCAGGATGCGCGCGCCGTCATCGGATGGGAGGAGCTGCGCTCCATCGAGAACCGCTTCGGCGCCGTCGCGCTGCGGGGCGCCTTGCGCAAGTCGATGCATGCAGGCGTGCTCGAGCGCCAACCGCTGCGGCCGCTCTCCCTCCTGCTCGTGGGCGCGCTGAGCGAGGGCTGCTTCTACATCACCGAGGCGGACGATCCCGCCGAAGCGCGCACCGAAGTGCTCGGGTTGATCACGCGCATGCTGTCGGGCTTCCGGAGGGCTCCCGATGGTGCGGCGCCGGACGGGGACACCGCCGGGAACGCCGCGACCACAGGGCCGGGTCTCCCCTAGTCTGCGGGCCCGACGCGCCGCGCCGCCGACGAGGCGATGGCGCGCAGGGAGAGAACCGGGGGGAACGGTGAAGCTGTCGCAGGTGTTCAGGTCTGTGCTGGGCCGCGGCGCCGTCGTCGGCGTCGTCACCCTCGGCGTGGTCGCGGTCACCACGCCTGCCGCCGACGCGGCCGGCACGAAGTCGCTGCCGCTTCCACCCGAGGCGCGCAGCGGCGCGGCCTCCTGGGCCTACCCGGACCACGATCCGTCCAACTCGCGCCTGGCGACCGGCTCGCCCATCAGCGCGGCGAACCTCGACCGCCTGCGCACGGCGTGGACCGTCGACGCGAGCGGCGGGCTCCCGACCTCCCCGATCGTCGTCGGCCACTCCGTCTTCGTCGAGGATCAGGTCGGCGAGGTCTTCGACATCGATCTGACCACCGGGCACGTGGCGTGGAAGTCGCCGTCGAACGGCTACTCCGTCGGCCCCGAGGGCGTCGCGGTCGGCTGGGGGAAGGTCTTCGGCGTCACCCCCACGTCGCTCTTCGCGCTCGACGAAAAGACCGGGAAGCTGGTGTGGTCGACCCGCCTGACCCGCAGCGCAACCGACGGGATCGACGTCCAGCCCCAAGTCGTGGGGCACGAGGTCATCGCGTCGACGGTGCCGGTGAGCATCAAAGGCATCTACATCGGCGGCGACCGCGGCTTCGTCGACGCGGTCGACGAGAACACGGGCACGCTGCTGTGGGGCTTCGACACGGTGGCGTCGCCGACGCTGTGGGGAAACCCGACCGTCAATTC
>DATJTU010000114.1:0-4931 GCA_035503015.1 Acidimicrobiales bacterium | reverse complement strand
CCGATGTAGCTGTGACCGAGTTGGAGCGCCTCGCGCAGGGCGAGCTCGAGAACCTTCTTCGCCCGCGGCGTGAAGGGCGGCGAGCCGCTCGGCGCCGTGCCGGCCATGCCGATGATCTCTTCGACCGTGCCGCGCACCTCGTCGAGCGAGATGTCGAGCGACGCGAGCGCCCGGGCACCGATGCCGTGGCCCTCGGCGAGGAGGCCGAGGAGGATGTGCTCGGTGCCCATGAAGCCGTGGTTCAGCCGCCGCGCCTCTTCTTGCGCGAGCACGAGCACCCGTCGGGCCCGGTCGGTGAAGCGTTCGAACACCTCGCTCAGGGTACCCCCGAGGTGTCTGCCGAGCCTCTGGCGTCGCGGCCGTGACGGCGTGGACGGCGAGGGCCAGGAGCGGATCGGCGCCCGAGCCGGAGGGTGCGGGACCTAACCTGCTGGACGCGGGACACGCGGCCGTCCGTGCCGTCCCGTCCGGATCGTCCGAGGAGGAAGCACCGTGCTGCTGAAGGGACTGAACCACGTCGCCGTGATCACCAACGACGCCTCCCGGCTCAACGACTTCTACCGCCAGGTCTTCGAGGCCGAGATCCTGCGCGACGGGTCCGAGTTCCCCGAAGGGGAGGGGCCCCGGGTCTCCATCATCAAGATCGGGGACTGGGCCGAGCTGAACGTCTTCCAGATCGAGGGGAATTCCGAGGCCGACCGCCAGACCCCGATGTTCGGCCGCGGCCGCCTCGACCACCTGGCGCTGCAGGCCGCCTCGATCGGCGACTTCGAGGAGATCCGTGACCGCCTCATGGCGCGCGGTGCGGCGGACGACTTCGTCACCGACTTCGGCCCGATGCTGAGCATCTTCTTCCGCGACCCCGACGGCCTCGAGTGCGAGGTGTGTGTCGAGAACCCCGACGCCGTCCCCGGCACCCACAACCCGCCGGGCACGAGGGCGGCGCGCTACTCCTGAGCGCTGAGGTCCGCACCGTGGACGACGTCGAGGCGATCAAGCAGCTCAAGGCGCGCTACTTCCGCACGATGGACACCAAGGACTGGGCGGGGATGCGCCAGGTGTTCACCGACGACGTCGTGATGGACACCACCGAATCGGGGGGTGGGGTGGTCACCGGCGCGGACGACTTCGTCTCGTTCCTCGAGCAGACCTTGCGCGGCGCCGTCACCATCCACCACGGTCACATGCCCGAGATCACCGTCACCTCGCCGACGAGCGCCCGCGGCATCTGGGCGCTCCAGGACGTCATCATCTGGCCGGACGGGACCCGGTTGCACGGCTACGGCCACTACCACGAGACCTACGCCAAGCTCGACGGCGAGTGGCGCATCGCGTCCTCGACGCTCACCCGCCTGCACATGGACCTCGGCTGACGCCGGGGTGCGTCAGCCCCCGGGGATGGCGGGGTTGGCGCAGTTCTGTGGCGTCGGTGGCGGCGGCTCGGTAGCGCCGGGGATGCGCCCGATGGCGGTGAACGCGTCCTGCACGAGGTTCTCGGGCAACGGCGCGTACCCGAGCCGTGAGGCATCTGCCTGGCCAGGGCAGACCGCGAAGTTGACGAACGCCCCGAGCTCGCTGCCCTGGCTCGCACCCATCGTCGGCGTCCCGGTCCCGCCCGAGCACGTCGTCGGTGGGCTCTGTGCCGCCGCGGCGGCGGGGTCGCACTGTGTCAGGAAGTAGCTGTATGCGGAAAGGGGGTATGCCTTCGGTTGCGTGCTTGCGAACACGCCACTCAGATTCGCCGTGAGATCTTGATTGAGTGTGGCGCCCTCGAGCGCATCGAGCGCATGCGCCGAGGTCGGCTGCACCGCCTTGCCGCTTTCGTTCACAACCGATGCCACCGGGAGTTTCACGTTGCGAGCGTACGCGGTGTCGACGTACGCGATGCCACCCTCGTTCTGGGTCGGTCCCTGCGACGCGGCGTCGGAGCCGTTGACCCCCTCCAGAGTGTTCAGGTCTTGTGGCACACCGTTGCCGAACGCGGCCCAGGTGGCCGACGGCTGCCCCGCGTTCGGCACGCTCGCGGTCGTCTGGAACGCGCTGATCGTCGCGGGCTCGGTCTGGTAGAGGTACGAGGACAGGAGATAGTTCTCGCCCGACGGGTCGGAGCGGTAGTAGGCGGTGATCGGCCCGTGCGGCAGTTTCACCGTCGGGTTGAGGGCCGCCAGCGCGGGGTCGTCCCAGTTCCGGATAGACCCGGTAAAGATGCCAGCGATGGTCGCGGGGTCGAGCACGAGGTTGGTGATCGGCGTGCCCTTGGCACCGTCGAGGTTGTACTCGAAGCCGAGCGCGCCACCTGCGGCGGGGATGTACTGGTAGGGATAGGGCACCTCAGACGGCGAGCAGGCGGACGGCGCCGCTGTGTACGACAGATCGGTCACGGCGAAGTCCACCGTCTGCTGGCAGAAGGTGTTGAGACCGGTGGTCGACGACGAAACGGTGAAATTGACGTCCCCGCCCTCCTGCTCGTTGAACATCCCTTCCCACTGCGTCACGAACGCACCGGCGAAGCTGGAACCGGTGGAGACCAGTTGCGGTTCGGGCAACTCCGTCCTCGGGCACGCGCCGTCGGTGGGGAGCGGCGGCTCGGTGGCCCCGTCGATGGTCCCGATCGAAGCAACGGCGTTGTCGAGCAAACTCTGGTTCAAATCGGCGCCGCAGACGACGTACTGGACGAAGTTGCCGAGTTCCGCGCCGGTAGCGGTCGGGAAGTTCGATGATCCCGAGCCGTTCCCCGAGCAGGTCGTCGCTGGTGCTTCCCCCCCGGCCAACGTCGGGTCGCACGGGATGACGAGGTAGCTGTACCCCGAGAGGGGATAGGCATCGACCGCCGTGCTGGCGAAGACACCACTCAGGTCGATGCTGTGGTCGCCATCCAGTGCGGCCCCCGTCAGGGCTGCGTCGGCGGACTGCTGGTCCGGTTGGATCGACTCATCGAGAGCGTTCGTGAGGGAAGCCGCTTCGACGTTGGGAAGGCTCGTCGGGGCCGCGCCGTTGCCCAGCGAGTCGGCCGCGTAGGAGATGGAATCTGCCGTGTTCGACACGGCCTCGGCGGCGGCACCGGCACCGGTCACGCCCTGCATGTCACCGGCGGCCCAAGCGGGATAGCCGGCGAGCCTCCCCGATGACGGCACGGGCCAGGATGCCGAGGGCTCTGAACTGGCGGATGTCCCGAGCGCCGTCAGAAACGACGTGAATCCTGCGTTGTCCTCCTGGAGCAGATAGTCAGACAGGAGGTAGGTGTCGCCCGATGCCTGGTCCTGGTAGAACACGCGGATCTCGGCGTCGGGCAGCTTGAGCGTCGGGTTCAAGGTTTGGATCGCCGGGTCGTTCCACCGCGTGATCGCCCCCGTGAAGATCGCACCCAGCGCCTGCGCGTCGAGGTCGAGGTTCGTGATCGGAGTGCCGTTCGCCTTTGCAACGTGAAAGAGAAGGGTCTCGGGATAGCCGACATCGGGGACGTAGTCGTAGGGCTGCGACGGCGGCGCCACGCCGTCGGCGGCATAGGTCGTGTCCGACGACGCGACGTCGACGGTGCCATTGGCGAACGCAGTCAACGCAGGCGCGTCTTTCGACATCTCGTAGCTGACGTTGCCGCTCTCGAGCTCGTTGAATTGCGCCTGCCACTGCTGCATCTCACTGGCGGTCGTCTTCGATCCTTCGACGGTGAGCGCGGGAGACGGGTCACCCGACGCACCACCAGAGAGTCCGACAAGCGCCGGGAACCCCAAGACACATGCTGCGACACCGATCGCCACGTAACGCCGCCGCCGACCCCTCACGATCCGACCCCCTTGTGTGCGACTGCCCTCAGAGTAGACAGCACACGGTCAGGCCGTCGGTTCCTCGGTGACCGTTGCGCGAACGAATGGAACGACCCGTAAACCTATGACGGCGGGCAGCGCCGGCGCCGGTCGGGTGTGACGGATCAGCGCTTGCTTGCCGTTGCTCCGGTACGCGCACTCGGGAGGCGCAGCGCCCAGATCGTCGGCGGCTTGGCGTAGCCGACCGGGACAACGACGGTGCGGCCGGACACCGACATCCAGCCGTCGATCCCGCCGGGCGCCTGCATCTTCCACAGGATCTTGCCGGTCGTCATCGACAACCCGAGGACGGCGCCTTGGAGGGTCGCGGTCAGGACGACGTTGTTGACCAGCGTCACGCCGCCGGTCGGGTCGCCGGGGATCCGCCTGTCCCACAGCGTCCGCCCGGTGCGAGCATCGAGCGCGACGACCTCACCACGCATCGTCCCCGTCTTCCCGCCGAAGTACTCGGTCTGGTTCGGGTAGAGGGTGTCGGGGGCGTTCAGCGTGGCGACGAACACCGTGCCGCGCGCGGAGGCGGGCGGCGTCAGGACACCGCCGAAGGTGCCGGGCAGGATCTCCGTCGGGCCGCTGAGCTGGGTCAGGGAGTCGTTCTTGTGGATGCCCACGGGCGTGCGCCACAGCTGCGCGCCGGTCTTGGGGTCCATGCCGATGACGACGCCGCTCTTGCCCGTCCCGACGACGACGGTCCGGGCGGGGCGGCTGCCCGCAGCCGGCACGCGGACGATCATGGTGTGCACGAAATCTCGGTCGAAGAGGTCGTGCGGCGTCGCCTGGTGGTACCAGACCAGCTTCCCGGACGCGATCCGGAGGGCGACCGTCGAGTCCGTGTAGAGGTTGGACCCCGGCCGGCTGCTGCCGTTCGGGTACTGCGCGGTCCCGACGAACGGCGCCGGGTTGGCGATGCCGACGTAGAGCAGGCCGGACTGGGGCGAGAACGACGGCGGGTACCACGAGCCGCCGCCCGAATTGACGGTCGGGTTTCCCCACAGCGTCGGCGACGCCACCGTGTCGAAGCCCCACAGCAGCGTGCCCGTGTTCTCGTCGACCGCGTCGACGAAGCCGCGGTCGCCGCCGATGTAGATGCCTTTGATGCTCACCGGCACC
>DATJTU010000113.1:0-8058 GCA_035503015.1 Acidimicrobiales bacterium | reverse complement strand
CTCGGACTCCCAGGCGCTGTTGGAGCCGACCACGACGACGGCGACGTCGGCCTGCCCCGCGGCGTCGACCGCCCGCTCGAACTCGTCGCCGGTGTCGGGCGGGGCGGCGGTGACGCGCGCGCCGATGATGGGGGAGGAGGTCGAGCGCGGCCACACGTCGACCACCACGTCGTAGGTGTGGCCCGCAGCGAGATCGACGGTGACGTCGACCAGCTCGCTCCCGGCGCCGTAGAAGCCCGTCCCGCGCGTCGGCTCGGTGTTGTCGACCACGATGTCACCGTCGAGCCGGAGCACGGAGCGCCCCGCGCTCTCGAGGCCGAGCTGCCACGCCCCCGCGACATCGGGCGTGAAGCGCCCGCTGATCCGCGCGGACCAGGCACCCGGTCGCAAGGCCGGGAGCGGCGGGCCGATCCACATGATGCGCGCCGCGTGCGCCTCGTCCGCGCCGACGGGCTCGCCGGCGAGGTCGGGGTTGTCGAAGTACTCGACGGAGAAGCCGCCTGTGGCCGGTGCGGCACTCGACGCCGAGGCGGCGGGAGCAACGAGGCGCAAGTCGATCCGCGGCAACCCGCGGTCGATGCGCGTCCCGACCTCGTGCACGACGGTGGCACCGGGCAACCGCTCGGCGAGCGCGTCGGCCAGGGAGCGGCGACGGTGTGGCGTGACCTCCGAGCTGCCGCCACCCATGGCCAGCTGCGACGCGTTGGGCCCGATGACCGCCACGCTGGACACCGCCGCGGGGTCGAGCGGCAACAGGTCGTCGTTGACGAGGAGGACGGTGCCCTCGGCGGCGACCGCACGGGCGAGCGACCGCCGGCCGGGGTCGTCCTCTTCGCGCTCGGCACCCTCGGCCGGCGTCGTGCCGCCGAGCAGACCGACTCGAGCCATCAGGCGCAGGACGTGACGTACCTGCGCGTCCAGCACCGCCTGGTCCACGGCGCCGTCACGGACGGCGGCGGCAAGGCTGGGCCCGAACCAGACGGGGGGTCCGGGCATCTCGAGATCGAGACCGGCCCGCGCGGCCGGCGCGGTCGAGTGCGTGCCGAACCAGTCCGACATCACGAGGCCGTCGAAGCCCCATTCGTCGCGGAGGATCCCGCCGATGAGGTCGGGCTGCTCGCCGCAGTAGACGCCGTTGACCTTGTTGTAGGCGGTCATCACCGACCAGACGCCGGCGTCTTTCACCGCGTCCTCGAACGCGACCAGGTGGATCTCGCGCAACGCTCGCTCACCGACCTCGGCGCTGATCGTCATGCGCTCGTGCTCCTGGTCGTTGCAGGCGTAGTGCTTGATACAGCACGCCACGCCGCCCGACTGCACGCCACGCACGTAGGCCACGGCGATGCGGCTGGTGAGGAGGGGGTCCTCGGAGAACGATTCGAACGTGCGCCCGGCCAGTGGTGTCCGCACGATGCAGACAGTCGGGCCGAGGAGGACGTGCACGCTCTTCGAGCGGGCCTCGGCGGCCAGTGCCTCACCCAGGCGCTCGACCAGCGCCGGGTTCCAGGTCGAGCCGACGGCCATGCCGCAGGGGGTCGAGAGCGAGCGTCGCCCCATGAGGCTGTCGCCGCGCACGCCCGACGGCCCGTCGGAGACCTTCAGTGCAGGGATGCCGAGGCGCTCGATCGACGGCAGGTACCAGAGACTGGCGCCGGCGGTGAGCGAGGCTTTTTCGTCCAGCGTCATCTCGCCGAGCAGGCGCTCGACCTCGGACTCGAGCCCGGGTCCGTGCAACCCCTGGCCACCGGTCCGCTGCGAATTCGTGCCCGCTGCCGTCATGCGAGTCCTCTCCCTCCTACCTCTTCGTCCCTCGGTTTCGTCCCTCGGTCCATGCCTGTCTCACACCCACCCGGTCCGAAGCGGTCTCACCACGCGTCGACGAAGGGGCGGCGCTGCCCCGGCCCGCCCGCCACGCCCGCGTCGGCCCAGTGCGCTGCCGGACCGGCCGACTCGAGCGCGTGCACCATGCGCGCCCGCGTCTCGGCCGGGTCGATGACGTCGTCGATCTCGAAGTACTCCGCCACGTGCAGCGCCTTGCCGTGCTCGTAGGCACGGAACACCATCGCGGCGAACGCAGCGTCTCGCTCGCCGGGATCCTCGATCGCCTCCAGCTCGCGCCGGAAGCCCAGGCGCACCGCACCCTCGAGGCCCATGCCGCCGAGCTCGCCAGTGGGCCACGCCACTGTGAACAGCGGACGGTGGAAGCTGCCGCCGGCCATCGCCTGGGCGCCCAAGCCGTACCCCTTGCGGAGCACCACGCACGCGTACGGCACGCGGAGCGACGCGCCGACGACGAACATCCGGCTGACGTGGCGCACCAGCGCGTGCTCCTCCGCTTCTGGACCGACCATGAACCCCGGCGTGTCGCACAGCGAGAGCAGCGGCAGCCCGAACGCCTCGCACAGCTGCATGAACCGGGCCGCCTTGTCGGCGTTGGCGGCATCGATGGCGCCGGCGAGGTGCTGGGGGTTGTTGGCCAGGACGCCGACCGGGCGCCCCTCGAGACGGGCCAACGCGGTGACCATCCCGGGTGCGAAACTCGGCCGCAGTTCGAGGACCGACCCTTCGTCGGCCAGCAGGTCCAGGGCGCGGCGCACGTCGTAGACGCGACGCCGGTCCGGCGGCACCACGTCGCGCAGCAGCGCCTGGTCGGCGCAGGTCCACTCCTCCACGTCGCCTTGGAAGTAGGAGAGGTACCGGCGGGCCACCTCGACGGCGTCCTTCTCGTCGGCGCAGAGGACGTCGACGACGCCGTTCGGCACCTGCACCGAGACGGGGCCCACGTCCTCGGGGGCGAACACGCCGAGCCCGCCGCCCTCGATCATGGCCGGGCCACCCATGCCGATCGTCGCGTCGGGCGTGGCGATAATGACGTGACAGCAGCCGAGTAGCGCCGCGTTGCCGGCGAAGCAGCGCCCCGACACGATGCCGACGAGCGGCACGCGCCCACTCAGCGCGCCGAACAGCGCGAAGGCCTCGGTGTCGAGCCCCGTCACGGTCGCGGTGTCGGTGTCACCGGGGCGGCCCCCGCCCCCCTCGGCGAAGAGCACGACCGGCAACCGCAGCCGGTCGACCAGCGCGAAGAGGCGGTCCTTCTTCTTGTGGTTCATCTGGCCCTGGGTCCCGGCGAGCACGCTGTAGTCGTACGACAGCACCGCGCACCGAGCGCGCTCGGGCTCGAAGAGGTCGCCGTTGACGCGGCCGATGCCGGTGATCAGGCCGTCGGCCGGCGTGTTGGCGATCAGGTCCTCCTTGCTGCGGCGTGCCCGTTGCGCGGCGACCACGAGCCCGCCGTACTCCTCGAAGCTGCCGGGGTCGCAAAGGTCCTCGACGTTCTCGCGCGCCGTGCGCCGGCCGGCGGCGTGGCGCCGCTCGGTGGCGGCGGGACGGGCCGCGTCAGAGGTGCGCGCCGTGCGGGCGCGCACCTCGGCCAGCTCAGGCCGCTCGGTCGCCGGTCCGCGGTCCGGCCCGGCCGCTGCGACCACTGGGGCCCGCGGGGACGCGCCGCCAGCTGCGGCACGGGAGCCCGCGGCGGGGGAGAGGACGAGGAGGACGTCGCCGGTCTGGACGGCATCGCCGGGCGCCACCGCGACCGAGTCGATGCGCCCCGGCGTGGCGGCCTCCACCACATGCTCCATCTTCATGGACTCGAGCACCATGAGCACGGCGCCCGTCCCGACGTCGTCCCCGGGCGACACGTCGACGCGCACCACCGTGCCCGCGAACGAGGCGGCGAGCTCGACGCGCTCGGTCAGCTCGGCCACAAGGGTTCGGGGACCACGAAGCCGACGTCACTGCCCCACGTGTTGCGGTAGGAGACGTCGTGGGAGGGCCGCCTCGTCCCGACGCCCCACGTGCCGGTGGGGTAGCCGAAGCTCACGGTGCCCGAGAGGATCCACCCTTGGTCCTCGGGGACGCCGAGGATCTCGAAGGTCTCGGTGGGGTGGAAGAACTGCAAGAGCGCGGTGAGGCAGCTGCCGACGCCCTCGGCGCGGGCGGCCAACATGGCACTCCAGACGGCGGGGTAGATCGAACCGCCCGTCGGGTCGTACTGGCAGAAGGGGAACAGGTAGAGCGGGACGTCCTCGAAGTGGTCGGCCAGCCACTGCGCCGAGCGCTGCACCTTGAGGACCTGGATCGACTCGGGCAGGTCGGGGTTCGCGTGCGCCGCGTCGATCTGGTCCTTGTAGATCGTCTTCCACAGCTCGCCCATGGCGTGCTGGTACAGGGGCGCGAGGGCCGCCTTCTTGTCCGCGTCGTCGAGGAGCAGGAAACGCCAGTTCTGCTGGTTGCCACCCGAGGGGGCGTGGACGGCCGCGTCGAGGATGCGGGCCTGGACGTCGATCGGGATGGGGTCCGTCTTGACCCTGCGCATCGCGCGCGTCGTGTAGAGCGCCTCGTGGAGATCCATATGCAGCGCACCTTAGGTCGCGTGGCTCGGGATGGACGAGGTCGCCGCAGTGGGCTGCTATGCCTTGTTTTGCGAGTGCGGAGGGGCGATTTCGGTGGCGGTTCTCTCGGGGCCCGCGCCCCGCGCCCGCGCCGCTCAGTGAGCTCGGGTGGCGATACCGGGGTAATCGAGGACGAGACCGGCGTCGTCGTAGACCATGCGGCACTCGAAGTCGAACGCGGGCGCCTCGTACTCGAAGCGCTGGTACCCGTCGACGTCCTTGACGCGTGTGTAGAACTGGTCGAGGCGGTCGACCCGGGCGCCGCTGAGGTGCACGTACACCGCCGGGGCGTCGGCCCGGTCACCGAGAGAGAGGTCCAGCCGGTGCACGGGCAGGGCGTTGGTCATCGCCGACGACTCGAGGTCGAGGTCGAGGCACCCGTCCAGGTGGCCCGCCGCCGCACCGTCGACCGACCAGTGTCCCTCCCCGTCGCCCTCGACGAGGCGGCGGCACAGGCCATGGGCCGTTCTCGACTCGATCCGCGCCGAGCGGGTGCGCCACGCCGCGTCCACGTCGATCTCGTAGTCGACCACGGCGGGCTCGCCGTCCTGGAGCGCCGTGGTCGTCCCGGTGATCCGCCAGCCCCCTGGCGCGTCACGCGCGAAGTAGACCACCTCGAACCCGACGAGCACACCTTGGTGATGCCAGCACGCAGCATCGGGCGGATCGCCGAAGGACACGGCGCCAGTGTCGCACCGCCGGCCCGCGCGACACGGGATCTCAGGCCGTGCTGCCCTCGTTCACCAGCTGCAGCCGCTCGGTCGCCTCGATGTACTCCTCGACCATCCCCAGCACCACGTCCTTCGTCCGTCGCACCTGCGTCGCCCGTCCGATCACTTGGCCACAGGGGTTGAAGTTCACGTCGCGCGCCTCCTCGGGATAGGCGTGGCCACGTGACACGCAGTCGATGGCGACCATCATCTGCAGCGGCATGCCGAGCGGCTTGGGGTTGTCCGGCGCCTCCCAGGCGTCGGTCCAGTCGTTCTTCAGCAGGCGGCACGGCTTGCCGGTGAAGGAGCGGGACCGCACCGTGTCGCGCGAGGTCGCCTTCAGGTACGACTCCATCTGCTTGGGCGGCACGTCGGCCTCTTCGACGGTCAGCCACAGCGAGCCCGTCCACACGCCCGCCGCGCCCATGACCATCGCGGCCGCCATCTGGCGGCCCGACCCGATGCCGCCCGCCGCCAGCACGGGCAGCGGCGCCACGGCGTCGATCACCTCGGGCCACAGCACGATGGAGCCGACGTCGCCCGTGTGCCCGCCGCCCTCGGAGCCCTGGCAGATGACGATGTCGATCCCGGCCGCCTTGTGGTTTAGGGCGTGCTTGACCGACCCGGCCAGCGCCGCCATCAGCATCCCGTGGTCGTGCACCTGGGCGATGACGTCGTCGGGCGGCGTCCCGAGCGCGTTCGCCACCAGCTTGACCTTGGGGTGGCGCAGGATGACCTCGACCAACGGCGCCGCGGTCGCGGCGGTCCAGCCGAGCAGCTCACGGCGCGGCCCACCCTCGAGCTCGGGCACGCCGTGGTCCGCCAGGATCTTCTTGGCGAACGTGCGGTGCTCCTCGGGGATCATGGCCCGCAGCTCGGCCTCGAGCTTCACCGGGTCGATCTCGTCCATGCCCTCGTACTTGCCGGGGATCACGATGTCGACGCCGTAGGGGTTGTCGCCGACGTGCTCGTCCAACCAGGCGAGCTCGACCTCGAGCTCGTCGGCGCTGAAGCCGACGGCGCCGAGCACGCCCAGGCCGCCGGTGTTCGACACAGCCGCGGCGACGTCGCGGCAGTGGGTGAAGGCGAAGATCGGGAACTCGATCCCGAGTCGTTCGCACAGGTCGTTGTGCACGAGGGCGACCTCCTAATTGGGTCTGATTGGTTGTCGATTGGCCCGATGGCACGGGACGGCGTGAAATGACGTGGCGTGGTTGCCAGGACCCTGCCCGGCAACTAGAACAGATTCTACTTTTGAGCGGCGGGTCCCGCAGGTCCACGGGCCCGCAGGTCCGCCCGGGGGGAGGGGAGCACCACCGTCATGCCGATCCGCACCGAGCCCGTGCTCCCCGAGGACGACTGGCAGCTGCGCCTCGATCCGCCCACTGACGGTTCGGGCATCGGCACGCTCACCCTCGCCTACCCCGAGAAGCTGAACATGTGGTCCTGGGAGGCGACGCGCCAGCTCGGCGTCCTGGCCGACCGGGCCCGGTTCGACGACCGCATCCGCGTCCTCCTCGTGAAGGCCGAAGGCCGCGCCTTCTGCGCGGGCGTCGACCTCGGCATGCCCGAGGACCGGGTGACCGGCCGGTCGCCGGCCGAGAAGGTGCGCAACTACTACGAGGGCATCCGTTGGGTGCACGAGCGCTTCCGCGTCTTCCACGAGCTGCCCCAACCGATCGTCGCCGCGGTGCAGGGCTACTGCCTCGGCTTCGGCTTCGAGCTGGCGCTCATGTGCGACATCCGCGTCGCCGCCGACGACGCGATCTTTGCATTGCCCGAGGCGCAGGTCGGCGTGTCGATCGACGCAGGTGGCGACCTCCGCCTGGCCCACGAAGTCGGTGCCGGCTACGCCAAGCTCCTTGCGCTCACCGGCCGCCGCATCGACGCAGCCGAGGCCCACCGCCTCGGCATCGTCCAACAGGTGACCACCCGCGACGACCTCGTCGCCGCCGCGACCTCCATCGCGGCGGACATCGCGGCCAACGCGCCGCTGGCCGTGCAGTCGATCAAGCGCACGGTCGACGCCTTCGCTTACCGCGGCCTGCCCGAGGTGCTCAAGTTCGAGGCGCTCAGCGCGTCGGTCGAGTTCGTGTCCGACGACATGCCCGCCGGCTACGCCGCCAAGGCCAAGAAGCAGCAGGCCGCCTTCGAGGGCAAGTAGCCGTGGGTCTGCCCGAACCGCCACCGGCGGGATCCAGCTTCCTGCCCCCCGACACCTTCGCCGGGGCCGTGGCCGTCGTGACCGGGGCGGGCACAGGACTCGGGCGCGCCATCGCGGTCGAGTTCGCCCGCGCCGGCGCAGCCATCGGCGTCGTGTCACGCGCGGAGGAGCACCGCCGGGCCGGCGTCGCCGCGGTGGAAGCGGTCGGCGGGCGTGCCGCCGACGCACCCGCCGACATCCGCGAGCCCGAGCAGATCACCGAAGCATTCGACGCGATCGAGTCCGCACTCGGTCCCGTCAGCATCCTCGTCAACAACGCGGCCGCGAATTTCCCGGTGCTCGCGCGCGCCATGCGCCCCAACGCGTTCCGCTCGGTCACCAACATCGTCCTCGACGGCACGTTCTTCTGCAGCCAGGAGCTCCACCGCCGCGTCACCGGCGACGAGGCCCGCCGCGCCCAGGGGGGCGCCATCGTCAACATCCTCGCCACGCAGTCGTTCACGGGCGGGCCGGGAATGGCCCACAATGCGGCGGCCAAGGCCGGCGTCGGGAACCTGACCAAGTCACTCGCGGTCGAGTGGGCGCCCGACGCCATCCGCGTCAACGCGCTCGCGCCGGGCCTCTTTCCACACGAGGACATGCGCGACGACCTCAAGGCACTGCGGACCGAGGGGGAGTCGGTGGACGCCCGGCGCTCGCCCGCCGGCCGGCTCGGCCGCCTCCACGAGCTGGG
>DATJTU010000112.1:0-6691 GCA_035503015.1 Acidimicrobiales bacterium | reverse complement strand
GTCGAGACGATGGCGGCACCGATGTCGCCTCCGAGGTCGACGAGCACGGCCCCCTTCTCGCTGGGGGTGTCCAGGTGGTGGGTGTGCACGGCGTCAGGGCGCGACCGACACCGGCGTCGCCGCCGGGTTCGAGAACCCGCTGTAGGGCGTGCCCAAGTACGGGAAGTTGCTCAGGTAGTGCTCGGTCCCCTTCGCGGCGAGGTCAGTGCCTGTGTCCCCGGTCGTCAGTCCGAAGTCGACTTCGCCTGCGGCGGCGTCCGCAGTGAATGACGGCGCGACGAACCCGAGCGTGGCGCCGGCCACGGCACGGAGCGCGATCGTTGCCACGTCGTCGAACACCCGGCGGCCGTTGGGGTACCCGGCGACGTCGAGCCCCAGCAGGCCCAAGCTGTTCGGGCTCGTGGCCGGCGCGATCGCCGTGTTCAGCCGCAACATGTCCGCCTTGATACCGGTGCCGTTGTAGTTGGTGAACGTGGGGGCAGGCGTGATCACCCCGGCCGGGATCCCAGTGAGGAAGATCGCTTCGATGTCCGGGCGGGTGTTCTGCACGCCGCTGTTGTAGGCGGCGAGGTTGGGAAAGACGCCCGGGTACAGCGTCGGCAAGAGCTGCGGCAGCAGGGGCTTGGCGAAGTAGTTGAGGAACGGCCCGCCGTCGGAGGTCGGCGGTAGCGAGTTCCACCGGTCCTTGTCGCCGATGCCGATGAGAAGCTCGTTGGTCAACGGGTTGCCGAGGCGCGACACCTGTGTCCACGGGCCGCTGTCGAAGTCGTCCCAGACGTCCTGGCCGTTTCCGCGCACGCGCACCCGCTGGCGGCTCGCAGTGGTCCAGACGCCGATGACGGCGGCGGGGTCACCGGGTCCAGACGGCGTGGACCTCGTCAGCTGGCTGACCGGGATCTGCAACGCCAACGTGTGCACGTTGACGTCCGCGGTCGAGTTGACGCCGGGCATGCCGTTCATCAGCCCGGCGGCGGCACCACCCGCGTGGGCACCGGCGAAGCCGCGGAGATCACCGAGGTCGAAGACGGCGCCGAGGTCGACGTAGAACCCCTCTGCCCGCTGGCCCGCGAACACCTGGGCCGAGAACGGCCCGGCCCCGACGGAATGCACCGCTGCGCCCGCGAGTCCGGCGTAATTCGGCGTCGAAAGTGGGCCGATGTTGCACGGCGGACACAGCAGTCCGGAGCCCAGGACCACCGGTCCCTGGCTCCGCCACCGGTTCCACGGCATGTCGACCCGCGTCAGCGTGTACGTCTGCTGGCGGTTCCAGCTCGAATTCGGCGAGGGGGGTGTCAACGCAGTGATCGGGGCGTCGTTGTAGAGGAACGAACCTGGGGTGTTGTTCACCGTCGAGAACCGGAACTGGTAGCTGATGTCGGGGAATCCGTCCCCTGTGTTGTCGATGTTGATGGAATAGAGCACGTCGTCGGCGAACTCGTAGAAGTTCGGGCCGCCGTCGGGCGCTTCCAGCGGGATGTAGTTGGCGATGAGCGTCACCGTGCCGGGCCGGTCGGGGCTCATAAAGGCATAGAGATCGGTGCTGTCGGCGACAGGATCCTTCGAGATCTCGGGTGCTTCGCGGTGTGACGACACGGTCTTCCTCCTCGACGGTGATGGGTTGATTGGTTGATGGCGATCAGGGGCGGGCGGCGGACAGCAGGCTCCGCGCGAGTGCAGGGGAGTGGACCACGACCTCTCGTTCGCCTTGGAAGAGGCTGATTTCCCCCGTGCCGAGGTCTTTGACCTGCGCGACGAGCGGCTCGGTCAGAGGTCCACCGTCTTCCGCAGCGTCGCTCACACCGGTATCGACAGCCGGTGCGTCCGCCGATGTGGTCGCGACGAGCGTCGAGATGCCCGGCACGCTGCTGGCGACGGCGACAGCGGCCGCGGTGAACGTGCCCCGGCGCAAGAAGTTTCTGCGACTCAGGCCGGCTCGCAACGCGCCCAGCTGCGAGACGTTGTCCTCGTTGCGCTCAGCGCTCATCGCGTCCCTCCGCTCCGTACTCCGACCCCTATCCGGAGACGCTCCGGGGGTTGGATGCCGGCGCGGCAGAAAAAGCGCGAGGAAATTCGCGAAGGACGCGTTGGCCTACTTAATGACCCTCTCCTCTCGGTGCGCCTTCAGAGCTGAAATTCCGCAGCGGGAGCAGTGGTTTGCCTCTTGTGAAGGGTTTGTGCGTGTGTCCCCGAATCGTTCGCAGAGAATTCATCACGCTGTTGACTGATTGCGGGCCGCATGTAACCTCCGCGCTTTACAATTTGGTTACGTGCGGGTGGCGGTCGCCGCAGAGTGCTTTCTGCCCCAACGGAACGGGGTCACGAATTCCGTACTCCGAATTCTCGAGCAGCTCGAGGCGTACGGGCACGAGGCACTGGTCATCGCTCCCGGTCCGGGGTCTTCGCACGAGGGAAAGACGCCGGTCGAGAGGATCCCTTCCGTTCGTCTCCCGATGTATCGGGACCTCCCGGTAGCGATTCCCAGCGGGAGGATCGAAAGCGCCCTGCGCGCGTTCTCGCCCGACATCGTGCACCTGGCCGCGCCGGCGGTACTCGGTCCTGCCGTGGCCGACGCCGCGCGTGACATGGGAAAGCCGGTCCTGGCCATCTATCAGACGGACTTCGCCGGATTCGCCCGTCGCTATTGCTCGGGCCTCGCCGAGCCGGTCATGTGGAAGCTGTTACGGAGAGCGCACCGGCACGTCGACCTGACTCTTGCTCCGTCGACGTCGGCCGCCTGGCAACTCTCCAGCCACGAGATCGATCCTGTCGCCATCTGGCCGAGAGGGGTGGACACGGAGCTCTTCCACCCCGCTCGTCGAAGCGTGCTGGTGCACCGCCAACTGGCCCCCCGAGGCGAAGTCGTCGTCGGGTACGCGGGCCGGCTGGCGTCAGAGAAACGGGTGCAGCTCCTCGAGAGTCTGGCCGACGTGCCTCGAATGAAGCTCGTGGTGATCGGGGACGGGCCAGCGCGGGCACGGCTCGAGCGCCGGCTCCCCGACGCCCGGTTTCTGGGGTGGCACAACGGCGTCGATCTGGCGACGCTGGTGGCCACGCTCGACGTCTTTGTGCACACCGGTCCTCACGAGACGTTCTGCCAGGCGATTCAGGAGGCGTTGGCCTCGGGGGTTCCTGTCGTTGCGCCAGCCATGGGTGGGCCGTTGGATCTCGTGCACCACGGTCAGAACGGGTGGCTCTATCCGCCCGATGCACCGGAGCTGATGGCACAGGCCGTGGACAGCCTGGCCGCTGATTCGCGGCAGCGACGGGCAATGGGTGAGCACGCCCGGGCTTCGGTCGAGCACCGCACGTGGAAGGCGGTCGGCCACCAGCTCCTTGCGTACTACGAGGCGCTCCTCAACGGGCCCTCGTCGAGCGGGTTGGCCGCGTGAAGTCCGGCCCGGCACGTCTGGTGGTATCCCTCCACGACGTCTCCCCCGCCACCGCCTCCGAGTCGCGGCGCTGGGTCGACGACCTCGACGAGCGCGGGGTCCCGGCATCCTTGCTCGTCGTCCCCGGTCCCTGGCGAGACAAGCAGCTGGCCGACCACCCGCAGTTCGCTCGCTGGCTGCGTGGGTGCGTGGAGCGAGGCCACGAGATCTGTTTGCACGGATGGGACCACACCGCACGCTTCGACGCATCACCTGGGCGATCCCTCGTCGGAAACGTCGTCGCCCGGGGCTGCGCAGAGTTCTGGTCTCTCGACGAAGACCAGGCAGCCGACCGGGCTCAGCGAGGGATCGACGTCTTGGCCGAACACGGCCTCACGACGACCGGCTTCACGCCACCCGGTTGGTTGGCCTCGGCGTCGGCGATCCGTGGGCTGCGTCGCGTCGGACTGCGGTACGTCACGAGCCACAGCTCGGTGACCGACCTGCACAGCGGACGCAAGCTCCGGGCGCTGGTGTTCTGCCACCGGGCGAACGGCAGTGGTGAGCGAGCGGGCGCGGCGTTGATGACCCATGCACCCAAGCTGCTCGTGCGTCCCGGAGTGACGTTGCGTCTGGCGCTGCATCCCGACGATCTGCTGCGGCCCGGTCTTCGCGACGCTGCATTGAAGGGAATCGACGCCGCGCGCCGTGCGGGCGCCCTGGCCCTCACGTATGAGTCGCTGCTCGGGAGCGGCCCGCTGCAGCTCGGCCGGGTGTACGCGGACGCAGCCCGGCTCGCCATGGTGCTTCGGAGCAGTAGCGCCGTCCCATGACACGCATAGTGCAGCTCGCCAATTTCTACGGTCCGTACACCGGCGGACTCAAGACGGTGGTGGAGGAACTGGCGCGCTGCTACGCGTCGGAAGGCATCGAGCGCGTCCTGATCGCTCCGGGGACGGCCGATCGGCGGGAAGCGACCGCGAGCGGGCCGCGTATTTTCGTTCGCGCTCCCGTCGTACCCGGATCTGGGGGCTATCGGATGATCTGCGGAACCCGACGGGTGTTGCGACTGCTGGACGATCTGCACCCTGACGCGATCGAGGTCTCCGACAAGACCACGTTGGTCGCCGCAGCCCGGTGGGCGCGTGACCGGGGCGTCCCGTGCACGCTCCTTTCGCACGAGCGGATCGACGCCATTCTGCGAGGACGGGTGCCGGGATTCGTGCCGCTCGGCGGGGTGGCCGACGCCTGGAACGCGCGGTTGACCCGACGTTTCGACGCCGTGGTCTGCCCGTCCCGCTTCGCGTCGCAGGAGTTCGAGCGAATCGGGGCGAGGAACGTGTCCGTCGTTCCGTGGGGTGTCGACCTCGAGACCTTCTCACCGGATGCAGGTCGAGGCGGTGCGCCGTCCAGGCGAGCAGCATTGGAGCTGATCAGCGTGGGCCGGCTGTCGAAGGAGAAGGAGCCGGAACGCGCCATCGACGTCGCCGTGGAGCTTCACCGGCGTGGCATCGACGTCCACTTGACGATGGTGGGAACCGGGCCGATGCAAAAGACATTGGAGCGGCGGGCGCAGACGGCCCCTGTGACCTTCGTCGGGCATGTGTCAGACCGCCACGAGGTCGCCGCGCTCCTCGCCGCCGCCGACGTCACGCTGGCCCCTTGTCGCGCCGAGACCTTCGGTCTCGCCGTCCTCGAGTCGCTGGCGTGCGGCACCCCCGTCGTGACCTCCGAGTCCGGGGCCGGGTTCGAGGTCTGCGGAGTCGGGAATGGGATCGCCGCGCCGCCCGACGCCCAGCTCATGGCCGATGCGGTCACCATGCTCGTCTCGAGCGATCGTGACGCCCTCCGCCGTCGCGCCCGGATGCGGGCAGAGCAATTCCCATGGTCCCGCGCGGCCACGTCCGTCCTGGCCGTGCACCGCTGCGCGCACGAGCGGGTGGGCTCGGCGTGACGCGCGATGCCATGGTCGAGACCATCGAACCGGTCGTGCGGCCGTTCGGGGGGCAGGACGAGCTCGAGCTGCGACGCTTGTTTCGAGAGACGCTCGTCTTGGGACGCCCCCTCCCGTTCCCGTTGGCCGACAACGGCCGCTACGAGTCGTTGTGTCTCGACTGGTACTTGGACCGCGCGCGCGACAACGCGGCGGTCGTGGACGCGGGCGGACAGATCGTGGGTTTTGCGCTCGTCTGTACCGACCAAGCCGCATACCGGCGGTGGGTCCGCGCCCGGGCGGCACGTTACGCCCTCTATTCGGTGCGCACGCTCCTCTCAACCGACCCGCGCTCGTCCCTCTCCCGGTTTCATCGGCATCGCTTGCATGACGGCTGGGTGATGGCACGCAGCCCGGCACCGGCCTTCAACGCGCATGCGCACATCAACGTGCTGCCACACCGGCTCGCCACCTGGGCTGGCCTGTCGCTCTTGCACTGCGTCGACGAGCGATGCCGGCGAGAAGGACTCGATGGCTGGTACGGCGAGATCAACGCTGTGGTGGGGAAACGGGCGAGTGCCCTCACCCGTGTCGTCGGCCCCGTCGTGCACCGCGCGCCGAACCATACGCTCACGTGGCTCGTGGGCCGGCCCGTCGAACGCTTGACCGTGACGCGGACACTCTCTTCGCCCCATGAAGAGAGGCTGTGAGCGCTCCCGAAGTCGCTTTCGTCCTCCCGGCGGGCGGCAGCACGGGGGCGGTCCAAGTTGGCATCCTGCGTGCTCTCGCTGAGCGCGAGATCCTTCCCGACGTCGTGGTCGGCTGCTCTGTCGGTGCTCTCAACGCGACGTTCTTCGCCCTCGACCCGGGGATGGAACAGGCGCGCATGCTGGCCCGTGTGTGGGAGATGCTGAGCCGGCGCGACATCTTCGGAACCGGGCGGGCGCGGACGTTGGCGCGGATCATCCGTCGCCGCGACCACATCTACGATCCCCGGGCCCTCCGGTCGCTCATCCGCAGTCTGGTCCCCCTGGACGATCTGGCGGACGCCAAAATCCCCGTGCACATCGTCACCACCGATCTCGATCTGGGACTCGCCCGCTGGTGGACGAAGGGACCCGCGCACGAGTTGCTCTACGCAAGCGCGTGCTTGCCCGGGTTGTTCCCTCCACAGGTGATCGACGGGCGGCGCCACGTCGACGGTGGGGTCTTGGAGCCGGTTCCGGTGCAACGAGCCGTCGAGACGGACGCCAGTGTCATTTACGTCCTGGGCCAGAGCTCCGGCCCGGGAGAAGACGTACCCGCGCAGATGGCGGCACTGCACGTGCTCTTGCGCAGCTTCGGGATCAGCCGGTACGCCCGCTTGCCCGATCCGGCGAGCCTCGCTCAC
>DATJTU010000111.1:0-2885 GCA_035503015.1 Acidimicrobiales bacterium | reverse complement strand
CCTGCTGCGGGCGACGGCCGGGCGGGCGACGCTGCTCATCACCCACGACCTGGACGGCCTCGATCAGGTCGACGAGATCGTCGTGCTACGGCACGGGAAGGTCGCCGGGCGCGGCAGCTACGCCGAGCTCAGCCTCGCCGGTGACATCGTCCGGCCCGGGTGATGCAGAACGCGCCATGGCCGCTACATGCTGGCAGCCGACATCAGAATGACAACGGAGGCCTGCATGACACGCGAGTCGTTTAAGGGAACGATCAACGTTGACATCCGCGACTCGGTGCCCGACTGGTCGCCGTTCGAGCCGCCGAAGGCGCCGGACGGAGCGCCCAACGTGCTCTACATCGTGCTTGACGACGTGGGGTTCTCCGCGATGGGCTGCTACGGCGGACCGGTCGAGACGCCGAACATCGACCGGATCGCCGCTTCCGGTGTCCGTTTCACGCAGTGGCACACCACCGCGCTGTGCTCGCCGACCCGCTCCTGCCTGCTGACCGGGCGCAACCACACCCGCAACTCGATGGCGTGCATCACCGAGGCCGCGGTCGGGTTCCCCAACGCCAGCGGCACGATCCCGCCGGAGAACGGCATGCTGTCGGAGATCCTCAGCGAGCAGGGCTGGAACACCTACGCCCTTGGCAAGTGGCACCTGACGCCGGAGAACGAGATGAACCTCGCCGCGTCCAGGCGGAACTGGCCGACCGGGCGCGGGTTCGAGCGGTTCTACGGGTTCCTCGGCGCGGAGACCAACCAGTGGTACCCGGAGCTCGTTTACGACAACCATCCGGTCGACCAGCCGAAGTCGCCGGAGGAGGGTTACCACCTCACCGACGACCTGACCGACAAGGCGCTCGAGTTCATCAAGGACGCCAAGGTCATCGCGCCGGACAAGCCGTTCTTCCTCTACTTCGCGCCGGGGGCCTGTCACGCGCCGCACCACGTGGCGAAGGAGTGGAGCGACCGCTACCGAGGCCGTTTCGACATGGGCTACGAGGCGGCGCGCGAGCAGACGCTGGCCAGGCAGAAAGAGCTCGGCATCGTTCCGGCCGACACCGAGCTGCCGCCGCTCAACCCGATCGGCACCCCGCAGGACCGGACCGGGCCGGACGGCCAGCCGTTCCCCCCGCTGGATTACACCAAGCCGTGGGACTCGCTGTCCGCGGGCGAGAAGAGGCTGTACGCCCGGATGGCCGAGGTCTACGCCGGATTCCTGACGCACACCGACCACCACATCGGGCGGCTGCTCGACTACCTGGAAGAGACCGGTCAGCGGGACAACACGCTGGTGATCGTGGTCTCCGACAACGGCGCGTCCGGCGAGGGCGGACCGGACGGGTCGGTCAACGAGAACAAGATCTTCAACGGCATTCCCGATGACCTTCAGGCGAACCTGGCGATGATCGACGAGCTGGGCGGGCCGAAGACCTACAACCACTATCCGACCGGCTGGGCGATGGCCTTCAACACGCCGTTCAAGATGTGGAAGCGCTACGAGTTCAACGGCGGCACCGCCGACCCGTGCGTCATCTCCTGGCCGGCCATCCTCGGCCACGAGGGCGAGCTGCGGCATCAGTACCACCACGCCATCGACATCATGCCCACGATCCTGGACTGCCTCGGCGTCACGCCGCCGGAGGAGATCAAAGGACACCCGCAGAGCCACCTCGACGGGGTGAGCATGCGGTACTCCTTCGAGGACCCGTCGGCGCCGTCGGCGCGCAGCACCCAGTTCTACTCCATGCTCGGCTCGCGGGCCATCTGGCACGACGGGTGGAAGGCGATCACCACGCACCCCACGATCAGCGGCTGGAGCCACTTCAACGACGACACCTGGGAGCTCTACCACACCGACACGGACCGGGCCGAACTGCACGACCTCGCCGCCGAGCAGCCGGACAAGGTGCGGGAGATGGTGAACCTGTGGTTCGCCGAGGCGGGCGCCAACGACGCCTTCCCGCTGGACGACCGGGCGGCGCTCGAGATCGTGCTGACGCCCAGGCCCCAGCTGTCGCCGTCCCGCAACCGGTACGTCTACTACGCCGACACCGCCGACGTGCCGGAATCTCAGGCGGTCAACGTCCGCAACCGCTCCTACGCGATCGGGGCCCTGGTGGACATCCCGGCCCCGGGGGCGCAGGGCGTGCTGTTCGCCCACGGCTGCCGGTTCGGCGGCCACGCGCTCTACTGCAAGGACAACCGGCTGCACTACGTGTACAACTTCGTCGGCATGTTCGAGCAGCACGTCGTGGCGACCGAGGACCTGCCGACGGGCGAGAACCTGATCCTCTCGGCGTCGTTCGATAAGGACGGCGAGGATCCGCCCGGCGTGGCCACCGGAATCCTGTCGCTCTACCACGGCGACCGCAAGGTCGGCGAGGCGCGCATCAAGACCCAGCCCGGCAAGTTCGCCCTCGGCGGCGAGGGCCTGTGCGTGGGCAGGGACAGCGGCGAGGCCGTCACCGACGACTATCCGGGCACGCTGCCCTGGTCGTTCACCGGCGGCGTGATCAAGCGCGTCGCTGTCGACGTCAGCGGAGAACCGTACGTGGACATGGCGCGCGAAGCCGAAGCCATGCTCGCCCGGGAGTAGGGGGCCGAGGTGAACGACGCGAAGCACTCTCGCGGGGGGCGCCGCTGGCTCCCGTGGGCGGCGCTCGGCGGCGCGCTGGTTATCGGGGGCGGCATTGGCGCGGGCATCGTGGCCGCGACGACTTCGTCCACCCCGGCGGCGGCGAGCACCACGAACCCGGCCAGTTCCAGCTCCGGCCAGGTCAGCGTCTGCGATGTCACGTCGGTCGCCAACCAGGTCATCCCGTCCGTGGTGACGATCTCGGCCCGCGGCACGGCAGGCGGCGGCACCGGATCGGGCGAGATCATCAAGTCCGACG
>DATJTU010000110.1:0-5958 GCA_035503015.1 Acidimicrobiales bacterium | reverse complement strand
GTCGGCGCACGGGCCGAGCGGGCCGGCGCAGCGGGCGGCGCCGATGGAGTACGCGGGCTGGTTGAACCAGCCGCCCGAGTAGAAGAGGTAGTAGGCGCCCCGGACCAGGACGAGCTGGGGCGCCTCGACGATGTGGCCCTGCCACGCCTCGTCGGGGCCGAAGATCACCGACGGCTGGCCCAGCAGGTGCAGGCCGTCGGCGCTGAGCGGCTGCGAGTAGATCTGGGTGTCGGCGGTGTCCGAGCGGGCGTTCTGGTCCGACTTCCACACCATGTAGGGCTGGCCGTCGGCGTCGACGAAGACCCGGGGGTCGATGGAGCCGCCGAGCGACTGCTGGCAGATGAAGGGCGACGGCGCGGCCAGATACGGCCCGGCGACGGCGGTGCTGACGGCGTCGCCGATGCACATCGTCGACGGCGACACGCCCGCCAGCTGCGAGGTGAAGTAGAGCATGTAGTGCGAGCCGAACTGCGCCACGTCGGGCGCCCACATGACGCCGGGTGCCGCCCACGCCCGCGGTGCAGGGAGCGCGTCGGTCGGTCCGCCCCAGTGCCCGACGACGGTGCCCGAGCGGACCGGCACGTTCTGGGGCACCTTGTCGTCCGACGTGAACAGGTAGTAGCTGCCGCCCGCCTGGATCATGAACGGATCGGGTTGGTCCGCCCCCGAGTTGATCGTGAACCCGGGGCTCGCCTGGTCGCCCAGCGCCGGTGGCTCGTAGTAGGGCGTGCGCAAGCCGATCGCCGCGTCGCCCGCCGCCGCGCCGAGCGCGCCGGTCGAGAGGTAGGCGTCGGGAGATATCTCTGACTCGGAAGCAGAACGGGCGCTCGCGCTGAGCGCGCCCAATCCCAGGACGGCGGCCAGGCCGGCCGCCGCTGCGACGCCGGCGACCACGGCCACCCAGACACGGCGGCGACGGTCAAGGCGAGGGCCACGCCCGACGTCGCCCGGGAGCTGCGGTGCCGGCGTCATCATGCTCCTCGCGGGCACCTCAGCGCTGCCGCCATGGGGAAGAGCTGGGGATGGTGACGTGCCCTCTTGGGGATGACCACCAGAAAGGTGGGGAGAACGGGTGGATTTCGCGAATGTCCATTGACCTCGTGTTGCGAGAGGCGCAACCTGTCTTCAGTTCGGAGACGAAAGCCCGCCGAACCTCAAGCGAGCACCGAAAGGTGGGAGCGAGGGAAGCCCAAAGGGACGCCGAAAGGCAGAACGGCGGGAAGCCGAGAGAACGCTGCAAGGCGGGATCGAGGGATGGGAGCGAACCCCGCAAGGGGAGCGTGACCGGAGTGGGTTGGAGGATCCGCACTGCGATGGTCCGTGGTGCGTTGCGGTGGCTTCCCTGGAGCCAGCGTGGCCGGCTCGGGCGGGGGTTGTCCGACACGACCCCGGCGCGATGCCAGCGGCACATCGTCGACGTGGCCCCGAGGAGCACGGGAGGCTTCGGCCGAACGGTTACTCGGGGTTGCGTCGCGTCTGGGCACCGGTTCGCCACTGGGCCCAGGCGCGCGCCCGATCCCTTCCGGTCCTCTGCCCTTCCGTTCCCCATGCACTGGTAACGGCGGTGGGCTGCAACCCCCGCGCAGGCTCAGGCCGGTTGTGCCTGCGGTGGCGACGACTGGTGTGGTGGCCGCCCGCCTGAGCTGGGACGGGTGGGGGAGCGGCCGGCGTCGGTCGCGCTAGCGGAGCGACGTCCAGAGGCGGGCTGGGCGCTCGCCTGCGGCGACCTGGCGGTTGAGCTCGGCCTGCACCAAGGAGAGGTCCCCCGGGTGCGTGACGCCGATGCAGCGGCCGCTCGCGGGCAGCACGGCGAACGGACTGGTGCCGAGCGACTGGGCCACGACCTCGGGCAGCAGCACCTCGGCCTCCTCGGATGCGTCGACGGCGGCTTCCATGGCCGACTGGAGCGTCTTGTGGAAGGCGGGCGTGAAGCCCCAGAGGTTCATCGACACCCGGTCGTCGCCCGAGAGCTGCTCGGGCTGGCGGCCGTCCCCGGCAACGAAGCGGCCTTCGGGCGTCTGGGTCACCTGGCGCCGTTCGTCGACGCCGAGCAGGTTCCCGTCGGCGCCCACCTTGCAGATGCCGCGCGTGACCGGCGAGAAGCCGACGACCGCGTCCGCGAGGCGGTAGCCCACGAGCGCATTGGTGTCGCTCGTCGCGCGCAGGTGCTGGGCCAAGAGCGCGCAGGCGGCGCGGCCGTAGATGTCGTCGGCGTTGCCCACCCCGTAAGGCGTCGGCCCGACGAAGTCCGACGCGCTCAGCACCGCGTTGACGGTGCCGAGCGGCACCGGCTGCTCCGCGAAGTGCACGTCGACCGCGGCGGGCCACGTGTGCTCGACGTGATAGCGGATGGCGGGGCCGGTGCTCGGTCCGAGCACCAACACGATGCTGGTGAACCCCGCGTCCAGGGCGTCGGAGGCGACGAGGTCGATCACCGCCTCGCCGTGCGTGCCGACGGGCGCCAGCGGCTTGCAGCCGCCGTACCGCTTGGCGCGTCCGGCCGCCAGGATGACGAGCGAGAGGCTCGTCGGGTTCGAGCCGTCCCCGCCTCCGCCTGGCGTCACGGTCAGGCGCTCCAGCGCAGCACCGCGCTGGCCCACGTCATGCCGCCACCGAAGCCCGTCATGAGGACCGTGTCGCCGTCGTGCACGCGATCGGACTCGATGGCGTCGTAGAGCGCGAGCGGGATGGAGGCCGACGAGGTGTTGCCGTAGCGGTCGATCACGACGGCCGTGCGCTCTTCTGGAATCCCGAGGCGCTGGCACGCCGCGTGGATGATGCGCAGGTTCGCCTGGTGCGGCACCATGATCGACACGTCGTCGGCGCACACGCCGGCGTCGGCCATGGCCCGCTCCGCGGACTCGACGACGACCCGGACGGCGCGGCGGAAGACCTCCTTGCCGTCCATGAAGAGCGTGCCGCCGTGCTCGCACTTGAGGAGGTGCTTGAGCGAGCCGTCGGAGTTCAGGTTCCAGCTGAGCAGGCTCCCCGGTCCCTCCACCGGTTCGATCACCACGGCGCCGGCCCCGTCGGCCACGATGACGGCGATCTTGCGGTCGTCCATGTCGGTGATGCGCGAGAGGGTTTCGGAGCCGACCAGGAGGACCGGGCCCGACCCGACCGCGATCAGGCCGGCCACGGTGATGAGGCCGTAGACGAAGCCCGAACACGCCGCGTTGAGGTCGAATGCACCGCCGCGCATGCCGATGCCGTGCTGCACGGCGGGCGCCGTCCCCGGCACGACGCAGTCCGGCGTCGTGGTCGCGAGCACGAGGTTGTCGATCTCGCCGGCGGTGCGCCCGGCGCACCGCAGCGCTTGCTGCGCGGCCTCGATGGCGAGGCCCGACGTGGTCCCGCCGATGTGGCGCTCCTTGATGCCGGTGCGCTCGACGATCCATTCGTCGCTCGTGTCGAGGGAGACGGCCAGATCGTCGTTGGTCACGACCTTGTCGGGCACGGCGATACCCCAACCGGTGATCTTGATCCCCCTCATGGCGCCGTCACCTCGACCTCACGGCGCTCACGGGCGCGCACGCCGCGGATTCACCCAGCGGACCCGGCACGGACGGCGTGGATCCCGACGAACCCGGCGTCTCCGTAGATGATCCCCCCGGTGTTGATGGCGACACCCGTGCGGGCTCCTTCGACCTGGCGGGCGCCGGCACGACCGCGCAACTGCGTGGCCAGCTCGACCACCTGCGCCAGGCCGGTGGCGCCCAGGGGATGCCCGCGGCCGACCAGCCCACCACTCGAGTTCACGACGAGCCCGGGCGTGTCGACGTTCGTGGCGCCCGCCTCGGTGGCCGGCCCGGCGTCGCCCTGCGCGAAGAAGCCGAGCGACTCGAGCGCGTAAAGCTCCTCGGCGGCGGTCGCGTCGTGCAGCTCGACGAGGTCGGTCTCGTCGGGCCCGAAGCCGAACGCCTCCCATGCCGCGTCCGCGACCTGGGTGAGGCGGTCGTGATAGTCGAGAAGGCCATTGCCCGAGCGCGCCACCGAGCCGATGATACGAGGTGCCGAGGCCGGCACCGGGACGGCGGGGCCGGCCACGACGATGGCCGCGGCACCGTCGGTGAACGAGCTGCACATCAGCCGGGTGAGCACGCCGGCCACCTGGGGCGACTCCAGCACCTCGTCCACGGTGACCGAACGCTGGAACTGGGCCAGCGGGTTGCGCGACGCATGGTCGAACGCCTTGGCCGCCGCGGCGGCGATCTGGCGCACCGTTGCCCCTGCTTCGTTCATGAGGCGTTGTGCCCACGCGTTGTTGAGCCCCATCAGGATGCTGCCCGCCGGGTTGTCATCCGCGTGGCGCCGCTCGTGGAGGTCGTAGCGGTACTCGGCCGGCAAGCCGTCCTCGATGCCCGCGATCGTCTGCGCCCGGTCGCCCGTCCACATCTTCTCGACGCCGAGGGCGAGGACCGGGCGGTCCTGGACGGTGGCTGCCATCGTGGCCAGGTGCAGCGCCGAGCTCCCGCCGGCGCACGAGTTGTCGACGTTGATGATCGCGGCCTCGTTGAGGCCGGCTTTGCGCAACCAGGTCTGGCCGCGCATGCAACCCTGGTCGCTGAGGCGTCCCGCCATGGCGTTGCCGACGATGACGAGCCCGAGCTCGTCCGGCGAGACCCCGGCGTCGCCGAGCGCCTCGTGGGCGACTTCGTAGGCCATGGTGTCGGGCGACTGGTCGCGCCGGCCCATGTCGGTCATGCCCGTCCCGAGGATGGCGACGTCGGTCGCGCTCATGCCGAGACCCCGGCGAAGGCGGGCTGGCGCGCGGACTGCTGCCCCGGATGCGGCGCGCCGGAGAAGGCGGCCCGCAGGAGCGAGAAGTGCTCGACAGCCGGTGACCCCGCCACCATGACGACGATGTGGCGCGCAGCCGCGTCTGCGTACCGCCCGAGGGCGGCGGCGCAGGTCTCGGGAGATCCCGCCACCAGGTGCCGCTGGAAGGCCTTCGGGGGTAACCGGTAGAGCGCCGACAACCACTCCGCGCCGGCGGCGGGTGCCTCCCGGTCGTCACCCACCCGTGCGAAGACGACCACGCCGGGCTCGACGGCGGCAGGGTCGCGCCCTGCCGCCTCGGTCTCCTGGCGCAGCGACGCCAGCGCCGCCTCGTAGTCATCGGGCGCCACGAAGAGCGGCACCCAGCCGTCCCCGGCTGCGGCGGCCCGCCGGCGCGCCGCGGGGCTCGACCCGCCGAACCACAGTGGAATCGGGCTCGACGGCGGGTCCTGGCCGTACCCCCCTGGGGAGGGGGCCCAGGCCGTCCGCAGCTCGGCCACCCCGCGGTCCATGAGCCGGCCCCGCCGGGCGAAGTCGACGCCGGCACGTTCGTACTCGGCGCGATGGCTGCCGACGCCGAGCCCGAGCACGAAGCGATCGCCCGAGAGCAGTTGGAGCGCGGTCGCCTGCTTGGCCACGGCCGCCGCAGGGCGCAGTGGCAGCTGCAGCACGCACGTCCCGAGCATCGGACGAGTCGTCGCCGTGGCGGCGACCGCGAGGGTCGTCATCGGCTCCGCGATGGGGTGGGGCCAGAACAGATGGTCGACCGCCCACAGCGAATCGGCTCCAGTGGCCTCCGCGCGTCGGCACAGCTCGACGAGCGTCGCGGCACTGCCGGTGCTACCTGAGGTATTACCCTCGGTAGGAACCAGTTCTCCCTGCAAGGTGGCGGGGAGGATGAGCCCGAGGGACGGACGGGGGAAACCACTTCCTACCGGGGTCACACCGACATAGTACGCCGGTGCGAGGTGCGTGCCTATTCCATTCGGCCCGAATTGGCGGCCCTCACCCTTCCGCGGCCGGGGGAATGACAGCCCCGGCGGCGCCACCAGGGGCGCCAAGGACCGAGAGCGTGCAGCGTGCTTCGCAGATGGTCCGCCCGTCGTCGTCGGAGAGGACGATCCGCCAGACCTGGATGGTACGGCCGACCCGCACCGGGGTGGCGTCGGCCGTCAGGTG
>DATJTU010000109.1:0-2879 GCA_035503015.1 Acidimicrobiales bacterium | reverse complement strand
GCCTCTTGGAACTCGGGCGTGATCTCGAACGTCTGCATGGCCATGATCTGGGGCTCGGGGCTCCCGTACCAGATGGCGTCGGTCCCCCACAGCACTCGCTGTGGTCCCACCCGGCTCAGCAGTTTGCCCATCGCATGCGCGGCCTGGTCCGGCTGGGTCAGCAGTTGGCGCCACAGGGTCGCCACGTCGACCCAGACGTTGTCGTTGGGCGCCACGTTGTACTGGTCGAGGGCGGCCAGCAGCGTGTCGATGCCGATGGTCGCCGTCGGGTCGTACGGACCTTCGACGTGCGAGGGGTCCCACGCCGCGTGGTACACGACGAACTGCATGTCGGGGAACTGACGCGACAGGGCGACCATGTCGCCCGGATGGTTGAAGGCGGGGTCGAAGTTGACCAGCGGCAGCCCTTTGTGCGCGACGAAGACCTTGACCCCGAGATCGTGGGCGTGCTGGACGGTGGGCAGCCCGATCGTGGGATCGAGGAGCGAGTACCCCTGCCCCGTCGGGCTCCACGCCGTGTACACCTTGAAGGCGACCGGCGGGCCCTGCTGTACGGCGGCCGACATTTCCTCCAGCGTGCTCGAGACGGGGCCCACGTTGGGGGCGATGATGTTCTCAACCAGGACCCGGTTGAGCCCGCCTGCGGTCAGCTCGTTCGTGACCTGCTGGGTCGTGAGTGCGTCGGAGAACGGGATGGGTGCGTTCGACGGGCCCGAGTTCGGCACGTCGGTCAGGACGGCGACCGTCGTGTCGCTGGCCAGGAACAGGTCGTGCAGGTAGTTGGCACGGTCGACGCAGTCGAGCTGGTCGCTGTCGGTGCAGCCCGGTGGGAGCATCGAGAGCACGAGCGACGTCGTCTCCGGCGCGTTCTGCACCCACGGGCCGCCGGGGATTACGTGGTGGGTGTGGACGTCGAAGATGAACGAGCCCGGCTGGAGCGCCTTCTGGCACGACTCGATCTCGTGCGCCGGTGGGACGTGATAGCGCCCGCCGGCGCCTCGGACGCCCGCCTGCCCGTGGGGGCTGGACGTCGTCGAGCAAGCCGCCAGCTCGAAGGCGGCGAGCGACACGGCAACCGCGCCCGCGCTCTGGAGAAAGCGCCTGCGGTCCATTCCCCGCCGTCGCGCCGCGTCGTCCACCGACGCTCTGATCAGTCGGTTGACCGCCCGGTCCTGTGCGGTCGGGGCGGCGGGAACGAACTCTCCGTTCGTCACCGGCCCGGCAAGCAGCGGCAACGGTCCTTCCGGTTGATCGCGCAGCCGGCGTGAGAACGGGCCGATCCCGGCCATGTCCGGGAGGTTAGACCGGAACGCGTACGAAAGCGGGGCCAGAGCGATGCGGATCGGTCACACGGTGACGCGCTGGAAGACGAGCGTGAAGTCCTTGCGCCACGTCGTGCCACCGTCATCCGACGCGTCCCATCGGCCGTCGATCCGGTCCGGACTCACCGTCGCGACGAAACGCTGGTGGAAGTCGGGGTCCTCGCGCAACCAGGTCCACTCGTCACCGTTCACGGTCACGGCCAACACGCGGGAGGTCGGCCTCGGGTCGTGGTAGAGCGCCACCAGCGCGTCGTTGGCGTCGCTGCGCCCGAAGACGAAATGCCACAGCGGCTCGCCCTGCAGCTCGGCCTCGAGCTCGATGAACGCGTCGCCGAGCCATCGGCCGACCGCCCGGCCCTCCTGGACGACGTCGCGCGACTCGAGGAACCATGCGTCGCTGAGGGCCAGTGTCCACTCCCCGACCAGCACGTCGAGTCGCTCGAGCTCCGGGTTACGCATTGTCGTCCACCCCTCCTGCTGCCGCCGCCGTCGCCGGCGTCCGCGCAGCGGCGCTACCGCCCCAGGGCGTCCTCGTCCTCGGCTTCCTCCTCGACCGTGCGCGCCGCCAGCGTCTCGTCCGCGGTGACGTCCGCGGTCGCCTGCTCCTCGACCGTGAGCTCGGCCGCGGGGTCCGCCTCGAGACGCTCGTCCGGGATCGGCGCGCCGCTGCGCACCGACTTCCCGTAGGTGCCGGCGGCCAGGCGTGCCTCGGCGCGGTCGATCGCGGCCAGGCGGGTCCGCAGGCTCTCGGCGACGGCGTCGTCGCTCTCCACGTCGGTCAGGGGTTCTGCCGGGTCGGCGATGTCGCCCGTGTCCGCCGCGGTGCCGAGCTCCTCGACGCGCGCCGCCGACAGGTCGCGCAGGAGTCCTTCCACGCGTTGGCGCTCTGCGGTGAGCAGGTCGCGCGCCTGTGCTTCCTTCATGTCAGCCTCCCGGATCGGCGTCTGCGGGAGCATACGGGCACACCCGCCTCCCAAACTTCACTTTGTCGGCGCTCTGCTGGGCCCACGAGGCCCGGGGACGTCAGCTGTCCGTAGACGTGCCGGCGTCGTCACCGCCGCCAGCCGGCGCAGCGGCTTCAGCCTCGGCCGGAGCCGGAGCCGGAGCCGGAGCCGTCTCGCCGCCACCTTCGGCCTCGCCCTCGTCCGATGGCGGGTGCACCTGCGTCCCGACCTCAGACGCGAAGTCGGCCCACGCCGCCTGCGCCTCGGTCTCGGGGGTGAACTCGCCCTCGGCGTAGTCGTAGCCGATGTAGTTGCCCTGCTCGTCGTAGGCGTGCTCGCCGAAAGCCTCCCGGTACTCCTCGGAGACCTCGCCGCCCTCGGCCGCCTGCTTGATCGACAGCGAGATCCGGCGGCGCTGCAGGTCGATGTCGATGATCTTGACCCACAGCTCCTCGCCGGGGGTGACGACCTGCTCGGGCAGGTCCACGTGGTGCGCGGCCATTTCCGAGATGTGGACCAGACCCTCGATCCCGTCCCCCACCTGCACGAAGGCGCCGAAGGGCACCAGCTTGGTGATGCGGCCGTAGACGAGCTGGCCGACGGCGTGGCTGTC
>DATJTU010000108.1:0-5454 GCA_035503015.1 Acidimicrobiales bacterium | reverse complement strand
TGGGCGAGGCCCCCTCCGGCCGCGTTGCCGCCGCCGGAGCCGAGGCCGGCGCGCTCGTTCATCAGGGTCGTGTTCGCCACCGCCCACCCGTTGTTGCGTCCGCCGATGAGTGCCGCGTCGGCCACCCGGGCGTCGGTGATGAAGACCTCGTTGAAGAGCGCGTGGCCCGTCATCTCCTTGAGCGGCCGCACGTCGACCCCGTCTTGGAGCATCTCGAACGCGAAGTACGAGATGCCCTGGTGCTTGGGCACGTCAGGGTCGGTGCGCGCCAGGAGCATGCCCAGGTCGGCGTACTGGCCGCCGGAGGTCCAGACCTTCTGGCCGTTGATGATCCATTCGTCACCGTCGGGAAGGGCGCGGGTCTGCAGGCCGGCCAGGTCCGAGCCCGCCTGCGGCTCGCTGAAGAGCTGGCACCACGCCTTCTGGCCCGTGACGATCTCGCGGACGTAGCGGTCGATCTGCTCCTGGGTGCCGTGCGCCGCGATGGTCGGGGCGGCCAGGAGCAGGCCGAGGCCCGCCGGTGCGCCGAGGGCTCCGAAGCTGACCACCTCCTGCTGGGCGAGGACCGTGTCCGACCGCGCCATGGCCTTGCCGTAGGCGTTGGTCGGCAGTCCCGGGGCAGCCCACCCGGCCAGGCCGAGGCGCTCCCACCACTCGCCGACGGTCAGGTCAGGGTCCCAGTTGTCCGAGAGCCAGGCCCGGAGGTCGCTCAACAGCTCCTCGGTCCCAGCGCTGTCCATTGCGGTATCGATGGCGGTGTCGGTCACGTCGCGCTCCTGTGTGAACTCGCCGCGAAGTTACCCGGGTGCGCCGCGGGCGGGGAAACCCCTTCCCAACACGGGTAGCGTCGCCTCATGCGCGACGAACGGCTGGAGAAGGCATTCGAGGCCTGGGTGCAGGCGCAGACCGCGGCCCTCGACGTGGTGCACACCGCCACCGGCGTCCCCGAGACCGACGTGGAGATCGCCGAGGGATACCGCTGGGTGACCCGGCTGGCCCGCCTGGCGCTCGACTGGATCGTCGAGGGCTCGGACCCCCTCCACCCCCAGATCTTCCTGCTCCAGGACGAGTACAAGAAGCTCCTGGTGGACAACCCTGACGTCCGCTACCTCTTCAGTGTGCTGGACGACTCGCGCACCTATCGTCTGACCGGCTCCCGCGGCGACTGCGCCTATCTCGGGATGACGTTCGGGACTGCGTTCGGCCAGGGCCAGGTGGGGGGCCGGACGGGCACGCAGACCCAGACGCACATCGACGCCTTCGAGCTGGGGCCCGAGGGCGAGGTGGACATCCTGATCGCGCCGCCGTCGTCCATGCCCGACCCGCCGCCTCGCAATTCGGTGGTCCTCGAGCCCGGCACCGCGCAGTTGGCCATCAGGGAGACCTACTTCGAGAAGAGCCCCGAGAAGTTCTCGCGCTTGTGCATCGAGGTGGTCCCCGAGCCGGGCGAGACCATCCCGCCCCCGCTTCTCTCGAGCGAAGAGCTGGCGCCGAAGCTCGAGTTTGCTGCGATGTTCCTCACCTTCGTGGGCGCCACCGCCCAGCAGATGTGGCACGACGCAGATGTGGCACGACGCTGCCGCGAACATGAACACCTTCGGTGGGCAGGCGGGCTCCGCACACGTGGCCGCACAGGAGGACGAGGTGCGCACCCACACCAACGCCGAGATGACCTATCACGGCGGCCGTTTCAAGCTCGAGAAGGACGAAGCACTGGTCGTGACGGTCCACGAGCCGGACAAGCCGTTCCTCTACTGGGGCCTGACCCTGACCTCGCCGTGGATGGAGAGCTACGACTACCGCTACACGACCACGAACCTCAACAACAAGCGGGCGGTGCGTTCCGACGACGGCTCCTGGCGGCTCGTCATCGCGCCGAGCGACCCTGGTGTCGAGAACTGGCTCGACACGGGGGGCCGGCTCGAGGGTTACATGCTCGTGCGCTGGGTGCTGGCCGATGGGCCGCCGCATCCGACGGCCGACCTCGTCAAGCTCGACAGCCTCGCCTAGACCTCGGAGGGCACTCCGAAGCGCTCCTGGTAGGGCGCGACCAGCGCGCGGTGTGACGCCAGGTCGAGTCCGGTGTCGGCGAACGAGTAGTCGTGGCTGCCGGCACGGCCGGTGTGACGGGCGGAGAGGTACGCCTCGAGCGCGGCGCGGAACGCCGGCGTGACGGGCAGATCCCATCCGGCATAGAGCCGCTCGATGACGCCGACAGGGTCGGCCACGAGATCGCGGTAGACCACGTCGGCGATCTGGTCCTCGGGGATCAGCCCGGCGTCACGCTCCTTGGCCACCTCGTCCATCTGGAGCTCGAGGCCCATCGCCATGAACTCGACCAGGATGTCGTAGTCGACGTGCTCGGAGTGCATGGAGTGCAGCGTCGCCATGAGGTCCGCCAGCGAGCCGATGACGCGGAGGGGGTCCCGGTGTGTGATGACCACGCGCGCGTCCGCGTAGGTCGAGAAGACCAGCGGCAGGGCGGAGAGGTGCGAGGGAGCTTTCACGACCCAGCGCCTCGTCTCGGTGGGGGTGACCCACTGGAGGGTCTGGAGATGCCGCTTGTGCCAATCGTAGATCGGGGACTGGTCCTGCGCGCTCTTCCAGATCGTGTAGTCGGCGACGTTGAACTCGCCCGTGTACATGTCGCTCGAGAACTGATGGGCGAAGATGAAGATGCACTCGGTCGGCAGCCGCCCGCCGTTCTCGTGCATCGCGGTGAAGGCCGGGACCATCTCGTCCATGAGCCGCATCTCGTCGTCGCACAAGTCACCCGACGCGTCGTCGTAGGGCACCGTGTGCAGCATCTCCCAGAGCAACGGCGCCCGGTTGTCCGGATCGCACCACAACAGCTCGTGGAGCAGCGTGGTGCCCGAGCGGCCGAGACCCGTGACGACGATCGGGCCGTGGACCTGCTCGCGTAGCACCGCCGGCTCCCGCTTCCACAGGTCGACCATGCGGAGCCGGTTCTGCAGGATCAACTGCAGTTCGCCGCGGGCGCGGATCCGGCCCGGCAGGTGGAGCCGGGCTTCGGTTTCTATCGATGTGCACAGGCGACGGAAGGGCTCTTCCCACCAGGTGTCCCCGAAGTCGTCGAGCCCCGTGGTGGCGATCACTGCCGCGCGCAGGTCGTCGGGCTGCAGCGAGACGATGGAGCGCCCGTCGTCACCCAACCCGCGGCCGAGCGAGATCATCTTCTCGGTCCAGGGGCTTCGGGGCGGGGGTTGCCAGGGCACGGGCGGTCACCGTACCCGGCGAGTGCGCAACGAGGGAGAATGGTGCCGTGCCGACCGCCGCCAACCTGAGTGTCGACGAGATCGCCGCCGTCCTGACGACGGGGACGGACCACCTGTTGAGCCCGGCCGGCGCGGTGTCCCAGCTCGACCACGCGCTCCAGACGGCGGCGTTGTTGGAGCGGGACTTTCCCACCGACGCCGAGCTGGCTGCGGCAGGGCTGGTGCACGACATCGGGCACCTGCTCGACGGTGGCACCGACGAGACGCACGCCGGCGACGGCGCCGGTGCCGTCCGGAACGCGCTGGGGGAGCGGGTCGCCGGCATCGTCGCGTTGCACGTGTCGGCGAAGCGGTACCTCGTGGCGACCGAGGGCGCCTACGGAGGCGTGCTCTCGAGTGACAGCGTGATCTCGCTCGGCCGGCAGGGCGGGGCGATGACCGAGGCTGAGGTGTCCGCCTTTCGCGCGCTGCCGTGGGCGGAGGACGCCGTCACGCTGCGCCGGGCCGACGACAGCGGGAAGGTCGGCGGGCTCGCGGTGAGGGACCTGGCCCACTGGGTACCCATCCTGCGGCAGCTGTCCGAGCAGGCCGGAGGCGCGTCCTCGTAATTCACGGCGGTCATCGAGTCCCACCTCGGCACCGACGAGTCCGCCATCAATCGCTCCGGGGTACGGGCCTAGGGCCTCGAAGGCCCCGAGAGATCCCCCGAGGCCGGCCCTGCGGCGGCGCGCTGCTCCGGTTTGGAAAGATCGGTCGTATGCCAGGGCACACCGTCGACGTCCCACCCGTGGTCGAGGCGAAGGCGCGAGGCGTCGGCGCGGAGCGCTGGCTTGCGGCCCTGCCCGCGCTGCTCGACGAGCTCGAGCGCGCCTGGTCGATCCACGTCGGCGCGGCGTACGCCGACGCGACCGAGGCGTTCGTCGCGCGCGCTGCACTCGCTGACGGAACCCCGGCCGTCCTCAAACTCGTCGTCCCGCGCGACGGCGACGCGGCGGCGCACGAGATCACGACGCTGCGGCTGTGCGCTGGCGACGGCTGTGTCGAGTTGCTGCGAGCCGACGTAGCTCGCGGCGCGCTGCTGCTCGAGCACCTCGGCCCGTCGCTTCACGACGAAGGCGTCCCGCTCCTGCGGCGCCACGAGATCCTCTGCGACGCGGCGCGTCGAGTGTGGCGGCCCGCGCCGGCTTCAGGGCTGCCCACCGGAAGAGACAAGGCACGCTGGCTGGCCGGGCGGATCCCGACCGCGTGGGAGGAGCTCGGGCGCCCGTGCACGCGCGCCGCGATCGATGACGCGCTGGCGTGCGCCGCCCGGCGGGAAGCGGCGCACGATCCAGGCCGGGCCGTGCTCGTCCATGGCGACGTGCACGAGTGGAACGCGCTGCGGGCGGGGGAGGGCTACAAGCTGGTCGACCCCGACGGGTTGATCGCCGAACCCGAGTACGACCTCGGGATCATCATGCGCGAGGACCCCACCGAACTCCTCGACGGCGACCCCGCGTCGAGGGCGCTGCGACTGGCCGGGTGGACCGGGCTCGACGCGACAGCGATCTGGGAGTGGGGCGTGGTCGAGCGCGTGTCGACGGGCCTGCTCGGCGTGATGGTCGGTCTCGAGCCGCTCTCGAGCGAGATGTTGCGCACCGCTGACGCGGTCGCTGGTGTGCGCGTCCGGTCATGATGGCGCCGTGACCAGCGCGCACGGGTCCGCGCCCGTCTCGGGTCGGTGCGACGCGCGCTTCGCCGCGGTGCGTGAGCAGTTCGCGTGCAATTTTGCCGAACGCGGCGAGTTGGGCGCAGCCGTGTGCGTGATGCTCGGCGGCACCACGGTGGTCGACCTCGTCGGGGGGTGGACGACCGCCGCACGCGGGGAGACGTGGCGTCACGACACCCTCGTCGACTACTACTCCGTCGGGAAGGCGTTCGTCGCGCTGACCGCGCTGCAGCTGGTCGACCGCGGGGTGCTCCAGCTCGATGAGCCCGTGGCGCGGGTCTGGCCCGAGTTCGCCGCCGGCGGCAAGGAGGCGGCGACGCTGCGGCACGCGCTGTGCCACCGCGCCGGTGTTCCGGCCATCCGCACGCCGCTCGGCAACGACGACCTGTGGCACTGGCGGCGTATGGCGGACGCAGTGGCAGCGACCGAGTCCTGGTGGGAACCGGGCACACGACACGCGTACCACACGAACACGTACGGGCACCTGGTCGGTGAGATCACGCGCCGGGC
>DATJTU010000107.1:0-4516 GCA_035503015.1 Acidimicrobiales bacterium | reverse complement strand
CGAGCCGTAGACGACCGCGTCGGCGAGCGTGTCCATCTCGGTCGGTCCGCCGTTGACGATGATCAGCACCGCGCCGTGGCGGACCGCGACGGGCACCAGCCCGGCGGCAGGGAACACGCCCAGCGTGGAGCCGACGGCGAGCAAGAGGTCGCACGCGGCTGCCGCCTCTTCGGCGCGGAACAGGTCTTCGGCGACGAGACTCTGGCCGAAGCTGATCGTCGCCGACTTCAAGATGCCGCCGCAGGGCTCACCACTCGTGTCGACGACCGTGCAGGCGGGATCCGCCTCGCCGGCGCGCACCCGCTCGTGGACCGGCTCGGCCGGCTGGCGGTCGCCACACGTGAGGCACACCACCTCGCGACCGGTGCCGTGGATCTCGATCACCCGCGCCGGATCCGACCCCGCCTTGTGGTGCAGGCCGTCGACGTTCTGGGTCACCAGCGTGTCCAGCCGGCCGCTGCGTTCGAGCGCGACGAGGGCGGCGTGCCCCGCATTGGGCTCGGAGTCCCACATGGGCGAGGTCAGGCGGTTCTGCCACGCCCGCCGCCGCAGGTCGGGGTCGCTCACGTAGGCGTCGAGCGTGGCCATCTTCTCGGCCTCGGGGTTTTTGGTCCACACCCCCTGTGGCCCGCGGAAGTCGGGGATCCCCGAGTCCGTCGAGATGCCGGCGCCCGTCAGCACGACGACGCGGCGCGCCTGGGCCAGGAGCGCCGTCGCCCGCGCCACAGGCTCCTCGGTGTCGCCGTCGCCCTGCACGACGGGCAATGGTGGCACGGACCGGGCGTACGCTGCGCCCGTGCCGGCCGCACCCACCGTCGAGCTGCTCACTCACGCGGACGCGGAGGCGCGCCAGCGCAGGGCGGCGGGCGCGCTGCTCGCCCGTCACTACGCGGAAGGCGATCGCGTCGCCTTCGCCCTCGGCTCGTCCGCCGACCTCGTCTGTGCCGTGCTCGGCGCCGCGCGCGTCGGCCTCATCCCCGTGTTGCTCAACGCGACGCTCACCGCGGCCGAGCGCGATCTCCTGGCCGACGACGCCGAGCCGGTCGCGCGCATCTTCACCCCCGCGGACCTCGCGGCGCTGACGGCGGGGGAGGGCGCAGCGCCCGCCGATCTGGCGCCGTTCCCCCTCACGCGCCCGATGCACTACACGTCGGGCACGACCGGGCGGCCCAAGGGCGTCACGACGGGGATCTGGGACGAGGCGACGGCGCGCGCCGTCTACGAGGACGAGGCGTCCGTCTGGCACTTCGATCCGGCCGACCTCCACCTGGTGTGTTCGCCCATGTACCACACCGTGTCGATCCGCTTCTCGGCCAACACGCTGCTGGCGGGCGGGTCGCTGGCCATCGTGAGCCGCTTCGATGCGGCGACCGCCCTCCATGCGCTCCGCCGCCACCGCCCCAGCACCGCCTTCTTGGTGCCGACGCACCTCCAGCGCATCCTGCAGTGCCCGGACCTCGGTCCCGACGAGCGCTTCGACTCGCTTCGCCTCCTGGCCCACGCCGGCGCGCCGTGTCCCGAGTCGCTCAAGCGCGCCGTCATGGCGCGGGCCAACCCGGGCACGGTGTGGGAGTTCTACGGCTCCACCGAGGCGCAGTTCACCGTGTGCGCGCCCGACGAGTGGCTCGAGCACCCCGGCAGCGTCGGGCGCGCCCGCGCGGGCCGCCGCCTCTTCGTCGAGCCCGTCGGCGACACCGACGCCCCCGAGTCCGACGGTCCGGATGGTCCGGACGGCATCATCTGGGCCGACATGCCCGAGTTCGCTCGATTCGCGTATTGGCGCAACCCCCAGGCCACCGCCGAAGCCTGGCGCGGGCCGGCCTGCACGGTGGGCGATCTCGGGCACCTCAGCCCCGACGGCTACCTCTATCTCACCGGGCGCCGCCACGACCTCATCATCAGCGGCGGCGTCAACGTGTACCCGGCCGAGGTCGAGAACGTGCTCGCGGCGGTGCCCGGGATCGCCGAGGTGGCGGTCTTCGGACTGCCCGACGAGGAGTGGGGCCAGCGTGTGTGCGCCGCCTTCGTGCCCGAGAACGGGACGGCGGCAACCGATGCCGAGGGGGCCCTGCGGGCCGCCGCGTCGGCCAACCTCGCCCCGTACAAGCGGCCGAAGTCGTATATCCCCGCCGGCGACCTCCCGCACACGGCGACCGGGAAGCTCGTGCGCCGCTCGGTGCCCGAGCATCTCGGCCTCGCCGGCGGCTGAAAGCGAATAAAACGGAAGCCATGCCTTTCGCCACCATCAATCCGGCCACCGGCGTCAAGGAGAAGGTGTTCCCCAACCACACGCCGGCCGAGGTCGACGCCGTCCTCGACCGTGCCGTCGCGGCCTTCGCCGAGTACAAGCGCTGGTCCTACGAGGACCGGGCGCGCCACGTGATCGCCGCTGCCGAGTTGCTCGAGGGCGAGGTCCCCGACCTCGCCCGGACCATGACGACGGAGATGGGCAAGACGTTCGCCGCCGCCAAGGCCGAGGTGTCCAAGTCGGCCAACGCGCTGCGCTGGTTCGCCGAGCACGCGGAAGGGCTGCTGGCCGACGAGGTGATCGCGTCCTCGGCGTCGACGTCGTACGTGCACTACCAGCCCCTCGGCCCGGTGCTGGCCGTGATGCCCTGGAACTTCCCCCTGTGGCAGGTCATCCGCTTCGCCGGGCCCGCCCTCATGGTCGGCAACGTCGGGCTCTTGAAGCACGCGCCCAACGTCCCGCAGACGGCGCTGGCGATCGAGGACCTGTTCCGGCGCGCTGGCCTCCCCGAGGGCGTGTTCTCGAACCTCTTCGTCGAGGCGGAGGACGTGGGGGCGATCGTCGCCGACCCCCGCGTCGCCGCGGTCACGCTCACGGGGAGCGAGAACGCCGGCATCGCGGTGGGCGGGGCAGCCGGCCACGCGCTGAAGAAGACCGTGCTCGAGCTCGGCGGCTCGGACCCCTTCGTCGTGCTCCCCTCGGCGGACCTCGATGCGGTGGTCCGCACCGCCGTCACCGCCCGCGTGCAGAACAACGGCCAATCCTGCATCGCCGCCAAGCGGTTCATCGTGGCCGACGACGTCTACGACGAGTTCCTCGCGCGCTTCACCGACGCGATGGACGCGTTGACCGTCGGCGACCCCTTCGACCCGGCGACCGACGTCGGTCCGATCGTGACCGAGCGCCAGCGCGACGAGCTGGTACGCCAGGTGGACGCGGCGCGCCGTGCCGGCGCCACCGTCCACGCGGAGGGCAAGGTCTCCGACGGTGACGGGTGGTACTTCCCCCCGACCGTCCTCTCCGGCGTGACGACCGAGATGGACGTCTCGCAGGTCGAGATCTTCGGGCCCGTGGCGACGGTGATCCGGGTGCCCGACCTCGACGCAGCCATCGACGCCGCCAACGCGACGCCCTTCGGGCTCGGCTCGAGCGTCTGGACCAACGACGAGCGCGAGCGGGCGCGTTGCATCGACGGCATCGAGGCGGGCGCGGTCTTCGTGAACGCGATGGTCGCGTCCACGCCCGAGCTCCCCTTCGGCGGCGTGAAGCACTCCGGGCACGGGCGCGAGCTCTCCGAGCTCGGCCTGAAGGAGTTCACCAACGCCAAGACCGTCTACATCGGCTAGGACCACTGCTGTGCCCGCGGCCGCGCCGACCATCACCTACCTCGACTACGCCGCCACGGCGCCGCTGCGCCCGGAGGTGGCAGCCGCCATGGCCGCGGTGCACGCGTCGGCCGACGGCCCGCTCGGCAACCCCACGGGAAGCCATCCGCCGGCACAGCGGGCCCGGCGCCTCCTCGAAGAGGCGCGCGACGAGGTCGCCGCGTTCATGGGCCGCGACCCCGCGGTGATCGTCTTCACGTCGGGCGGCACCGAGGCCGCCAACCTGGCTGTGCTCGGCGTCGTCGAGGTCGCGCTCCACAAGCAGGGCGAGGCAGTAGTGGTCTCCTCTGCGGTGGAGCATCCGGCCGTCCGCGAGTCGGCGCGCGCCGCCGAGCTGGCGGGTGCCGACATTCGCGAGCTGCCGGTGGACGCCGCGGGCGTCATCGACACCGACGCGCTCGCGCGCGCGCTGTCCTCGCGCACCACGGTGGTGGCGCTCATGGCTGCCAACAACGAGACGGGCGTCGTGCAGCCCGTGGCCGACGTCGTCGACGCGGTGCGCAGCCGCGCGCCCCAGGCCTTCGTTTTCAGCGACGCCGTGCAGGCGGCGCCGTGGCTCGACCTGGCCGCTGTCGCCGGCGGCGCGGACATGGTGTCGCTCAGCGCGCACAAGCTCGGCGGCCCGGTCGGCGTCGGCGCCCTGGCGGTCGACCAGCGTGTCGTGCTCGGCCCGCGCCAGCACGGCGGGGGACAAGAGCGCGAGCGGCGCAGCGGGACCCAGGACGTCGCCGGCGCAGTCGGGCTCGCTACCGCGCTCCGGCTCGTGTCCGGCGATCGCCGCGCCGCGGCCGCCCGCGTGGCCACGCTGCGGGACCGGCTCGCCGATGGCCTGGTGGGAAGGGTCGAGGGCGTGCACCGCACCGTGCCCCCCGGCGTCGACGTG
>DATJTU010000106.1:0-2681 GCA_035503015.1 Acidimicrobiales bacterium | reverse complement strand
GAACGGGAACAGGATCGGGAACACCATCGTCTGCGCCGTCTCCGCGTTCGGCGCCGAGAGCCCGACCGTGGCGAAGCCCCAGCAGAGCGTGTAGCTGAACAGCAGCACGATCAGGACGCCGAGCAGGAAGAGGCCGAAGTTCGTGGAGATCCGGAAGCCGACGGCGAACCCGACCGCGCTGATGATCACGACCACGAAGATGTTGCGCACCAGATCGGCGGTGGTGCGGCCCCCGAGCACGGCCGAGCGCGCCATCGGCAGCGCCCGGAAGCGTTCGATCAGCCCCTTGGACAGGTCCTCGGAGAGCCCGACCGCGGTCGTGACCGCGCCGAAGGCGACGGTCTGCACGTAGATCCCCGGGATGAGGTAGTCGACGTAGGGGACCGACGTGTGGATGGCGCCGCCGAAGACGTAGACGAACAGCAGCGTGAACATGATGGGCTGGATCGCGGCGAAGAACACCTGCTCCTGCGTGCGCATCAGCGCCTTGAGGTTCCGCCACGTCACCGTGAGCGTGTCCTGGACCGCCCAACTCGCCCGGCTGCCGCCGGGCCGGGACACCTGCTCGTTCAACTGGGGGAGGGCGACAGTGGTCATGCGGCGTCCTTTCCGTTGGTCGTGCCGGGGCCGGTCCCGCTGTGTGCGCCGACGCCGTCCGCGCCGTCGCCGCCGCCACCCGGACGAGCACCGTCTGTACCCGAGGCGTCCGCGCTCGCACCTTCTGCGCCTGCGCCGTCGCTGCTCGCGCCGTCGCTGCTCGCGCCGTCACCGCTCGCGCCGTCCTCGCCCTCGGCGTCGGACCCGCGCCGGCGGCCGCGCTTGCGGGCGGCCCGCTCGTCGTCGCTCTCGGCTTCGGTCTTGTGCCCGGTGAGGCTCAAGAAGACGTCGTCGAGGCTCGGCTCGCGCAGCGCCAGGCCGGTCACGGGGATGTGGGCGGCGTCGAGCGCGCGCAACACCTCGGCACCGACGGCGGGACCGTTCTCCACCGTCAGCTCGATGGTGATGTCGTCGACCACCGGCTCCTTCGGCGTCAGCGGGGTGAGCAGGCCGAGGGCCGTCGGGACGATCTCGCGCGTGCCGAGCGACACCGAGACCACCGAGGTCCCGAGGTCGGCCTTCAGCTCGGCCGGCGTGCCCTGCGCGATGACGTGCCCGTGGTCGATGACCACGATGTCGCGGGCGAGCCGGTCGGCCTCTTCGAGGTACTGGGTCGTGAGCAGCACGGTCGTCCCCTCGCGCACCAGCTCCTCGATGACGCCCCAGAGGTCCTGGCGGCTCTGGGGGTCGAGGCCCGTGGTCGGCTCGTCCAAGAAGAGGACGGGCGGGCTGGCGATGAGGGCGGCCGCCAGGTCGAGGCGGCGGCGCATGCCGCCCGAGTAGGTCTTGAGGACCCGGTCGCCGGCGTCCGCGAGGCCGAACGCCTCCAGGAGCTCGGTGGCCCGGCGGTGCGAGTCGCGGCGGCTCATGTGCGAGAGCCGCCCGACCATGTAGATGTTCTCCCGGCCGGTCAGGTTCTCGTCGACGGTGGCGTACTGGCCGGCCAGACCGATGAGGCGGCGGACCACCTCGGGCTCCTTGGCCACGTCGTGGCCGAGGATGGTGCCGCCACCCTCGTCGGGCTCGAGGATGGTCGAGAGGATGCGCACGGCCGTGGTCTTGCCGGCTCCGTTTGGTCCGAGCAGGCCGAGCACGGTGCCGGTCTCGACGGCGAAGGAGACGCCGTCGAGTGCACGCACGTTGCCGCGGGGGAAGACCTTGACGAGGTCGTGCGCCTCCACGGCGAGCGAAGAATTCGGAGAAAATGCCATCGACAAAGAAACTTAGTGGTAAAGTTATTTACGTGTCAAGACAGAAGTCTCGATCGGAACTCGGTCAGCAACTGCGCAGCGAGATCATGGGTTACCTCGGCGCCGCGAGCGACTTCGATGAGGGGCTGGCCAAGAAGCTGAAGCTGAGCCGCACCGACATGCGCTGCCTGGACCTTATTGGGCGGCTCGGGCCGATCACCGCGGGCCGGCTCGCCGAGGAGGCCGGGCTCACGACCGGGGCGGTCACCTTCATCCTCGACCGGCTCGAGCACGCAGGCATGGTGACCCGGCGTCGCGACAGCGAGGACCGGCGCCGGGTCTGGGTGGAGATCGTGCCCGAGGCCAAGCAGCGCCTCGACGACCTCCAGCGGCCGGTGGCGGACGAGATGCGGCGGATGACGCAGCGTTTCGCGGCGGAGGAGCTCGAGGTCGTGCGCGACTACATGCGCCAGGCCAAAGAGGTCTTCCAGCACCAGATGCGCGGGATCGCGGACTGGGACTGGGACTGGGGCTGGGGCATGGGTGAGGCCCGCAGCCAGCCGGGCGCCCGAACCGGCAACGGCGGCGACAGCGGCGACAACGCACCCGCCGACGACGACGAGGGGCCCGAGGGAAAGGCGCGGGGAAAGTAGTCTGGACGTGGCGCGTCCCAGGTCGGGACGGCCACACCACGCAGCGTCCGCGCTCGCCACACGCGGCCTGACGTCTTGGGCAAGGAGGCCCGATGCCGTACGTCTTCGACTTCGACCACACGCACCCCCGTCCGCCGATGGAGCTCAAGGACCTCCTGGGCGGCAAGGGCGCCAACCTGGCCGAGATGACGTCGGTACTCGAGCTCCCGGTGCCGCCCGGGTTCACGATCTCGACCGACGC
>DATJTU010000105.1:0-5616 GCA_035503015.1 Acidimicrobiales bacterium | reverse complement strand
TCTCAGCAACCCTTCAGATTGTGACGATGGGAGCAGATCTCCTCGCTCGGAGGGGTCACGAGCAAAGGAGAAAGAGATGCGTCGCAAGGTTTTTGACATGCTGGCCAGCGCCGGGGGTATTGCTGTGGTGATCGTCCTGGCCGTCGCAGGCTCGCTGTTGCTGGTAGGCGCGAACTTCGCCAATGACTACGTCCACACGCAATTGGCTGAGCAACAGATCACGTTTCCACCGGCTGCAGCCTTCGCCCACCCCAAGGCGGGCACCGAGATCACACCGTCGATGATCCCCTCAGTGTCCCAATACGCCGGGCAGCAGTTGCTGACTGGCCCGCAGGCCGAGGTGTACGCAAATGACTTCATCAACCAGCACCTCGCAGAGATCGGCGGCGGCAAGACGTACGCGCAACTCAGCTCGGCCGCAATGGCGTTGCCCAAGGGCTCACCTGCCTATACCGCGGCTGAGGCAAAGGTCCAGACGGTCTTCCAGGGAACGACGCTTCGTGGCCTGCTGCTCGAGGCCTATGGGTTCAGCCTGATCGCCGAAATCGCGTTCTGGTGCGCCATCGCGGCGTTCTGCCTCGCTGGCCTGATGGCGGTCCTGGTGATCCTCGGCTTCGTTCACGCGCGCCGGACCTCCGAGAAGGAAGAGCTCTTTCCGAGCCACGCGTCGAAGGGATCGCTTGTCACGGCATAGCCCGGGCACATCCCTCCTGAGGTCGCCGACACCCGGCTCGCGTTGCGAGCCGGGTGTCGTGCGTTCGGATGACCTCGCATCAAAGGTCATCGTCGGTCGCCGAGAGAGGTCACGCCGAAGGCACGAGATGGGACAATCCGGTCAAGACGACGGGTCGCCCAGGTGCGCTGTTTCCCGACGGCGTGGGCGCGTGGGTCTGAGCAAAGTACCGCGAACGGGACGTTGGTCCCCTTGTCCTGTTCGCGGTTTCTTCTCATTCTGAAGCTATGACCTTTGTTCGAATTGATCGAAGCGGGCAACTGAGCACCTATAACCCAACGGGCGACACGAGCGAACCTCTCACGGGCGAAGTTGTCGTCGGTCACGGTTCGGCTCTGCCCCTGTTCGACGCTGTGGTCGCAACAGTCCGATCGATGATCCGGAGCGTGGGGCTCGTTGTCCGCGGGCGTCTTCGCATGCCGCGTCGCAACGTCGGATTGGTCATCCATTTCGCCGATGGCACGTCCGCACCGGTCTACCGCGAAACGGTGATCGTACGGGACCCACCGCGGACGCCCTGCTACCTGGCGGTCAGATTTCGGCTTCGCGCGATCAGGGGCGTTCGATGGGCTCACGCGATCTTTCGCGCCGAGAGCGTGTTGAACACTTTGCTGTTTGCCGGCTTTCCAGGCCTGGTGTCGAAGCTATGGCTGCGCGACGACGAAGACCATGTGTATCGAGGCCTCTATGAATGGGACGGCACGGAATTGGCCCTCAGGTACGCAAACGCGCTGTGGTGGGTACTCGCTTTGGTTAGCGAACCGAGTTCAATCGAGTACGCGCTTGTTCCTGGCGTCGAGCGGGACGAATTCTTATCGGATCCGACCGCACCGGAGAGTGGGACCGATGCCAGATCGCAGTGGTGGCGTCCGTCCTTTTGCGGAAGAGTCTTTGAAGCAGAGATCTCTACTTCGAGAGAAGGTGCTCGATGAGTCGTGCCAGCTCCTGGAGGTGTCTGTCACATAAGAAGCGCTCTCGGACGTGACGATGGGCGCGACGCCCCAGCCGTGTGATTTCATCGGGTTGAGCGAGCAGCGTGTTCAGGGTGTTGCCGAAGCTCTCGAGGTTTCTTGGATCCTTCAGAAGTACGCCAACACCCGGTGGCATCTGATCCACGATGCCACCGACGGCTGAGGCGACGACAGCTCGCGATTTCCACATCGCTTCGGTGATCGTCAAGCCAAAGCCCTCTTGCAGGCTCTTTTGCACCACGATGCTGGCGTGGCGCTGTGCAGCGTTCACCACGAGCGCGTTGGCGTCGACGTCGTGCATGGGGAGGGCCACGAGCCGGACGTGACTGCGGACTCGACGTGGAAGCGCAGCCCAGGTTTCCAGACATTCCGCGAGCACCTTTTCTGCTTCAGGATCGTCCGCGACGCTCTCGACCGAGGGTCCGATCAGCGCAAGTTTGGCGTCTGTGTTCGGGCCCGCGACGTATTCCGAGAAACCGCGCATAACTCCGAGCATGTCCTTGAGTGGATCCCACCTCGATACCTGCAGGACGAGCCGGTCGTTGGGCGAGAACGAGCCGGCGCCGCCGAGCACACAATGTCGAGCGCTGTCGGAGGGGCCGTCCAGCAGTCCGATCTGCGTCAACAGTTCCGTCATCCGAGCGCGAGGCAGCAAACGGTTTTTGGGCGACATCGGGTCGATCGAGGGTTCGATGATCCAGACATCGCTCCCCGTGAGCTCGGGCGGCACGTACGCGGTGCGCGAGAAGACAAAGGCAGAGCACCCCGAGAGATGGGGGATCAGAAAATCCCACGCTTCCCTCGTATAGGCGTTTGTCCGATCGGTGCCGATATGGCATCGCCAGACGACATGTGCCCCGCGATCTGCGAGTTGGCGGGCCAGACCGGCCGTCTGTGGGTCGTGGAGCATCACGATGTCTCCGGGTTCCACTCGTTGGTGCAGAGTGGCCGCGTTGTCCTCTAAGACCGCCCGATAGAGAGCGGTTTCCTGCGGCCCAAGCTGCCCATCATCCCCAGCCGCTCCGTGGAGGCGGTTGTGCAACCGCTTGGTCACGGCGAAGTACTCGCTCGTGCCGTCTATGACAACCCAACGGGCGTCCACGCCGGAACCTCGCGCATAGCCGACCAGTAGGCGCAGCATCTCCGCCACACCACCTCCGGTGAAAGTGGAGTTCACATTCCAGACCCTCAGGGAGCCCATGGCCCGGCGGGAGTCTCCAGCAGATTGTTGGAGTTCCGCCGTGCGTCGTGGTCCCAACGCGCGCGCCAAACGTGCGACTGGGAGTGGGGGAACCGCAATCTCTCGGGGTTCCGCCATGCGCCGCATTATGCCGGTTACACGGCCTCAGCAAGGTCGTGGACTTCGCAGGTGTTGAAAAGCCAACGGTCGGCAGCTTCGCAGGAGAGCCGCGTGTGCCGACGTGGCGCTGGTGCCCGTGTGCTCGGCGGCGGCCCTCACGGGGAGTCGTCCACAACTCTGGTTACGACGGACCAGGCCGTGCCCGGTCGCTGTGCGGGTGGGTAGAAGAAGGACCTTCGCCACGGACAGTTCGGGACGAACGTCCCTGTCGCATTTGGTGGGCAGCATGCACAGTGACGAAGCCGGTGAACGGTGACGGAAGTGCATACCGCGAAAGGAGTCGTCATGTGGAAGAACAGACGCTGGTCACGAAGGCAAGCTCGTGCACTGCATCGGAGAGCCTTGCCCAGTTACCTCTCACCGCCACCCATGACGAAGGCAGTCTTTCACCCTTCACTTCGGCGAGCGTCCGAACTGGTCCCCGAGCGCTGAGCTCTTGATTCGCCGGCGAACCCCTCTGCCGGATGCGTCCTCGTGAAGTTCCCCGGATATAGGAACGATCGGAGCTGTGGCGGCGCGGCTGCGAGTCTTAAGAACCGGCCTGCATCGTGGCGGCTTCAACGATCTGGATGTCGGGGGGCTGGATAGCCAGTGGCCCTCCGGCGACGGGTACCTGCCACACCATGGACAGGTAGGGCGTCGGACCCGGCGTGGAGCCGGCAGCGCACGGTGCGAATCCGCTGATGGTGAGCGGCGTGGACGCTGTGGCGGTCTCGGGAACGCAGAGGCCGGTGCGCTCGTGCCACTGGACCAGCGAGCCGTAGGGCATCGGCGGGTCAGTCGCCAACGTGGACGGGAGGAGGTACATCGCCGCGGCGAGGACCTGGTCTCCCGCGGGCGTCGTGGCGTAGACGAGCCCGTCGATCGCGCTCGGGTCGAGCGTGCGTCCCGCTGCTTGGTTCTGCGCCACGATGCTCGGGTTGACGTAGTAGACGACCGGGTAGTCGGTGGGGCTCACAGCCACGTAGCCGGCCGCCTCGGCGTCGGCCGGCGTGGCATACGAGGCCGCCGCGTGGCTGGTGGCCTGCACGTACTGCACGGCGTTGATCTCTTCGGAGAAGGTCGGCTCGGGAGCGCAGCCCGACCGTGCCATGTGGACCTGGTCGGGGCCGTTCGCACCGTTCGCGAGAAGGAGCTCGGACAAGGCCGAGGGAAGTGCTGGTCCCGTGTAGTGCCAGTTCTCCTTCGTCGAGTTGAGCCCGGCGGCGGCGCTCGCGTCGGCGCCGTTCATGTTCATCCTGACGGTCCCGCCCATGGCCATCACCGGGCTGTTCGTGACGTCCAACCCCGAGTGATTTTGGCCGGTGCAGCTCGCGGTGCTCGCGCTCGAGCCCCCGGCAGATCCCGAGCCGGCCATGCCGGTCATCCCGCCCATCGCCGTACTGGACGACTCCGCGGCCGGTGCAGGATAGAGCGCGCTCAAGAGCAGCGCGCCAGCGAGGGTGCCCAGACCGAGCGCGACCCACACGCCGTGACGGCGCGCCGCGTCGACCAACGGCGTCCGCCCCACGTACGGGGCTGCGACGTACGCCGGCGTCATGGCCAGCGCGAGGACGACGACGAGCGGACCGGTGTTGGGATCGGTGCCCGACCCGGTGAAGATGCCCCCGATGAACCCTTGGCCGAGCACCCACCACACCAGTGCGAGGAATGCACCGGCCGTCAGGAAGATGCCCGGGCGCCTGCTCAGCAAGGGGCCGAAACCGATAACAATCGACAGGACGGCCAGCACCCACGCGGTGCCGGTCCCGATGGAGGAGAACGAGCTCCCGGTGCTGTTGAGGACGTGGTCATACCAGCTCGGGTTCCCGCTCGCCATCCCGGTGATCGCACCCGAGATCGACGACTGCGTCCGGTTCTGCGGCAGCAGGAACAACACCGCAGCAAGCGACCAGTACCCGGCCCACACGAGGAGCGGCGTCACCGCACCACCGACACCACGTGCCGCGGCCGACGACGCGACGCCCACGGCGTCGTCGTCGGGTTCCCGCCCGGTCGGCCATGCCATGAGCCCGAGCAGCCCGTACATGAGCACCGAGCCAGGGGCGCCGGTGAGTGCGCTGGCCGTCCCGGTGAGCGCCATGCCCATGCCCTCGCCCAGCACCCAGACGCCGATCGCCCAGGCAAAGGAAAGCGCGAGCGCATACCGCACGGTCGGCCGATAGAGAAGGCCGAGACCGATGGCCAACTGAATGAGCGCAAACAGCGTGTTCCACGCCGCGATGTTCGGCTCGATGAAGTGGCCGATATTGGTGATAACCCACGACAGCACGGCAGGCTGGCCGCTGGCGTTGGGCAGGATGAAGGTTTCGACGAAGCCACGGCCGAACATGAACGGCTGGAACTGCAGCGCAGCGTCGAGCACCCAGAACACGCCGAGCACGACCTGGAGGGTGCGCTGTGTCCCGATCGGCCGCCAGAAACGCTGCGGGACCGGATCGAGGCCGTCGTCGACGTCCCTCTCTGTCACTTCCGTCGTCTCGGTGCTCACCGTGTGTCCCCCGTTCGGCTGTGGGCGGTCTCTCTCGCGTTCAGGTCGACGCCACCGAAGG
>DATJTU010000104.1:0-6424 GCA_035503015.1 Acidimicrobiales bacterium | reverse complement strand
AGCGGCGCGCAGCGCTCGTTCCTCCCCGACGACGGCGCGACGGCGGGGGGCGACGCAGACCCCGACCGCTCCAGCCGCAAGACGCGCACGCTGCAGGCGGCCGCGCACCTCGCCGAGGACCTGCACCGGCTCGTCGGGCGCACCGAGGACGAGGTCGCGTGGGTGGACGGCACCCGGCGCAACGTCCGGCTCCGGCTCTCCCCCATCGACGTCGGCCCCACGCTGGCGGGCATGCTCTGGGGCGAGGTCACCTCGGTGCTCACCAGCGCGACCATCCCGCCACGCATCGTGGAGCGGGTCGGCCTCGAGCGGTTCCCGAGCGAAGAGCTCAACGTCGGCAGCCCGTTCGACTACCGCTCGCACGCGCTCCTCTACGTGGCGCGGCACCTGCCCGACCGGCGCGCTGCCGGCGCCGAGGAGGCGCTGCACGAGGAGCTGGGGCTGCTGATCGAGGCGGCGGGCGGGCGCACCCTGGCGCTGTTCACCAGCCGCCGGGCGACCGAGACGGCGGCCGCGGTCCTCGCACCCGAGCTGCCCTATCTGGTCCTCCAGCAAGGCGAGCTGCCCAAGGGGCGCCTGCTCGAGACGTTCGCCCGCGACGAGACGTCCTGTCTCTTCGCGACGCTCGGCTTCTGGCAGGGCGTCGACATCCCCGGACCCGCCCTCTCGCTGGTGACGATCGACCGGCTGCCCTTCCCGCGCCCCGACGACCCGCTCCTCCAGGCGCGCCGCGACCGCGTGGGCGGCCGCGCCTTCTCGCTCGTCGACCTGCCCCGGGCGGCCACGCTGCTCGCCCAGGGCTCGGGCCGGCTCATCCGGACGGCGGAGGACCGCGGCGTGGTGGCGGTGCTCGACCCCCGCCTCGCCACCTCGTCCTACCGTGGCGTCCTGCTGTCGACGCTGCCTCCGATGCGGCGCTCGGTCGACCGCTCCGAGGTCGAGTCGTTCTTGCGGCGGGCGCTCGAGGGCCGCTAGCTCAGTAGCCGAGCCGGTCGAGCATCTCGGCGCGGTTCTGCCACCGCCGCTCGACCTTCACGTGCAGGTCGAGGTAGGCCCCCTCGGGCAGCTCGGCGCGCACCGCGGTGCCGACGGCTTTGAGGACCTCGCCCCCCTTGCCGATCACGATCGCCTTCTGCGAGTCGCGCTCGACGATGATCTCGACGCGGATGTGCGGCCACTCCCACTCGGTCACCCGGCAGGTGATCGCGTGCGGCAGCTCGTCGTGGGTCTTGGCCAGCAACTGCTCGCGCACGAGCTCGGCGACCCAGAGCGCCTCGGGCGTGTCGGTCACGACGTCGGGCGGGAAGAAGGGCGGCCCCTCCTCGAGGGCGTCGATCAGCGTGGCCCGCAGCTCGTCGACGCCCTCGCCGGTCCGCGCCGAGACCGGGAAGTACTCGGCGTCGGGGACGCGGGCCGGCCCGCCGAGCAGGTCCACGGCCTCCTTGGCCTCGGCGAGCCGTTCGAGCACGTGGTTCGGGCGGGCCCGGTCGATCTTGTTCACCACGACCACGAGCCGGGGTGGGCGGTCCTCGGCGCCGTCGTCCTCGTCGCCCTCGTCGTCCTCGTCGTCGACGGTCCCGGCCCCTCCGCTGGCGCCCGGTTGCGCCTCCCGCACGCGCCCCGGCGCCGGCAGCACCTGCTGCACCGCCCGCGCCAGCACGGTCCGGTCGCCCGGACCGACCGCTGCCGTCGCGTCCACCACCGCCATGATCACGTCGACGTCGGCCAGCGCGTCGGTCGCCGTCTCGTTCAGGCGGGTCCCGAGCGTGCTGCGGGGCTTGTGGATGCCGGGCGTGTCGACGAACACCACTTGCGCGTCATCGTCGTCGTCGTGCAGGACGCCCAGGATGCGGTGCCGGGTCGTGTTGGGCCGCGACGACGTGATGGCGACCTTGGTCCCGACCATCGTGTTCACGAGCGTGGACTTGCCCACGTTCGGGCGGCCGACGACCGCGACGAAGCCAGAGCGCACGGCGGTCAGCTCCCGTTTCGGGAGGTGTCCCCCCTGTGCCCGGCCTTGACGTCGTCGCGCCCGTCGCCGTCGGGCCGCTCGCCGTTGGCCTCGGCCGAGCCCGTCCGCTCGATGCGGATCCGCCCGATGCGCCGGCCGCGCACGTCGACGGCGGTGAGGCGGAACCCGTCGACGTCGACGGAGTCGCCGTTGTCCGGCACGCGGCCGACGAGGTCGAGCATCAGCCCGCCGACGGTGTCCCATCCGCCCTGGGGCAGCTGGGCCCCGAGCAGCTCGTCGGCGTCGTCCACCGAGTACCCGGCGCTCACCAGCACCGACCCGTCGTCGCACCGTTCGACCGTCGGCTCCTCCACGTCGAACTCGTCGACGATGTCGCCCACCAGCTCCTCGAGCAGGTCTTCGAGGGTCACCAGCCCGGCGGTCCCGCCGTACTCGTCGACGACGACCGCCATGTGGAACTTCTCCTCCTGCATCTCGCGCAGCAGGTCGGAGACCTCCTTGGACTCGGGGATGAACTTGGCGGGTCGCATGTTGTCGCGCACCGACTGGTCGCGCTTGCCGACCCGCTCGGCGCGCACGAGGTCCTTCGCGTACGCGATCCCGATGATGTCGTCGATGCCCTCGTCCTCGACGGGGATCCGGCTGAAGCCGGCGCCCAGCGCCGCCTCGAGCGCGACGTGCACGGACACGTCGGCCTCGACCGTCACCATGTCGGTGCGCGGCGTCATGACCTCGCGCGCCACGGTGTCGCCGAAGTCGATGACCGAGTGGATGAAGGTCCGCTCGTCCCGCTCGATCACGTTCTCCTCGTGCGCCACGTCGGCCATGGCCTTGAGCTCGGTGTCGGTGATGTAGGAGTGGTGCGACTGCTGGTCCTCCCCGGTGGCGCTGATGATCAGGTTGGCCAGGCCGATGAGCACCGAGGAGAGCCACCGGACCGGCGGGATACGGATCAGCGTGCTGACGATCGGCGCGCTGAGCAGCGCGGCGCGGTCGGAGTGCAGCACCGCCCAGTTCTTCGGCACCGCCTCGAAGAGGACGAAGATGACGACGACTTCGAAGACGATGCCGAGCACGACGCCGATGCCGCCGAAGAGGTGCTCGGCCACGATGCCGACGAGGGTGGCCGACACCAGCTGGCAGATGAGCACCAGCAGCAGGATGGGGTTGAGGAACCCGGCCGGGTTCTCGACCAGCCGGGCCAGCTGGCGCGAGCCCCGCTTGTGCTCGTCGAGCAGGGCCTTGGCCCTGATCCTGCTCATCCGGGTCAGGCTCGTCTCGGCCATGGCCAGGACGCCCGAGGCCGCGAGCAGGGCGGCGATGATGACGACGAGGATCGCGTCCTCGGTGTGGAACCCCGACGTGGCCAGTAAGCCGGTGTCGCTCACGTCCCCTGGCTTACCCGATAGAAGCGCTGGAGGAGTTCTTGCTCCAGCGCCTCCATGCGTTCGGCCTCCGCGTCGTTCTCGTGGTCCATCCCGAGCAGGTGCAAGAGGCCGTGCACCACGAGCAGCGCCACCTCGTCGTCGAGGCTGACCTCGTGCTCGACGGCGTTGCGGCCGGCCACCGTGGGGCAGATCACGACGTCGCCGAGCAAGGAGAGCAGCTCCTCGTCGGGTGACGTCCCGGGGCCGCTCCCGCCCAGGTCGGGCGAGCGCCCCGACGGCCCGGGCTCGTCCTCGATGGGGAAGGAGAGGACGTCGGTCGGGCCGGGCTTGCCGAGGAACTGCTCGTTGAGGGCCGCCATCGCCTCCTCGTCCACGAAGAGGAGGGACACCTCGGTGTCGCCCTTGATGCCGCGGGCGGCCAGCACCCGGCGGGCCAGTTCGGCCCAGCGGGCCACGTCCATCGGATGAGCCTGCTGCTCATCGGCGGCGAACACGTCGATGGTCACTGGGTGTGACCCGCCCCCCCTTCCGCCACCTCGTAGGCGTCGACGATGTCGGCGACGATCTTGTGGCGGACCACGTCCCGTCGCGTCAGGTGCACGAACGCGATGTCGTCGATGCCGCCGAGGACGGGCTCGAGGCCGACGAGACCGGACCGGCCTCCGGGCACGTCGATCTGGGTGACGTCGCCGGTGACCACGCACTTGGAGCCGAAGCCGATACGGGTCAGGAACATCTTCATCTGCTCGGGCGTCGTGTTCTGCGCCTCGTCGAGGATGATGAACGAGCTGTTGAGGGTGCGGCCCCGCATGAAGGCGAGCGGCGCCACCTCGATGGTGCCGCGGTCGAGGAGGCGTTGCGCACCCTCCGGTTCGAGCAGGTCGTAGAGCGCGTCGTAGAGCGGGCGCAGGTACGGGTCGACCTTGGCCATCAGGTCGCCGGGGAGGAAGCCGAGGCGCTCCCCCGCCTCGACGGCGGGACGGGTGAGGATGATGCGCGAGACCTGACGCGACTGGAGCGAGTGCACCGCCTGGGCCACGGCGAGATACGACTTGCCCGTCCCCGCCGGGCCGATCCCGAACGTGATGATGTTCTGCGAGATGGCGTCGACGTAGCGCTTCTGGCCGGCGGTGTTGGGGCGGACCGTCTTGCCGCCCGCGCCGCGGACGACCTCGGAGCGCAGCACCTCGCTCGGGCGGATGTCCTCGCGCACCATGTCGATCGTGCGGGCCATGATCGAGGAGTCGAGCGTCTTGCCCGACTGGACCATGAGGATGAGCTCGTCGAAGAGGCGGGAGACGACCTCGGCGGCGGGCCCGGCAACCGAGATCCGGTTGCCCTGCACGACGACCTGCTCGGCGGGGAAGGCCTCTTCGATCTGGCGCAGGTGCTCGTCACGGGTCCCGAGCAGGCCCGCCATGAGGTGGTTGCCCGGGACGAACACCTCGGCGGTCATGGTCGTGGTCATGATGCGGTCATGTGATGCCGAAGTGCCCCTTCAGCGGTTCGCCGCCGAGCACGTGCAGGTGCAGGTGCGGCACGGAGTTCATGGAGTCGGGCCCGACGTTGAAGATGAGGCGGTAGCCCCGATCGGGCGTGGCCAGGCCGGCGGCGTCCGCCACGGCACGGGCGCTGAGCAACATGTCCGCCAGCACCGGGCCGTCCTCGGCGGTGACCGTCGAGGCGTCGTCGATGTGCTCCTTCGGCACGACGAGCACGTGCAGCGGCGCGGCGGGGCTGATGTCCTTGAAGGCCAGCGTCGTGTCGGTCTCGTACACCTTCTCCGAAGGCACCTCGCCGGAGACGATCCTGCAGAACAGGCAGTCGGTCATACGGTCACGCCCGGGGCGCTCCACCCTTGTCCTGCAGCCTGAGCTCGTGCCTGATCACCGCCTCGAACATACCGGCCGCAGGGTCGCCGTCGTGACCACGGACGTGCCTGGACCTCGGGGCCGGTCATGCCTGCTCCCCGGCCTGGGCCACCGTGCCCGTGCGCAACGACACCAGCAGCGCCCCGGCGGTGACGGCCGCCGTCTCGGCCCGCAGGACGCTCAGGCCGAACCCGACGGTCGGCAGGCCGGCGGCGAGCTCGGTCGTGCTCCAGCCGCCTTCGGGCCCGACGGCCACGACGTGCTGATCAGCCGTCGGCCGGTCGCCGCTCAACTGCGCGAGCACCACCTCGCCCGGCTCGCCGAGCGACGCCAGCTCGTCGAAGCCGACGGTGTCGCTCACCTCGGGGAGCCACACCCGCCGGGATTGCGCCGCCGCCTCGCGCACGACGCGCCGTAGCTTGTCGACGGTCGCCGTGCCGCGCGCGCCGCTCCAGCGCACCACGCTGCGCTCGCTGCGCAGCGGCACGATGCGGTCGATGCCCAACTCGGTGAGCTTCTGGACGACCCACTCGGGCCGCTCCCCCTTGACCGGTGCGAACGCCACGGTCAGCACGGGCTCCACTCTCGCCTCGGACTGCACGCTGCCGTCGCCTCCGGGGCCGGTCCCGCCCCGCAACGGCTCGAGGGCGACCGCGTTGCCACCACCACCGCCACCACCCCAGGTCGTCCTGGCCCAGTGCCCCCGCCCGTCGGAGACCACGACCTCCTCGCCGGCGCGCAGGCGCAACACCCGTCCGAGGTGGTGCGCGTCCTCGTCGCTGAGGACGGGCTGCGCGGGGTCGTCCACGAACACCTGCGCCGCCGCGGCGGCGCGCACGGTGATGGCGGCGTAGGAGGGGGCGGGGTCAGGCAACGTCGGGCGACGTCAGCCGAAGGCGGACCGCAGCCGCGAGAACACGCCCTCGCCGTGGCCGCCCCCGGTCCCGGGAGGCGCCACGTCCTCGCCCCGGGACGCGGCGAACTGGCGCAGCAGCTCGTCCTGCTCGGGCGTCAGCCCGGTCGGCGTCTCGGTCAGGACGTGGACGTAGAGGTCGCCCCGCCCGAAAGCGGGTCCTCCTCCGAGTCCCGGTCCCCACCCGAAAGGGTTGAGGAATCTGACTGGTCGCACCGTCGCTCCGCAGCGGCCATGATCCGTCCGGCCGCGCCCCGGCCGCCCTCGCGGGCAACCCGTT
>DATJTU010000103.1:0-5819 GCA_035503015.1 Acidimicrobiales bacterium | reverse complement strand
GCACGACCCGGCGCGCTCGCCGGCCGTGGCGGGTCCGCCGGAGGCCTCCTCATCGGCGCCGTCGCCAACCAGGCGCCGGAGCTCTTCCACACGCTCGAGGCCGAGGTCCCCTTCGTCGACTGCGTGACGACGATGCTCGACGACGAGCTCCCCCTCACCGTCGGCGAGTGGGAGGAGTGGGGCAACCCCGCAGCCGACACGGCCGCGTATTGGCGGATGCTGGGCTACTCCCCCTACGACAACGTGTCGGCCGAGGATCCCGATGGGGACCGCCGCACCTATCCGGACCTCTTTGTCACGGCGGGACTCAACGATCCTCGCGTCGCCTACTGGGAGCCGGCCAAGTGGGTCGCCAAGATCCGGCACCTCTCGCCCACCACGCGGGTCCTGCTCCGCACCGAGCTCGGCGCCGGCCACGGCGGGCCGTCGGGCCGCTACGAGTCCTGGCGCGAAGAAGCCCTGGTCTACGCCTTCCTGCTCCATGCGTTCGGCCTGGCCGGGACGCCTTCGGACACCCCGGACGCTGCCGCTGCCGCAGGCGCGCCCGACGCCGCCGGCTCGGGCTGACCTCGGCGGACGGCGCTCGTCGCCTCGGTGGGCCGCGTCGCCTACGTGGGCCGCGGCGCCTACGTCGTCGGGGTCGTCGGCGCCGAGGTCGGCGTTCCCCCGGAGCCACCCGTGCCGGTGGTCCCCGAGGCGCCACTCGCCCCGGCCATCAGGAAGTGCAACGTGAAGGGCGCTTGGTTGCCGGGCGGGAGCGCGACTGCCGTCCCGTTGATCGTTGCCGAGAAGGCACCCGGCGCGCCGGCGATCACGGTGACGGGGCCCGTCGCAGGAATGGTGTGTGACTGACCCGAGAACAGCGTCGTCGTGAAGAGCACAGCGCCCGTCGTCGAGTTGGTGGCCTCCACCCAGCACTCACCGGTCGTCGCTGCGAGTACGAGCGAGTAGTTCGGTGACGACACCTGGTACGTGGCGGCATGCGCGCTCACGAACTGTGGTGCGGAGACGGCCGGTGGTGTGGTGGTCGTGGTGGTCGTCGTCCGCCGGCTCGTCGTGGGATGCCCGCGTGCCGGCGGGCTGGTGGTGTGCGTCGTGGTGGCCGTGGCCGACGCCTTGCCGTGATGCTTGTTGTTGGCGTTCGTGTGCAGGCCGGTGGCGATGAGGACAGCCACGACGACAGCCACCGCTGCGACCGCGAGCAAGGGCCCGCCCAGCCGGCGTGGCCGGTGGTTGATGCCGTGCATCGCCTTGTCCCGGTTCCCGGTCATGAACGTGGACGGCGCGGAGTCCGGAGAGTCCGGGGCCTCGGAGGAGTTCGAAGGCGCGGAGGTCCCGATCGCCTCGGCGCCGTCGTCGTCGAACTTGACCGGCTCCGCTGGGTTCGGGACCGAGGGCGGAGGGACCGGCGGCACGAGCGTGTGACCCGGTTCGGTCAGTCGGACCGTCGTCGACCCGGCTACCCGGAACGCGCTGGCGGGGAACGCGGCGTCGCCGTTGCTCTCCTGGCGCCCCGGCGTCGGGTGCGTCCGGATCTCCTCGAGCGTGTGGAGCTGGCGGTGGTAATGCTGCACAGAGTGCTCGTCGTCGTGGGAACGGCTCCGCACGAAGGCGGCAACGATCACGGCGGCGACCAGCACGACACCGACTACACCACCTATCAGCACCGCCCCCTATTCAACAGGATTCGCCCGGCGAGTTGAACCGCGGGACACCCCTTGTTCAGCCCTGCGTGACGGGTTCGCGTTGAGCGGAAATCTCCCTGCTCTCGGCCTGCTTCGTCTGACCTCCGAGTCGCTCCGTGCGCCCAGGGGCGGAGGGTTCGACTCGAGCAGATCAACCGGCGATCAACCCGTGGGGATCAGGTCAAGCGCGGCCGGATGTCGTCGGGGATGTCCGCCCGCAGGGGATTGTTCTGATCGCGCGCCGACAAGATGGGCTCGCCGACGCCCCAGTCGGCGCCGACCGCCGGGTCGTTCCACGCGAGCCCCAGTTCGTCCTCGGGGTTGTAGTAATTGTCGACCAGGTACGTGAGCAGGATGTCCGTCAGCGCGGCGAAGCCGTGCGCGACACCCGGCGGGATGTAGACACCCTGGTCGACGTCCTCGTCGAGCTCGATCACCTCGGTCGCACCGTCTGTCTTCGACCCAACCCGCAGGTCGTGGAGCACGACCCGGGCGCGTCCCCGCAAGAGGTACCAGTAATCGGCCTGGAACCGGTGGAAGTGGAGCCCGACCAGGGCACCGGCCTGCTTCTCGGACCGGTTGCCCTGGACCATCTCCCGGCCGCTCGGGAACCAGCTCCGCCGATATGTCTCGACGAACCGGCCGCGCTGGTCGCCGTGCACGTCGGGGCGCACGAGCACCACGTCATCGATGACCGACGAGGGAATGAGGTCTGGCATCCGCGGAACGGTAGTGGGTGCCCGATTAAGGGGCGAAACGACCGAAGCCCGAGCGATAGAAGAGGAGCGGGTTGCCCTCCCCGATGTCCATGGCGACGACGTGACCGGTCACCAGCTCATGATCGCCACCGTCGAAGATGTCGCCCAAGCGACACTCGACGACCGCCAGTGAACCGGCGATGACGGGCGACCCCGTCACCCCGTGCGACCAGCCGACCCCGTCGAACTTGTCACCACCCGAGACGGCAAAGGCGCGGCACAGAGCTTCTTGGTGCTCTTCGAGGATGTTGACGCAAAAGGATCCGGCCTGGGCGATGCGCGGCCAGCTCGTGGAACTGCGGGCCGGCGCCAGGATGACCATCGGCGGGTCGAGGGACAGCGCGGCGAAGGACTGGCAGGTGAAGCCGACGGGGATCCCTTCTTCGAGGGCCGTCACGATCGTGATGCCGGTCGCGAAGTGACCGAGCACCTCGCGGAACCGGGCCTGGTCGAGGCCCGACACGGTGACCTGCCCCCCTAGGCCTTACCGAGGTCGACGGATTGGGATTCGTGGGCGGAAGAGACGTCCTCGATGAGCTTCGACTCGGGCAGCCGGCGCGCCAGGTGCAGGATGCGGTCGAGCTCGCGGTCCGTGTGCGACGGGTCGTGGTGGGACAACAGGAGCCGGTGCGCCCCGGCCTCGGCGGCGACGTGCACCGCGTAGGCCGCCGTGGAGTGGCCCCAGTCGGCCTTGGCGGAGAACTCGTCGTCGGTGTACTGGCCGTCGTGGATGAGCAGGTCCACTCCTTGGCACAGCTCCAGCACGGCGTCGGGCACGGCTCGCCGGTCGAGCGGGGCCTGGTGATCGGACATGTACGCCACCGACCGCCCCTCGGCCTCGATCCGGAACCCCAGCGTCACGCCACTGTGCGGGATGGGCCGGGCCATCACCTTGGCTTGCCCGACCGAGAAGTCCTCGGAACCGACGTCGACGGTGATGAGCTCACCGCGGAACTGCTCCATGTGGATCGGGAAGACCGGAGGCTGGACCGCGGCGTGCAGCGCGTCCTTCAGGCTCCCCTTGGGCTGCGCCGGCCCGTACACGGTGAGGCGCGCCCCCGGGTCGTGCAACGGGCCGAAGAACGGGATGCCCAAGATGTGGTCGAAGTGGAGATGGGTGAGGAGCGCGGTCGCGTGGAGCGGCGTGCCGACGGCGCGCACCTCGCGTTGAAGGACGTCGCCCAGCGCGCGCAGGCCGGTTCCGAGGTCGACGATGAGAGGCTCATCGCCCTCGATGTCGATGACGAGGCACGACGTGTTCCCCCCGTATCGCCGATAGCGATCCCCCGAACACGGGCACGACCCCCGCACGCCGTAGAACGTGACGTTCACCGGCCTGACGATACCCCGCTATGGGGCAGTACGTTCTTCATGCATGGAACAACGGACCATCACCGCCAACGGGCTGGAGTTCGCCTATCTCGCCGACGGGCCCGAGGACGGGACGCTTGCGCTGTGTCTACACGGGTTCCCTGATTCGGCGCACACGTGGCGCTACCTCCTGCCCGACCTGGCATCCGCCGGGTACCGGGCGGTGGCGCCCTTCCTGCGCGGGTACGCGCCCACGCAACTGCCCGACGACGGGCACTATCAGATCGGCGCAGTCGTGCAGGACACCAACGCGCTGCACGACGCTCTCGGCGGAGGTGACGACGCGGTGCTCATCGGCCACGACTGGGGTGCGCTCGCCACCTACGGCGCGGTGGCTCACCAACCGGCTCGCTGGCGTCGAGCGGTCACCGCAGCGGTGCCACCGACCGCGTCCATCGGCATGTCACTCTTCACCTACGCCCAGCTCCAACGGAGCTGGTACATGTTCTTCTTCCTCTCGCCCCTGGCCGAAGTCGCCCTACCACTCGACGACTACTCCTTCATCGACCATCTCTGGCGCGACTGGTCACCCGGCTACGACGGGACCTGGGACGTCGAGAAGGTGAAGGAGTCCATCGGCGATCCCGAGCACATCGTCGCCGCCATCAGCTATTACCGCTCGCTCTACGACCCGTCGCTCCAGGTTCCAGAGCTGGCGGACGAGCAAGCGGCGTCGCTCCTCCCGACCCCGAAACCGACCCTGTATCTGCACGGCCGCGACGACAACTGCATGTTGCTCTCCTCCATCGGGTCGCCACTCGACTTCCTCGCCGAAGGGTCGGCGATGGAGATCGTCGACGGCACGGGCCACTTCCTGCACGTCGAGCGCCCCGACGTCGTCAACGCGCGCATTCTGGATTTCCTCGCGGCGTCGTGACCGAGGTCTCGCGCACCCGCAGAGACTGACGATCAGCGCAAGCGAAGCACCTCGGACTTCGTCCAACGCGCAAAGCCCTCGTCGACCAGTGCAGTGGCGACCCGCTGTGCTCGCGCCCTGTCGTCGGGCCATCCGCATGCGGCAGGAAGCTCGGCGTGGCGCACGCCGCCGTGCCGAAGCGCATCGAGGAGCCGCCCACGGCCCTGGCGGTCGGAGCCCGCGAACGCGCGTTGTGGCCTCGCCGTTGGCGACGCCCGCCACGGATCGTCCGCCGGCTGGCGCCGCCACACGCACTGGCGTCGCATCGGGCACACCGCGCACGACGGCGCGGCCGTGCACACGGTCGCGCCCAGGTCGAACATCGTCTGGTTGAGCTCCCACGAGTCTCCCGCCTCCACCAGGCGGTCGCCGAGGCTCATGGCGGCACGCACGGTCAAGGGTGCACCCGCCACGCACCGGGCGAGCACGCGGACGGCGTTGGTGTCCACGGTTGCCACGTCCTCGCCGAACGCGAAGGATCGCACCGCTCGCGACGTGTAGGCGCCGACCCCGGGTAAGGCGCGCAGTGCCGCATCGGTCGCGGGCAGGGCGCCGCCGTGCTCGGTGACGACCGCCGTGGCTGCACGGTGCAGGTTCAACGCGCGCCGGTTGTACCCGAGCCCGGACCACAGGCGGACGACGTCGGCGGTCTTGGCCCGAGCACACGCCGCCGGGGTCGGGAACGCGCGGACGAAGCGCTCGTAGTGAGGGATGACGCGGCTCACCTGCGTCTGTTGCAGCATCACCTCCGAGACGAGAATCCGCCATGGATCGCGGGTGCGACGCCAGGGCAGGTCACGCCGGTGCTCCGTTCCCCACGCGAGGAGGCGCCGGCGGAACCGACGTGCCCGTTCTGCCGGGAGTGGCGCCACCGCAGTGTGGCGACCTCCAGTTCGGCCGTCTCCGCTCCCTGGCGTCACCCCCATGTCTGCCCGGTCCGAGGCGCCCTCAGCCGGGGCGCGTCACTCCCAGACGTCGTCGCCGTAAGGACGCTGTCGCGGCGGAGCCGACGCCCGTCGCCAGACCATGACCTTGCGCCGGAAATAACAGACTTCCTCGCCGCGCTGGTTGAACGCCTTCGTCTCGACC
>DATJTU010000102.1:0-15409 GCA_035503015.1 Acidimicrobiales bacterium | reverse complement strand
AGGCGAGCACCAGCGCACGCGGGGTCTCCAAGACGCAGATCAACGTCGTCTTCCCCGTCGTCTCGGTGAACAGCTTGGCGGGCAAGCTCGGCTTCGCAGAGGATAAGGAGTTCAACGAGCAGAGCGCGGCGATCCACCTGTACGTGAACCAGATCAACAAGGCTGGTGGCATCAACGGCCGGATGATCAACCCGATGATCGTCAGCTTCGACCCGACGAACGACGCCAACATGCAGGCGCTGTGCGAGCAGTGGACCGAAGGAAGCCCTGCGGTGTTCGCGGTGGTCGACGGCATCGGGACGTGGACTGGCACGAACCAGCTCTGCGTCACCCAGCAGGGGCACACCCCCTTGATCAGCGCGTCCTCGGCGACGACCGACTGGACCGACCGCGGGTCGCCCTACTTGTGGTGGACCGGGCCCGACATGGGGCCACTGCTCGCCTCCCTGGTGCAATGGGGAGTCAGCTCCGGGCGCCTGGGCGGCGCGAAGAAGGTCGGCGTGGTCGTGTCGGACCAGGCGGCCGACCAGACGGCGCTCAACGACGACGTGCTGCCGGACCTGAAGAAAGCGCATGTCGTGCCCACCATCGAGACGGTGGCCGGCAACCCGGACGAGACCTCGACGACCAACTCGGACGCGCAGCTGGCGGTCGAGCGGTTCAAAGCCGCCGGGATCCAATCCGTCATCCCCTTACTGCCCGAGAATGCCTTCTTCCCGTACCTGGCGTCGGAGACCTCGCAGGAGTACTTCCCCCAATTGCTGTTGAGCGACTACCAGTCGTCGATCGAGATCGCGCTCGGCCTGATCCCCCAGCCCTACAACCAGGCGCTGAACGGGCAGGAGGGCGTGACGACGGAGACACTGGGCGGGATCGACGACAACCGCCCCGAAAGCCAGGGCGGGTACGACCCGGGCGTGCGGTCGTGTTACACGACCTGGCACGCCTACCACCCCAAGCCGATCGCGGGGACCATGTACTTCTACTTGGAGGAACAGGGCCCCATCGAGGCCTGGTGCGGCGCCGTCCGGTTGTTCGCCACGGCGGCGAAGGACGCCGGGCCGAACCTGAACCGGCGGACGTTCGTCGAGGCGATGTCGAAGATCACCAACTACCCCGGGACGATGTCGCCCATCTGGACCTTCGGCCCCGACAAGTTCTACGGCCCGGTCGAGTACCAGGTGGTCAAGGTGCACACGAACAGCCCGCCCTCCTCGCAGTGCAAGGTCCCCAAGTCCGGCAAGCTGGTCCAGACCTGCTGGGTGACAGTGCAGCCCTACAAGCCGCTGCCGCAGGGGTAGCGCCGGACGGGCTCAGGCGATGGCGGCCGGGGTCGGCGGGCGCCCCTCGACGATGTCCTCACACCGCGTGGTGATCGCCGCCGTGAGCTCAGGGTGCGTGAGGATGTAGAAGGTGTCACGCTTCACCGCGTCGAGCACCCGGTCGGCCACCGCGTCGGGCGGGATGCCGGCGTCGACCATGTCCTGCACGGCGGTGCGCAGTTGCGCCGCGCCGGCCACCTCGCGATCCGGGGCCCACACCGGCCGGTTGCGGTCGGACTCGGCGATGCGCGTCTGGACGAACCCCGGGCACAGGACCGACACGCCGATCGGCGCGCCAATGGCCTGCAGATCTTTGAACAGGGTCTCGGAGATGGCGACCACCGCCTGCTTCGTCGCGTTGTAGGGGCCGAGAAAGGCCGCTGCGATGAGGCCGGCGATCGACGCGGTGTTGACGACGTGTCCCTCACCCTGGTCGAGCAGGAGCGGCACGAACGTGTGCACACCGTGCACCACGCCCCACAGGTTCACGCCGAGGATCCAGCGCCAGTCCTCTTCGCTCACCTCCCAGATCGGCCCGCCGAGGCCGACGCCCGCGTTGTTGTGGATGAGGTGCACGGCACCGAAGCGGTCGAGCGCGCGGTCGCGCAGCGCCTGCACCGATGTCAGGTCCGAGACGTCGGTGACGACCCCGATCGCCTCAGTGCCGTTCTTCGTGAGCTCGGCGACCGCCTCGTTGAGCGGGTCCTCCTCAATGTCCGCGAGCACGATCCGCATCCCTTCGGCCGCGGCGCGCAACCCGACGGCCTTGCCGATGCCGCTGGCGCCGCCGGTGATGACCGCGACCTTCCCGTGCAGGTCCTCCATGGAGGCCTCCTCCCCGTCCTACGCGTGTGCGACGGAGTCAAGCACGGTGCCGGGGAACGGGCCAGTAGGCCAGCACGAGGGCACGCCACCGCGGCTGCATCCCGGTGGCGCCGCGCCACTTAGTCCGTCCCGCGCCAGAAGCCGGTCCCCGGCGTTCCCTCGTGCACGCGGGCGAGCACCAGCGCGGCGCACTGCTCGGGCGTGCGCTGCGACGTGTCCACCTCGAGGTCGTAGGCGTGACCGGTGTGGACCTCGTCCTGCCAGCGCTGGACCGCCTGCGTCAGTCCGGGTTCCGCGGTGTCTCTGTCCTGGCCCCACGTCTGCGCGCGGCGTTGCCAGATCACGTCCAGTGGACAGCGGACGCCGACGAAGAGCACCGGCAGGCCGGCGAGCCGCGCGGCTCCGTCGCGTCGGACGTGGCGAGGCTGCGAATAGGCGTCGTGCAGCCCGAGGTCGACGACGACGTCATCGCCCCGCTGCGCGGCCGCGGCGACCGCGTCGAAGAGCGCGGCGTAGAGGCCGACGACCTGCTCTTCGAGGTCGGGCCTTTCGCCCCCGGGCCGCAGCCCGATGCCGGGTTGTGCGGGCGCAGGCGTGTCCCGCCTCGAGGCGTCGACGCCGAGGTCCACCCACGACCCCGGCTCGCCCGCCTGCATGGCCCGGGCGATGGACGTTTTCCCAGCTCGGGGCACTCCGTTGAGAATCACAACCCAGCCGGTACGCGCTCCGTCAGACACGGGAAATTAAGACCGGGAGTTGACACGGATTGACTAAAGATTGTCGACGGTCCAGACGACAACTCTAGTTGGCGGAACCATCGTTTGGACGGGAGTGCGCGGACCCTTCCGAGCGGTGTTCACAGGCGGTTGTCGAAGGGACCGAAGCATGGTTACCGAAGAAGAGTGGGTTGGCGAAGTAGAGCGAGCGCGACAGCTTCGATTTGTGATCCCGGTCCTCGGGCTCATGGTGATGGGGCTGCTGGTGGTGCCGGCGTTGCTGATCGGCGACACGGTGGAGCCGGGGATCTGGCGCATCCTGGCGACGATCGGGGTCTTGCTCGGCCTCCTCATCCCCTTGGTGTACGTGATGGTCTCGATCAGCGACCGTCAGCAGCGCAAGACCGACCAGAAGGTCATGGCCCTGACCTCGGAGCTGACCTCCGCCATCGAGGCGGCCGACCGCGACGGCCTGATCCGTGAGACCCAGGTGCAACGCCAGCGGTTCGAGAGCCGGCTGGCGAACGCGCTCGACATGGCCGAAGGCGAGCCCGAGGTCATCGACGTGATCGAGCGATCCTTCGCCGCAGTCATGCCGAATGCGGGTGCCGAGCTGCTGCTCGCCGACAACAGCCACGCCCACCTCGTGCGCATGGCAGGTGTTGGTCCCGACGGCGAGCCACCGTGTTGCAGCGTCGACTCGCCCGACCGCTGCCCAGCGGCGCGGCGGGCCCAGGTACAGATCTTCCACGACAGCGACGACCTCGACGCCTGCCCGAAGCTGCGGGCGCGACCTCAGGGCCGGCTCTCCGCCATGTGCGTGCCGGTGTCGATCATGGGCCGCACCGTGGGGGTGATCCACGCCACGGGCGAGCCAGGCGTCGCGGTGGCGGACAGCCAGCAGCACGACCTGACCACGCTGGCCAAGTTGGCCGGTGCGCGGATCGGCCTGCTGCGCGTCATGGCAGAGACGCAGCTGCAGGCCTCCACCGACACGCTGACAGGTCTGCTCAACCGTCGCTCGTTCTCCGAGCAAGTGGCATCCGTTCCCCAGCACATGCACCCCGTGTCGATGGCGATGGCGGACCTCGACCACTTCAAGGCGTTGAACGACACGTACGGGCACGAGACCGGTGACCGTGCGTTGCGCCTCTTCGCCCGCGTGCTGCGCGACTCGCTGCGCACGAGCGACATCGTCTCGCGCTACGGCGGCGAGGAATTCGCCATCGCGTTCCCCGACTGCAGCGCCATCGACGCCAGCCGCGCCCTCGACACCGTGCGCGCCCAGCTCGACGCCGCGATCACCGTGGGCGGCTTGCCCAAGTTCACCGCCAGCTTCGGTGTCACCGACACCGAGCCGGGCGAGGAGCTCACGGCGGGCCTGCGCCGGGCCGACGACGCCTTGCTGCACGCCAAGCGCGAGGGGCGCGACCGCATCGTCATGCACGACCCGCTCATGGGCTTCGTCGACGGCAGCGACGCCACCGCCGGGTCCGTCCCCAACGGCACCTCCAATGGCAGGGGGAACGGCTCGGGCAACGGCGTCAGCAACGGCAGCGGCAGCGACGACGCCGCCGAAGGCAGCGGGCTGGTTGGGTCGGCCGAGTCGTCCTTGACCCGTTCCCGGGCCTACGAGTTCGAGGTCAGCGACGACTGACCCCTCGTCGCCTTCGGACAGGGTTCGCGCGACTCAGAGCAGCGAGAAGGTCCCTGCCTCGATCAGGACCAGGACCCCGATCACGCACAGGAGCAGCGGCACGGCGAGCGCGCCGACCTTGTCCAGGGCGAGGCGCGCCTTGCGATGTCGCCCCGCCCAGAGCACGACGGCGGTGAGTGCGGCCTCGCCGAGCACGAAGACGAAGGCGATCGCCGCGATCCTGGTACCGCCGCCGACACGGAAGAGAGGGATGTAGGCGGCCAGATTGTCGCCACCGGCGCCGATGGTGACGAGCGCCGCAGCGGTCATGCTGCGGCCGACGGCCCTTTGACGGAGGCGACTGGGCGCGCCCGCGGGCTCGTCCTTCTGTCGGGGGTCGCCGGCTTCTGCTGGCGCCGTCCGCGACCGCAACCCAAGCAGCCCGCGGGTGCCGATGGCGAGTGGCACCAGCCCGAGCAGCCCGACGACGGCCGGGGAGAACTCGAACAGCACGATCGCGCCTGCGGCCGCGGCCGCGACGATCACACAGAACCCGAGGACCTGGCCGGCGGCGATGCGGTGCGCCCGGTCCAAGGGCGCCCCCGCGACCATGGCGGCGGTCACGACGCAGTTGTCGACGTTGGTGCCGACGAACGCCACGGCCGCGACGCCGATGTCGGCCGTCAGCCCGGCCGCGGCCATCGGGAAGACGCTCAGCCGGCGGGCAGCGGCATGGCCGGCCCGAACGGCTTGTCGCCGCGCAGGGTCACCCGATGGGCGTAGCGAGCGGCTGTGCCGTAGTCGTCGAGGGCGTAGTGCAGGGTCGCCCTGTTGTCCCAGAAGGCCACAGACCCGGCGCGCCACCGGAAGCGGCACGTGTACTCAGGCTTGATGCAGTGGTTGTAGAGCATCTCGAGTATGGCGTTGCTCTCGTTGTCCGACAGCCCGAAGATCGTGCGCGTGAACTGGCGGTTCACGAAGAGCCCGTTCCGCCCCGTCTCCGGGTGCGTCCGCACGACCGGATGCAGAGCGGGCAGGAGCTTCTCGCGCCACGTGCCGTCCCACTCGTAGCCGCCGCGTTCGGCCACGTCGGCGGCGAACCACGGATCGTGGTGGATGGCGATCAGCTTGTCGCACATCTCGCGCACGGGCGGCGCCAGGCCGTCATAGGCGTCCTGCAGGCTGGCCCACATGGTGTCGCCGCCGACCTCGGGCGCCTCGAGCATGTAGAGAATCGAGCCCATCGCCGGGGTCTCGAGGAAGGTGACGTCGGTGTGCCACCAGCTGGCCCGGTCTACCTTGCCGTCGATCGCGAGCACTTCGGGGCTTTCGTCGATGGAGGGAAGGACCGGGTGCGCCTCGGTCACGATCCCGAACTGACGCGCGAAGTCAGCCTGCTGCTCGGCGGTCAGCGATTGGTCGCGGAAGAAGATGACGTGGTGGGTGTTGAGGGCATCGCGTACGGCTTTGACGACGTCGGGGGAGAGGGGCGCAGAGATGTCGACCCCGGCGATCTCGGCGCCGATGGTAGGAGCGATCGGGTGGACGGAGACAGAGGTGGCGAGGGTCACGGGCCAATTGTGCCCGAGGCACGGCGACCCCTCAATCAGGGCCTTCGGTGTGGTCGCCCTGCCCCGGGCGGGGCGCGAAGGATTTAATCCTCGAGCTCGTACCGGCCGTCGGGGTCCAGCGGGCAGGGCGTCCTCTCGTGAGCCATGGTGGTGCCGTGAGTGGACCGAGTCATGAGGCGATCGTCCGGCGCTCGTTCGAACGGCAGACAGCGCTGTTCGAAGGGCCCCAGTCGCCGTTCGCCACCCGCTCGGGCAGCCAAGCCTGGATCGACCCGCTCGATGCCGGCATGGCCGTCCTCGACGTCGCGTGCGGTGCTGCGCACGCGGCCGAATCCGTCGCCGGACGCGTCCGAGTCGTGCTCGGCGTCGACCTGACCCGGCCTCTGTTGCAGCTGGGTGCAGCGAGGCTGCGGGATGCCGGCATCACCAACGTTGTTCTGCAAGAGGCCAACGCGGAGAGCCTGCCCTTCGTCGATGAGTCCTTCGACGTTGTGTTCTGCCGCAGCTCACTCCACCACTTCGGGGACCCGCCGGGCGCCGTGCGAGAGATGGTCCGGGTGTGCCGCACCGGTGGTCGAATCGTGCTGTTGGACATCGTGCCTCCTTCTGCGGAGGTACGCGACCGTTTCGACCATGTCCATCGACTGATCGACCCCTCGCATGTCAGGAGCTTTCTCGAGCCGGAGTTGGCCGACCTCGTGCCCGGAGGCATGGCCGGGTTGACGTATGCGAATACCTTTTCGCTGCGCCTGCCGCTCGAGGTCGCGTTGACCGAGCAATCGGACAGGGCGACGGTGTCTGCCTTGCTGCGAGACGAGATAGACGGATCAGGGCCGCCCACCGGCTTCGAGCCCGAGGAAGACGATTCGACGCTCACAGTTGTGTTCGTCACGTGCGTGGTCCACGGGAACAAGCGGCCTGCCGCGTAGCCGGCGCGGGCACTGTTCACCCGCCTCAAAATGTGATATCACTTTTCTATCACATGGAGGGAGCATCATGACCAGTGCAGATTCGACGACTTCGACGACAACGGCGGCACCCGGACAGCAGCGGAGCGGGGTCGACATCGCGCAGCGTCCCGCGCTGGCACTCAACGGCTGGTTCGGGGTGCTGCTGCTGGCAGCCTGTGTCGCCGGCATCGTGCTCGCGGCGCAGCACCGTCCGTCCCTGCTCTGGCTGCCGATCGGCGTCTTCGTCCTCGTCGCTGCGTCTCTCACGATCGTGCCGCCCGGCGAGACGTCGGTCGTGCAGTTCTTCGGTCGCTACGTCGGCACCGTCAGCCGGTCCGGGTTCTGGTGGGTGCTCCCGCTCACCGTCCGGCGCCGGGTGAGCGTCCGGGTCCGCAACTTCGAGACCAACCACCTGAAGGTCAACGACGCCGACGGCAATCCGGTCGAGATCGCCGCCATCGTGGTCTGGCAGGTCGTCGACACCGCCAAGTCGACGTATGCCGTCGAGAACTATCTCGACTTCGTCTCGGTGCAGGCGGAGTCCGCGCTGCGCCACGTGGCCACGAGCCATCCCTACGACGACACCACGGGCGCCGGGAGCTCCCTGCGTGGGTCGACCGACGTGGTGGCGGCCGAGCTCGCCCGCGAGGTCGCGGACCGTGTCGCCGTGGCCGGCGTGGAGATCCTGGAGGTCCGCATCTCGCATCTCGCCTACGCCTCCGAGATCGCCCAGGCCATGCTGCGTCGACAGCAGGCCAACGCGGTCGTCGCCGCTCGCTCGAGGATCGTCGAGGGTGCGGTCGGGATGGTGGAGATGGCGCTCACCCGCCTCACCGAGGACGGTGTGGTCTCGCTCGACGAGGAGCGCACCGCCAGCATGGTGAGCAACCTCATGGTGGTGCTCTGTGGTGACCAGCCCCCTTCACCCGTCGTGAACGCGGGCTCGCTCTATACGTGAGCGAGCGCCGGCAGGTCCTCCTGCGGATGGACCCTGCGGTGCACGACGCGCTTGCCCGCTGGGCCAACGACGAGCTGCGCAGCGTGAACGCGCAGATCGAGGTGCTGCTGCGCCGGGCGCTCACCGATGCAGGCCGGATGCCCAAGAAGGCGCAACCGCTGCCCAAGCGGGGCCGCCCCCCGGCCGATGCCGGAGAGCGCCGCCTACATTGAGCGGGCACGTCCCGCCGCCAGGTGGGCGGAACGAAAGGGCCGGCTGGTCATGACCGACGACACCACCGAGCACGCGGACGGCGCCGGCGGCCTGGTGCTGACACCGCCCACGCGGAACTACTCGCCGTGGTACCAGTGGATGGTCCGGCTGGCCGCCACCACCCACGAGGATCCGCTCCCCGAAGGCGACCCGGACCCTGCGGCAGTCCCCGCCTGGATCGCACGCGTCCGCGGCCGTCTCGCCGGGCTCCTCGGCCCCGAGCCGGCGCCCGTGCCGCTCAACGTCGAGACGCTCGAATCCGTCGAGTGCGAGGGGTACCGCCGGGACAAGATCGTGTTCGACACCGAGGACACCATGTCGGTCCCCGCGTACCTGCTCGTCCCCGACGCCCGGCGTGACGCGGCCCCCGGCCCCGCCATCCTTGCGGTCCACGGCCACGGGCCCGGCAAGTCCCAGGTGGTGGGGCTCGAGCACACCGACATGCCCGACGCGGACTACGGGCTGCAGTTGGCTCGCCAGGGCTACGTCGTGTTGGCGCCGGATTTGCGCTGTTTCGGCGAGCGGCTCGACTGGAACCCCGAGGACCACTACGCGTGCGACACGAACCTCGTCCACGCCGCGATGGCGGGCTGGAACCCGTTGGCGCAGAACATCTGGGACATGCGCCGCTCGCTCGATCTCCTGTCGGCCCACCCGTTGGTCGATCCCGCGCGGCTCGGCATGGTGGGCATCTCCTACGGGGGGACGATGACGCTGTTCACCGCGGCCGTCGACGAGCGCGTCGCTGCGTGCGTGGTCAGCGGCTACTTCTCCTCGTGGGCGGTGAGCCACCGCATGCCCTGGAACATGTGCGGCTCGCAGATGCTCTTCGGCATGCTGGGCCGGCTCGAGCACGAGGACCTCGGCGCGCTGGTGGCACCGCGCCCGATGCTGATCGAGACGGGGACAGACGACGACCTCTTCCCGGTGGCCACCGCGACGGAGTCCGTGCGCCGCCTCCGTCTCGTCTACGACCGGCTCGGCGCCGGCGACCGTCTCGAGCACGACATCTTCGCCGGCGGCCACCAGTGGCACGGCGCCGACGCCGTCCCCTTCCTCGAGCGCTGGCTCGGAGAGGGCAGTGGCCCTACAGGAACCCCCGCATGACCGTCGCGAAGGTGGACCCGGGCACGACCTGACCCTGGCCGTCCTTGGCCGTCGGGACCGAGACGGCGCCGTTGGTGGCCACGTTCATGAGGGACAGGACCGCCGACACCGGCGTCCCGGGACCGAGATACATGTGGGAGGCAACCTGTTCGAGCAGCGACGTGGTGCCCGTCGGGTCGGTCAAGAGCGAGGTCACGGACATCTTGCCGGTCGCCAGCATCCCGAGGTTGGACGACGGGTCGACCATGTGCAGGTCGACGCCGACGTAGTGCGCGACCGGGATGCCGAGCTGGTCGAGCCCGGCGATGATCGTGGTCGGGGAGTGCAGGCTGAGGGTGTCGATCGGCGTCGTGCCGCCACCGTGCAGCGGGAGCGCGAGCCCGTTGGGGATCTTGAGCACGTTGGTGTGACCGTCGGTCTGGTGGAACACGAAGATCTGCTCGCTGTGGTCAGGCCCCTTCACGATGGCCAAGAGATCGTTCTTGCCGCGGGCGAGGAGCGAGGCCGGGATGCCGACGTGGTGGACGGCCCGGTCGATGCGGTAGAGGCTGATGCCGACCCACGCCCCGACGGCGAGCACGAGCGCCAGCAGCGCGCAGCCGATCGCCAGCAGGGTCCGCTTCAGGCGGCGGTGGCGGCGGCGACCGGGCGCTGCACCCTCCCGGGTGACCGGCTCGAGCCGGCCCGTGGTGATCGCGATCGTCACTGCCCCCTCCATCCGGCGGCCCGGGCCGGCGTCACGCCCGGCACCCCCAGATCCGTGCCCGCAAGCTACGGCGCGGCCATTGCCCCCCCGTTGCCCGGCGGGTTCGATGCGGTTGCCGTGGGTTCAACCGCTGCCCAATTCATGGGCGAGTCCATGGGGCGAGCGGGGACCAGGTGCGCCCGGACCCCGGAGACCCCCGCCGGAGGCGCTCAGTCGGGGAGAAGCCGGGCCGAGTCGGGGTCGAGGTGGATCGAGACGTGGGCGACCGTGCGCAGCACCGAGGCCGGGCACGAGGTCGACACCGGGCCCGTCAACGCAGCGGCCACCGGCTCCGCCTTGCGCGACTCGGGGACCACGGCGATGACCCTGCTAGCGCGCAGCAGGGCGGGGATCGTCACGGTGATGGCGTGGGCCGGCACGTCGGCCAACCCTTCGAAGTGGCCCTCGTTGACCTGCTGCATCCGGCACGCCGTGTCGAGCTCGACGACCTTGACGTCGCGCGGGTCGTCGAAGTCCGCGACTGGAGGGTCGTTGAAGGCGAGGTGCCCGTTCTCGCCCACCCCGAGGCAGCACAGGTCGAGGGGGTGCTCGCGCAGCAGGCCGGCGTAGCGGGCGCACTCTTCTTCGGGGTCGCCCAGCCCCTCGACGTAGTAGGCAGCCTTCGGGTGTGTCGGGTCCACGATGCGCTCACGGATCCAGCGTTGGAAGCCGGCGGGGTGGTCCGGCCCGACGCCGACGTATTCGTCCATGTGGAAGACGACCGTCTGGGACCACGGCACGCCGTCAGTCTGTGCCACCAGTGCGTGCACGAAGGCCATTTGGGAGTTGCCGGTGGCGAACATCGCGTGGGCGACGCCGCGGGCCTCCACCGCGGCGCGCAGCACGGCGAGCGTCTCGTCCGCCGCCGCCCGGGCCATGGCGTCGACATCGGGGTGGACCGTCACGGTGGCGCGGTCGACTGTCCGGGTTCCTGGTCGCACGAGGTTCAGCATGCCAGGCGCGGCTCGGCCAGACTGGCGCCGTGCGCGAGGTGATGCCGCCGGGTCAGGCACAGATGGAGGCCGCATGGAAGGCGGTGCGGCAGTACCTCGCGGTGACCCCCGTCATCGGCGCACCTCAGCTCGGCGGCTCGGTCGGCGCCAAGCTCGAAACGGTTCAGCCGACCGGCTCGTTCAAGGTGCGTGGCGGGCTGGCGGCGGTGGCGGCGACGATCGAAGCCGAGCCCGGCCGGGCGGTGGTCGCGGCGTCGGCGGGCAACCACGGGCTCGGCGTCGCCTACGCAGCGTCCAAGCTCGGCGCGCGCGTCACGGTGGTGGTGCCCACCGGTGCGTCGGCGGCGAAGGTCGCCGCACTCCAGCAGTTCGACGTGCGCCTCGTCCTCCACGGTGAGGGGTACCGCGAGGCCGAGCGGTACGCGCTCGAGCTCGCGGAAGAAGGGGGCAGCCGGTACGTCTCGCCCTACAACGACCCCGACGTCATCGCAGGGCAGGCCACGGTGGCGCGCGAGCTGCTCGACCAGGTGCCCACCCTCGGCACGGTCGTTGTGCCCTGCGGGGGCGGGGGGCTGCTGGCCGGCGTGATCATGGGGCTCGAGCGGCGCCCGGTGCGCATCGTCGGCGTCGAGTCTGAGGCGTCGCCCTCCATGAGCACGGCCCTCGCCGCCGGCGGCATCGTCGAGATCGACGTCGAGCCGACCGTCGCCGACGGGCTGGCCGGCAATCTCGAGCCCGGCGCCGTGACGGTCGATCTGGCGCTTGCGCACGGCGTCGAGGTGCGCACGGTCAGCGAGGCGGACATCCGCTCGGCCATGGCCTTCTCGGCCACCAAGATGGGCCTGGTCCTCGAGGGTGCCGGCGCCGTCGGCGTGGCGGCCCTGCGCTCGGGCGTCATCGCGCCCGACGAGGGTGGTCAGACGGTGGTGCTGCTGACCGGGCGCAACGTGGCGCCCAAGCTGCTCTCGGAGGTGCTCCATTCCTGAGGCAGACGTGCGCGGGGCGACGCTCGCCTACGAGGTCACGGGCGACGGCGAGCCACTGGTCCTCATCCCCGGCTGCGGGCAGCCGGCGGCGGCGTGGCACCTCTCCTTGGTGCCGGCACTGGTCGCGGCCGGCTACGCGGTCCTCACCTTCGACAACCGCGGCGTCGAGCCCTCGTCCTCGCCGCCGCCGCCCTACAGCGTCGAGGGGATGGCCGACGACACCGTCGCGCTGCTCGACCACCTGGGCTGGCGCGACCCGGTACGTATCGCCGGACACTCCCTGGGCGGCTGGATCGCGGAGACGCTGGTACTCGACCATCCCGACCGGGTGCGCGCCGCGGCGCTCATGGGCAGTGCCAACAAGCCGACCGCGTGGGAGATCGCCATCACCACGGTCGAGCGCGACCTGGCCCGCCTCGACTACGACCTGCCGCCGCTCTTCTACGCGACCGAGACGCTGCGGTACCTGCCGATTTCTGACATCCAGGACTCCGAGACGGTGAGCACGTGGCTCTCGCTCATCGGCGAGCTGCCGCCGTGGCCGAATCCGGGGCGGCTGGGCCAGTACGAGGCGGCACTCGCCTGGTCGACCGACCCGGCGCGCACGACCCGCTGGCCCGAGGTCGGTGTGCCGTGCCTCGTCCTCGCGTTCGAGCACGACGTCGACTCGCCGCCGCGCTACGCCCGCCAGGCGGCCGAGACCATCCCGGGCGCCGAGTACCGCGAGGTGGCGGGATCCGGTCATCTCGGCATCATCACCCACGCCGACGAGGTGGCGCGACTGCTGGCGGAGTTCTTCGCCGCCGTGTGAATAACGACGCCGCCGTCCGTCGTGAAACGTGGCGTCGCGTGGCGTTATGAGGCGTCATGAGAGGTCGTGTGGCGTCGGCTGGCTCCGAGTGGGAAAGAGACCCATGTGACGGTCACCATCGGCACGTCGGGTTGGCACTACGCCGAATGGCGCCCGCTCTTCTACCCCGAGCACATGGGCACGGGGCGCTGGCTGTCCTACTACGCGGAGCGCTTCGCCGCTGTCGAGGTGAACAACGCGTTCTACCGGCTGCCCGAACGCGACACCTTTGTGCACTGGCGCGAGAGCGTGCTCCCGGACTTCGTCTTCGCGGTGAAGGCCAGCCGCTACCTGACGCACGTGAAACGGCTGCAGGATCCGGCCGAACCGGTGGCGCGGCTGATGGAACGAGTCGAGGGGCTGGGCCCGACGCTCGGGCCGATCCTGCTGCAGCTCCCGCCGAACCTGCATGCCGACCCGCAGCGCCTCGACAGCGCGCTGGCTGCGTTCAAGGGCAGGGCGCGGCTTGCTGTCGAACCGCGCCACGCGAGCTGGTTCGTCGACGACGTCCGCGCCGTGCTCGAGAACAGGGGGGCGGCACTGTGCGTGGCGGACGGCGGCCCGGTCGAGGTGCCCCTGTGGCGGACCGCTGACTGGACCTACGTCCGCTTCCATCGCGGGCGCGGGCGGCCGAGCAGTTGCTACAAGCGCCACGAGCTCGAGGGCTGGGCCCGCCGGCTGGCGGACGCGTTCCCCGCTCGCGACGACATGTTCTGTTTCTTCAACAACGACGCCCACGGGTGCGCGCTGCGCGACGCCGGTTGGTTCGCCGAGGCGTGCAGCGAGCTCGGCCGCCGGGTCACCGCGGTGCCGAGCACGCGGCTCCGCCGCGTCTCCCACGGGCATGCAGGGTCCCGAAGTGGGTAAAGACCTCTGAACCGCGTCGATGCGGGGTGAGAGAGGTCAAGCAATGAAGAAGGTGGCATTCCTGATCGGATTGGGAGTCGGATTCATCCTCGGCTCGAGGGCAGGGTCGGGGCCGTACAAGAGGTTGGAAGAAAAGGCGCGCTCGTTGCGCGAGCGCCCGGATGTCGACGACGCGGTGACGCGCGCGAAGGAAGCGGCAAGCGAACAGGTCACGGAGGCCGTCGGCAAGGTCAACGAGAAGCTGCCGGCGAAGGAAGCGACGGTCTAGCTGATCGTTTGTCCTCGTATGCACGGGGTAGTGACCGCGCGGAGCGACGGACAGAGGAGCGAACCCATGACCAGTGCTCGAGACATCATGACGAGCGGTATCGAGTATCTGAAGACAACCGACACTGCAACGGACGCGGCCAAGCGGCTCGCCGTCGCCGACATCGGGGCGGTACCCGTGTGTCAGCCCGACGGCCGTCTCGTGGGCATGGTGACCGATCGCGACATCGTGACCAAGGTCGTCGCCGCGGGAAAGGACCCCGCCGGCGTGTCGCTGGACCAACTCGCCGACCAAGGCGAGATCGTGACGATCGGCGCCGACGACTCGGTCGAGGAGACCCTGGACGTGATGAAGCGGTACAAGGTCCGTCGGCTGCCCGTGATCGACGGCGCCGAGGTCGTCGGCATCGTCAGCCAGGCGGACGTGGCCCGGCAGCTGCCCGAGCGCCAGGTGGGGGACTACCTGGCCGCGATCAGCTCGTAGGAACCCGGGGCCGGACTTCTGTAGAACTCCCGAGGCGGAACCCGATGGCGCAGGCGGCCGAGGTCTTCGTCGGCGAGATTCGGGCGGAAGAGGACCCGACGAACATGCTCTGGACGGCGCGCTGCAGCGACAAGGCGCACGGCCTCCTCGGTCATTTCACCGACAAGGAAGAGGCCGAGCGGGCCAAGGTCGAGCACCTCCGCCACGAGCACCCGAAGGGATGACGGGCGAGCGATTCCGGGCCCTTCGGCGCGCCTAGCGCTGGCGATCGCTCCGAATGGCGGTGTGCTCGCAGCGGGCGTTGCCACGGGTGAAGCGTGGTGCTGGGTGCGGCGCGCCAAGGCGACGACCACCCCGGAGGGCGTCGAACTCGCGCCGGCCGAGAATCGTCAACATCCATCCCACCGGAGCGGCCGCAGAGCGGAACCACGGCGCTCCGTGTGCCCGTCGCCGGCGCCGCCGTTCGAGCAGGTCCAGGCTTCCCCTCGTCTTGCGGAACGCAGTGTCCGACCCGCGGGTGGCGTGATCCTGCGATCCGGGACGACAGCGCTCTCCTCTGGCGCAACGGCTTTGCTCGGAGACATGCGCTGCGTCGTTGGTGGTGCGGACCCCGGTCCGGCAGTACTGCGCTGGAAACTCTCGCTTCTTCGACATCGACACCCCGTTCGTCCCCGGTTGCCTTTACCCCGCGTGACGGTTCGGTAGTCAGCGAATCAGGCGGGCCTGATCGCGTCCGCTCGGTGGCCCGGCGGTGAACCCCTTGCAACCGCAAAGGTGCGCGTCAACAATTCCGTTATCCGAGGACCAACGCGGGTAGGAGTACCCGACGGAGTCGTCCACCGAGAAGGAGGTCGCGATGGCCACCGAGAAGCAGAAAGAGGCGGCGCGGCAGAACCTGAAGAAGGCCCGCAAGGTCCAGT
>DATJTU010000101.1:0-2387 GCA_035503015.1 Acidimicrobiales bacterium | reverse complement strand
TGGGGGCGCAGCCGGTCACCGGGGAGTGCCGCGGCCATCGTCGCCAGGTTCGACTCCAGGACGGCGCCGTCCACGAGCAGCGCTGGTGTGGTGAGCGCGCCTGTGTCCACGGCGGCGAGGCTAGCGATCAGGCGGCGGTGCCGGTGGTGCTCCGGTACTGTCCGCATGGTGAGCACGCCCTGGCTCGACGACGCCTGCAGCCTGGTCGACGCGTTCCGGGCCAAGGCGCTGTCGCCGCTGGAGGCGCTCGACGACTGCATCGCGTCCATCGCGGTGTCGCCACTCAACGCGTTCAGTCACACCGACTTCGACGAGGCCCGGGACGCCGCCCGCGTCGCCGACGTGTCGTTGCCGTTTGGCGGGGTGCCGTTCGGGGTCAAGGAGCTCGAGAAGGTGGCCGGGTGGCCGGACACGCGCGCGTCGGTGATCTTCAAGGACCGGGTCGCCGGCCACGACGACACGTCGGTACACCGGCTGCGGGCGACGGGCGCCGTGTTGGCCGCGCAGACGACCGCACCGGAGTTCGGCGGCATCAACTGCACCTCGACCGAGCTGCACGGGACGACGCGTAACCCGTGGAACGTGGCGCGCACACCCGGGGGCTCGTCGGGTGGGACGGCGGCTGCCGTGGCCGGCGGCCTCCTGCCGATCGCGACGGGCAGCGACGGGGGCGGATCGATCCGGGGCCCAGCCGGCTTCAGCGGCCTGTTCGGGTTGAAGGCCACCTACGGCAGGATCCCGAAGGGCCCCGACGGCACGGTGGAGCCCATGACGACGGTGCTCGGGTGCCTCACGCGCTCGGTGCGCGACACGGCGCGCTATTTCGACGCCTGTAACGGCTTCGACGCGCGCGACCCGCTCAGCCTGCCCCGGGTCGGAGGGTGGGAGGCCGGTCTGGGCGAGCACGACCTGACCGGCATGACGGCGGCGATCATCGTCGACCTCGGTATCGCCCAGGTGCGCGACGAGGTCGCCGAGGTGGTGGCGGAGGCGGCGGAACGGCTGGCGCGGGCCGCGGGCTTGCGGCTCGTCACCGTGACGCCGACGTTGCCGCCCTTGCGCGGCGCGTGGGCGATGGCGAACCAGCCGCCCATGGTCGCGGACCTGGGCGACGCCTACCCTGACCGCATCGGCGACCTCTCACGCGAGGTCGCGGCAGGGTTGGAGAGCGCCCGGGAGCGCTACGACCTCGAGCGGGCGGCGTCCATCGAGCGCTACCGCCGCCAGCTCAACGAGGCGATGGCCGCGCTCTTCGACGACGCGGATTTCGTGTTCTGCTCGACGCATCCCGACGTGGCGTTCAAGGCGGAGGGGCCGCCACCCTCGACGTTGCCCGGGCGTGACCTCATCCACGAGATCGGGTTCGCCCGCGCCATCATGAACAACGCGGCGCTCACCGCGCCCTCGAACTTGAACGGCAGCCCCGCGGTGACGATCCCGGCCGGGCTGGTCGACGACCTTCCCGTCGGGTTGCAGGTGCTGGCCGGCCATCACCGCGAGCCTCTTCTCCTCGAGGTGTCCCACGTTGCCGAGCGGGTGATGCCCTGGCCTCTGGTCGCACCCGGCTCGCCGCACGCCGCGGACTGAGCCCAGCACCTCTCGCGTCAGCCGAGCGCCTCGCGCCACGGCGCCATGTCGAGTCCGGGGTAGCGCGCCTGGACTCCCTCCAGCGTGTCCTTCGTCCAGTAGGGATGGCCGGGCAACGGGATCCCCATGAGCGCCAGCTGGCGGGGCGTTGCCTGCTGGACGTACTTGGACAACTCGACGGAGAAACCCCGGAAGGGCCAGGCCTGGTACCCACCCCAGCCGGCGTCGCGGTGGCGGAACGAGACGTGCAACATGACTCGGTAGCGCGAAGCGTCCGTGTGGTCGAACGAGCGGTGATAGACGTCCGGGCGATAGGCGACGACGGACCCTGCGGGCGCCGCCGCGTCGGACGTCTCGTCGTAGAGGTCTGCGTAATCCACGTAATTCAGCGTGTGGCGCTGGACCGGGATGTCCTTCGTCTTCTGCCACGAGACGAAACGCGTCGCGCCGTCCTCGGACGTGACGTCGGTGAGGTACACGAAGAATTCGACCTGCTGGTAGCCCGGCTCGTGACGCGGGACGACCATCATGTGGTTCGGGTAATCAGCGTGCAGCAGTTGGTTGTATCCGGACGCCTGGTGGGCGTACTTCGCTGTGACGATGCCCATGTAGAGCGTCAGATCGCTCGTGCCGAGCAAGCCCTCGGCGATGTCCACGACGTTGTCGTGCAGCACGAGCGCGTTGAGGCGCGAGCTGTGGAACGGGAACTCGGGCCACGGCGCGTCCCAGGTGTGCCACTGGCCGGCCGCCGTTCCACCGAGCTCGACCATCTCGGCGGGAGTGGGGAAGTAGCGATGGAC
>DATJTU010000100.1:0-10021 GCA_035503015.1 Acidimicrobiales bacterium | reverse complement strand
CCGGCGGCGGCCATGGCGGCTCGCTGCAGTGGCCAGTCGTCGTGCAGGGTGGGGAAGGCGGGCGGCGCGGTGCACGCGACGCGTGGCCGGGCGGCGCCCGTCCCTTGTGGCGGACTCAAGTCCCGATGGGGAAGTGGCAGGCCACTTGGTGGCCCGGAACGAGCTCGCGCAACTCGGGGACTTCCTCGGCGCAGCGAGCCTCGGCCCGCGGGCAGCGGGTGCGGAAGCGGCAGCCCGACGGGGGGTGGATCGGGCTGGGCGGCTCGCCGCTGAGGGCGATTGTGCTGCGGGTCGCCTCGGGATCGGGCTCGACCGCCGACGCCAGCAGGGCCGCGGTGTAGTGGTGGGCCGGCGCCTCGTAGAGCGTGTCAGCCGGCGCGATCTCGCAGAGGCGGCCCAGGTACATGACCGCCACCCGGTCACTCACGTTCTTCACGACCGCCAAGTCGTGCGCGATGAAGAGGACGGTCAGGTTGTACTCGTTCTTCAGGTCCTCGAGCAGGTTGAGGATCTGCGCCTGCACCGAGACGTCGAGCGCAGAGACGATCTCGTCGCACACGAGCAATTTCGGCTTGAGCATCAGGGCACGGGCGATGCTGATGCGCTGGCACTGGCCGCCGGAGAACTCGCGGGGCCGGCGATTGGCGTTGATGGTGGGGTCGATGCCGACCTTGTCGAGCATGGCCTCGGCCTGGGCGCGTCGCTCCTCCTTGGTGCCCATCTTCCAGATCGTGAGCGGCTCGGCGACCACGTCGGCGATGCGCCGGCGCGGGTTGAGCGACGAGATGGGGTCCTGGAAGATCATCTGCACTTGGGTGCGGAGCGTGCGGAGGTGGCTCCGGCCCAGCGTCGTGAGCTCCGTGTCGCCGAAACGGATGCGCCCGGACGTGGCCTTTTCGACCTGCACGATGGCCCGCCCGGTGGTCGACTTCCCACATCCCGACTCGCCGACCAGGCCGAGGGTCTCGCCCTGGTTCATCGTGAAGGTGATCCCCGCGACTGCCTGCACGGTCGAGTTGCCCTTGTGGAAGAAGACGTGGAGGTCTTCGACGCTGAGCAACGGCGCGCCGACCTGGGCGGTCGGGCTCTCGAGCGTGGTGTCGGTCATGGCTGCCCGCTCATGCTTGCACGGTCTCGGTCGGCTCCGATTGTCCGGTCCTCCCGGACGGCGCTGACCCGTCCGAGCCATCCGTGCCATCCGAGCCGTCCGAGCTACTCGAGCCGTCCGACGACGAATCCGAGGGCTCCGAAGACGAGGCCGGGCCGGGGCGCTCCGCTGCGGTGAGCGGGTACCAGCAGGCGTAGGAATGGCCGGGCGCCGCCTCCACGAGCGGTGGCTTCTCCTCCCAGCAACGGCTCTGCACGTAGGGGCACCGCGGCGCGAAGGGGCAGCCGGCCGGGGGGTGCAGGAGGTCGGGCGGCCTGCCCTCGATCGCCTTGAGGCGGGTGTGGCTCGGGTCGGCGATGCGCGGCATCGACTGCAGCAGCGCCTCGGTGTAGGGCATCGCCATGCTCTTGAACAACACGTTGGTCGGCGCGCGCTCGACGACGTTGCCGGCGTACATGACGATGATCTCGTCGGTGCGGGTGGCGACGACGCCGAGGTCGTGGGTGACGAGCACCATCGCCATGTCGCGGTCGTGTTGCAGCTTCCCGAGCAGGTCGAGGATCTGGGCCTGCACCGTCACGTCGAGGCCGGTGGTCGGCTCGTCCGCCATCAAGAGGCGGGGCGCGCACGCGAGTGCGATGGCGATCATCACGCGCTGGCGCATGCCGCCCGACAGCTGGAAGGGGTACGCGTCGTAGCGCTCGACCGGGGAGGGGATGCCGACCTGCATGAGAAGCGAGAGCGCAGTCTCCTTGGCCTCGTCCTTCGAGAGCTTCAGGTGGATGCGCAGCGGCTCGGTGATCTGGTTGCCGATCCGCTGGACCGGGTTGAGTGAGGTCATCGGGTCCTGGAAGATCATCGCGATGTGCGTGCTCCAGAGCTTGCGCAGCTGGTCGTTCGGAGCGTTCAGGATCTCGGTCCCGTCGTAGCGCACGGACCCCGTCTGCGTCGTCGATGCACGAGGGAGGAGGCCCATGATGGCGCGCGAGAGCACGGTCTTGCCCGAACCGGATTCGCCGACGATGCCCAGCGTCTTGCCCTGGTCGAGGGTCAAGCTCACACCCTGGACCGCCTGCAGGCTGCCGCGGCTCGTCGCGAACGAGACGTTGAGGTCCTCGACTTCGAGGAGCCGGCGCCCGCTCACAGCTTGATCTCCGTGACGTCGAAGTACGCGCGCAACTTGTCCGCGACCACGTTGAGGCAGAAGAGGAGCAGGAACATTGCCGTGGCGGGGAAGATCACGAGCCACGGGTTGGTCTGGCCCTTGGCGCCGGTCAGCAGGCTCGCGCCCTCGTTGAGCATGTTGCCCCAGCTGGGCGTCGGCGGCTCGACAGAGAGGCCAAGGAACGCAAGCGAACCCTCGAGCACGATGATGGTCGCGACGGCGATCAGGCCGAACGACACGATCGTGGGCATGATGTTGGGCAGGATCTCGCGGGCGAGGATGCGGGTGTCGCTGGCGCCGAGCGCCTTGGCCGCCAGCACGAAGTCACGCGACGCGTACGACAGCGTCGAGGCGCGCACGATCCGGTAGATCAGGGGAGCGGCGAAGAGTCCGATGATCAACGTGATCTTCCACAGCGCGTGGCCCCAGAACGAGACGATGGCGATCACGGCGACGATGGCGGGGAAGGCCAAGAACACGTACGAGGTGGTGTTGAGCACCGTGTCGACCCGTCCCCGCCGGTAGGCCGAGTACATGGCTGGGATCCCGCCCAGGACGAGCCCGATGAGGGCGCCGCCGAAGCCGACGACGAGCGAGATGCGCGCGCCGTAGATGAGCCGGCTGAGGATGTCGCGGTACAGGTCGTCGGTGCCGAGCCAGTGGCTCCAGCTCGGGCCGCCGTTCTGCACGCTGCTGTAGTTGCCGAGGTCCGGATTCGGCAGCGGCAGCAGGCTGGCGAAGGTCGCCAGGAGCGCCACCAAGACGATGAAGGATGTGCAGACCCAGAAGAGCCACCCGAGCTTCTTGCGGGTCGGGTCGGCTGCCTCCTCGGCGGCGATCTCTTCTTTGATCTCGGCAAGGTCGTCTGTGACAACGCTACTCACGAGCAATCCTCGGATCGACGATGGTGAAGAGGAAGTCGAAGATGAAGTTGATCAACACGATGGCGACAGCGACGAACAGCGTAATGCCCTGCACCACCAGATAGTCGTCTTGGTTGATGCTCGAGATCAGCTGGTATCCCAGTCCGGGCATCTGCAAGAGCAACTCCACGATGAAGGTCCCGGCGATCAGGCTGCTGATGGTGACGCCGGCGGAGGCGAGGAGTGAGATCGAGGACGGCCGCAGCGCGTGGCGCCACATGATGCGCCGGTCGGTCAGGCCCTTGGACCGCGCCATCGTGATGAAGTCCTCTTGCAGCGTCGAGATGAGGTCGTTCCGCAACAACCGGAAGTACACGACGATGGAGCCGAGCGCGAGGACGATGGAGGGCAACACCATCGTGTGGATGTTGGACCAGAAGTCCTGCGTCAACGGCACATAGGACGCGGGCCCGGGGAAGATGTGCCAGTGCACGGCGAAAAGGAGCACCAACACGGGTGCGATGACGAAGGGCGGGAGCGCCAGCAGCGCGAACGTCGTGCCGTTCGATGCCTGATCGAACAACTTGTTGGGCCGGCGGGCGGAGGTCATCGCCATCGGGAACGCGATGGCGAAGGCGATGATCTGCGAGAAGATGATCAGCTCGAGGTCGATGGGGAACGACTGGGCGATGATCGTCGTCGTCGACTGGTGCGTCGTGAACGACTGGCCCAAGTTGCCCTGGAACACGTGACTGATCCAGATGAAGTACTGGTCGATGAGCGGCTTGTTCAGCCCGAGCTGATGGTTGACGGCGGCCACGTTCGCCGGCGTGGCATTGGGTCCCAAGATGGTGATCGCGGGATTGCCCGGGAGGAGGTGCACCAAGAAGAAGACCGCGACGGAGACGAAGATGATGATGATGATGAGCAACACCAGCCGTTTCGCGATGTAACGGGCCACGTCGCCTACTTTCCCCCCTTTTGTCTGATCGATTCCCGTACGGGAATCTGCCGCCTCCACCGGCGGCGGATGATCCTAGACCGCGACCCTCGTGCCCTACCATGCGCCCCATGCCAGAGGAGGTTCCCGCCCTCAGCGGTCGCACGCGCGTCATCGCGGGGATCTGCATCGTGTTCGTGGTGGCGGCCGGGATCCTGCTGCGCTTCTGGACCCGGTCGGGCCTGTGGCTCGACGAGGCGCTGACGGTCGATATCGCCCGCCTCCCCCTCCACGAGATTCCGCACGCGCTCAAACAGGACGGGGCCCCTCCTCTCTACTACTACCTCCTCCACTTCTGGATTCAGCTGTTCGGGCAGTCCAACGACGCCGTCCGTTCCCTCTCGGGCCTCTTCGCGGTCCTTACCCTGCCCGTGGGCTGGCTGTGCGGCAAGCGCTTCGGCGGCCGCACCGTGGCCTGGACGATGCTCGTCCTGCTCGCGAGCGCACCGTTCGCTGTCTACTACGCGACCGAGTCCCGCATGTATGCGCTCGTCATCTTGCTGACGGGGCTGGGCTTCCTGGCGCTGCAACGGGCGGTGACGCACCCGCGGCCGGCGAACCTCGTCGCGGTCGGCGTCGTCGCGGCCGCGCTGCTCTACACCCAGTACTGGTCGCTCTACCTGGTCGGAATGGTCGCGATCTGGTTGATTGCGTCTATCGTCCGGGCGCGTCGACGGGGTCGTCCCGACAAGGCGCCGTGGCCCGCGTTGGTTGCCTTGGTCGTTGGCAGCCTGCTCTTCGTCCCGTGGTTGCCGACGTTCTTCTATCAGTCGAAGCACACCGGGACCCCGTGGGCGGCGCCGCCCAACTTCTCGGCCGTCATCAACGCGCTGACGGGGTTCACGGACAACCAGGGCTCGACGCTGCAGACCGCGACGAACCAGGGTCGCCTGCTTGCGGTGATCTATTTCGCCATGCTGGCGCTCGCGGTCTTCGGCGTCGGGCTGACGGGTCGCATCATCGAACTCGACCTACGCACCCGGCCGCGGGCGAGGGGCGTCGGCTTCGTCGTGCTCGGGACGCTGTTCGCGGCGATTGCCGGCGGCATCATCACCGCCAGCGCGTTCTCCTCCCGGTACGCGGCGGTGGTCTTCCTCCCTTTTCTGCTGCTGATCGCCTTGGGCACGACGACGCTGCTCAATCCGATCACCCGCGTCATCGTGGTGGGCCTGGCGGTCATCGCGGGCTTGGTGTCGTCGGCCCAGAACGTGACGACGCAGCGCACCCAGGCGAACGCGGTGGCGGCCGCCATCAACGCGCAGGCCAAGCCCGGCGACATCATCGCCTTCTGTCCCGACCAGCTGGGGCCCTCGGTCTACCGCCAGATCCGAGATCCATCGCAGTACGACATGGTCACGTTCCCGCGGCGGACGGGGCCCCAGATCGTGAACTGGGTCGACTACGCCGACGCGGTGCACGGGGCAGACCCCAACGCGTTTGCGGACTTCGTGTTGGCGAAGGCCGGTTCCGACCGCCGGATCTGGTACGTCTGGCAGCCGATGTACCAGACCTACAGCGTGAAATGCGAGACAATTGCCACTGACCTGTCCAACACCGCCACCAAGAACGGAGGCGGGGCTCGCAACATCGTGACGAACTCCCAGAAGCTCTACTACGAGCCCATGAACTTGACTGAGTACGCGACAGGACCCTGACGCGTGCCGGAGACCCTGGAGCCGGCGGCCGCAACGGCCAGCGACACCGAGGTGATCAGCGCTCCCGGCCCGGTCCCGGCGGGAGCCGACGACCCGGCGGCACGACGGACGGCAGCCGCGTCGGACGCGAGCGCCCCGGGTGGTGTCCCGGGCGCGTGGGCAGCCACGAAACGTGCGTGGGACCGGGTCCCCGAGTCATTGCGCGAGTCGGTCCTGCCGTTCCTCGTGGCGCGCGTGGTCGTGCTCGGTGCGCTGGGGATCGCGCACTTCGTCGTCGACCGGACGCATCCATCGACACCCGGGGTCGCGGCGCGCGTCCATGCCGGCCTCCTCGGGTGGGACGCCGGCTGGTACGAGAGCATCGCCCGGGTCGGGTACGCGCCGCTGGGCCGCCAGTCGCTGCGTTTCTTTCCCGCCTTGCCAGCGCTGACGCACGGGCTCGCGTGGCTCGGCTTGGGGGACGGTCCCGCACTCGTCCTGCTCGCCAACGCGGCCGCGTTCGCGGCGACCGCGATGCTCTACGTCCTCGTGCGCCGCGAGACGGGGGACAGGGCCCTCGCCCGGCGCTCCTTGTGGGTGCTCAGCCTCCTGCCGTCGGCCTTGGTGCTCGTCATGGGCTACGCCGAGTCGTTGCTGTTGGTGTTCGCGATCGGGTGCTTCCTCGCGCTGCGGCCACCGGCGGGAGCCGAGGCGGTGACGACGGGGGACGGGCACGCGGCCGTGCGCGGTGTCGTCGCCCGCCCGCATTTCGTCTGGGCCGCGGTGCTCGCGTTCGCCGCGGCGTTGACACGGCCGATCGGCGTCCTCCTCGTCCTCGCGGTCGCGGCGGAGCTCGTGCGGTGGTGGCAGCGGCTCGGCCGGCACGAGCGCGTGGCGGGACTCGCGGCGCTCGCCGCACCCTTCGTCGGCGTCGTCGCGTTCTTGGCCTGGGCCAAGCACGAGGTCGGCGACTGGTGGGCGCCGCTGCGCGTGCAGCTCGAGAACTCGCACCACGGCGGCCTGTCCGACCCGGTGTCCACCCTGTACCACGACGCCACCGGGCTCGTACATCACCACGTGGGCACCGCGCTCCACGTGCCGTGGGTGATCCTCGCCGTCGCCATGGTGGTCGTGTGCTGGCGCAGGCTGCCGGCGCCGTACACCTTGTTCTCCGCCGCGGTCGTCGCCACGGCCTTGGCCGGGAGCAACCTCGACTCGTTCGAGCGCTACGCCCTCAGCGCGTTCCCGCTCTCGATCGCGGGGGCGCTCCTGCTGCGGGAGCCTCAAGTCGAGCGGACCGTGCTGACCTTGCTCGCAGCGGGGTTGGCCGGGTACGCCTTGCTGGCGTTCCTCAACATCTCGGTCCCCTAAAGGGCATCGGGTCGGCAGGCATCCCGAGCGGAGGGCGGCATCCCGCCCACCCGGTGGGCGCCGCCGCCACCAGGGGACCCGAACCGGGCGGGCCCGACCCCGCGGAACCCTCCCTGAGCACGGACGAAGGGTCAACTAACCTGCTCTTTACGATGGCCGCAGCAGAAGAAGCACCCGTCGTCATCGCCGGCGCGGGTCCCGGCGGCCTGACGGCGGCTTACCTCCTGACCAAACGGGGGGCGCACCCGGTGGTGCTCGAGGCCGACGACGTGGTCGGGGGCATCAGCCGGACGGTGGAGCGTGACGGCTGGCGCTTCGACCTGGGTGGCCACCGTTTCTTCACGAAGGTCGACGAGGTGGAGGAGCTCTGGCACGAGATCCTGCCCCAGGGCGACTTCATGCTCCGGCCCCGGATGAGCAGGATCTACTACAAAGGCAAGTTCCTCGACTACCCCCTGCGGGCGCTCAACGTGCTGCGCAACATCTCCCTGTGGGAGGGGATCGCCATCGTCTTCTCCTATCTGTGGTCGCGCGTCCACCCGCCCAAGGACGAGTCCAACTACGAGAACTGGCTCGTGAAGCGCTTCGGCTGGCGCCTCTACCGCACCTTCTTCAAGACCTACACCGAGAAGGTGTGGGGCGTGCCGGTCTCGGACATGCCCGCCGACTGGGCGGCGCAGCGCGTCAAGAACCTCGACCTGCGCAAGGCGGTGATGAACGCCATCCTGCCCAAGCGCGGGCAGACGGAGATCACGACGCTCATCGAGGAGTTCCAGTACCCCAAGTACGGCCCCGGCATGATGTGGGAGGTCGCGGCGGACAAGGTGATGGCCGCCGGGGGGACGTTGGAGATGCGCGCGCGGCTGACCGGCATCAACGTCGAGCACGGACGCGCCGTCAGCGTCACCTACACCCAGGACGGGACCGAGCACACCGTGCCGGCGTGGCACGTCATCTCGACCATGCCGATGCGCGAGCTGGTGCACACGATCAGGCCGACGCCGCCGCCCGAGGTGGTGGCCGCGGCCGACGACCTCCACTACCGCGACTACTTGACCGTCGCGCTGGTGGTGCCCGAGGCGCGCAGCTTCCCCGATAACTGGATCTACATCCACGCCACCAACGTGGAGGTGGGCCGCATCCAGAACTACGGGTCGTGGTCGCCCTATCTCGTCAAGGACGGCCGCACCTGCCTCGGCCTCGAGTACTTCGTCTTCGAGGGCGACGACATGTGGAACAAGCCCGACGACGAGCTCATCGCGCTGGGCACCGAAGAGCTCATCGCGCTCGGGCTGGCCGCCGAGGGTGACGTCGAGCGCGGCTACGTCGTGCGCGTGCCCAAGGCGTACCCGTATTACGACTTCAGCTACAAGGCGAACGTCGAGACGATCCGCAAGTGGCTCGACGCCGAAGCGCCCAACGTCCACCCGGTCGGGCGCAACGGGATGCACAAGTACAACAACCAGGACCACTCCATGTACACGGCTCTGTTGACGGTGGAGAACATCTACGGGGCCGACCACGACGTGTGGACGGTCAACGTCGAAGAGGAGTACCACGAGGCGGGGTCCACCGGACGCGACGCCCCCGTGCTGCCGCGACGGACTGCAGCCACGGCGGCGACGATCGACCCTGGCTGAGCACGCGCCCGACGCGGGGCGCTGGTGGTGGTGGCAGCGGTGGATGACGCTGACCGTCGTCGCGCTCGTGTACCTGGCTCTCGGGTTCACCCTCTGGGTGCACGCGTGGACCCAGGGCGCGTCGACACACACGCTGTGCGGCTGCGGCGACCCTGCGCTCTTCCTGTGGTTCTTCCAGTGGCCGGCGACGGCGCTGGCGCACGGGCAGAACCCGTTCTTCTCGACGGCGCTCTTCCACCCGAGCGGCATCAACCTGCTGGCACAGACGTCGGTCACCGGCCTGTCGGTCCCGCTGGTCCCGGTGACGTGGATCTGGGGCCCGGTGGCCTCGCTCAACGTCGCGTCGACGATCACACCGGCCCTCACCGCGTTCACCGCGTTCATCGCGCTGCGCCGCTGGGTCAGCTGGACCCCGGCCGCGTTCGTCGGCGGCCTGCTCTACGGGTTCTCGCCCTTCGTGCTCACGAGCCTCGAGTTCGCGCACCTCATGACCGCCGCGCTCATGGTGTTGCCGCTGATCCTGATCGCGCTCGACGAGATCCTGGTCCGCCAGCGACACAGCGCGGTGTGGTCGGGCGTCCTCCTCGGCGTGCTGGTGTTCGTGCAGTTCTTCTTCTCGAGCGAGCTCCTTGCCATCACCGCCATGGTCGTGGTGATCGCCGTGGCGGTGCTCGTGGTGGCCGCCGCGTTCTTCGACCGCGCCGCGCTGCGGCGGCTGGCTCCGCACGCCGCCGTCGGCCTCGGCGTCGGCCTCGGCGTCGGCGCGGTGCTGTTGGCCTGGCCGGTGTGGTTCGCGCTCGATGGCCCGGCGCACCTCACCGGGCTGGTCTGGCCCAACGTGGGCATCATCGGCGGTTTCATCCCGTCGAGCTTCGTGGCACCGGGCTACCCGAGCACGCGCACCGTGTTCCTGGCCCTGGGCGGGTACGAGGGCGCCCCGCTCCCGTCGGAGACCTACTTCGGGTGGGGCTTCCTCGCCGTCCTCGCCGGGGGCGCGGTGTCCTTCTGGCGCGACCGCCGGCTGTGGTTCTTCGGCTTCGTGCTGGTGCTGTGCGGCGTCTGCTCGCTCGGCATCCGCCGCGGCCAGTGGGTGCCGGCACGCGTCTTCGACCACGTGCCGGTGCTCGAGAACGTGATCCAGCAGCGCTTCATGGCCGTGGGCTTCCTGGCGGCCGCGGTGATGCTCGCGATCATCTTGGACCGCGTGCGCGCCGCCTTGCCGCAGTGGCACGGCGTCCCG
>DATJTU010000099.1:0-21500 GCA_035503015.1 Acidimicrobiales bacterium | reverse complement strand
TCGAGCGACGGGTAGGGGAAAGCGCGTTTGCCACTGGTCGGTGTGGACATGATGCACCAGGCAGATGGAAGGGCCGCGGCGCCAGAGCGGTGAGAAGAAAGGCACGCCGTTCTGCACATCGATGACCACGTCGACCTGTCTGAGGTTGCGCACGCATATCGCAGGGGCACGGACGTATTGGGAATACGTTCCGCCCGAATCGATCACCCGAAACGGGTGGGGCGAGGTCGGGCCGCCGCAGACGAGGGTGACGTCGTGTCCCCGCTCGTGGAATCCGTTCAGCAACCGATCGATCATCACCTCCGCGCCTCCGGCTGCCGGGTGAGCGAGGTCACGCCATGTCACCGCGACGATCGACAGCGCGGGCTTGGCTGAGTTGCCCGTTCGCCGGGGACCATCCAGCGAGAGCCCCCTGCGGGAGGATGGTCCGGTATACAAAAGATTCACGACGGCGGCTCCTCGCGATAGCCCTCGGCGATACCCGAGAGAATGGCCTTGATCGTTTGCATCCGAACTCGCAAGGGCGCCTTGACCCGTAGGCACGCCACGATTGAGCCGATTGCCCAAAGGGGGATGAACACGAAGAGCGTGGTGCAACGCGGGAGGCCCCGGGAATGGCGTCGTTGGACCCGGACACGGGAGCGAGCCATCAGATGCGCCCGCAAGGTGCCGTGTTCCATGGTGCTGCGCACGAGTTGTGCACCCGGATCCTCCGAGACGTTGCCGTAGTGACGAACGCGCGCGGCGCGGACCACCACCCTGTCCAGCCCGAGTGCGCCGACGCGCTCGCTCAAATCGAGCTCCTCACCGCACATCGGAAACGCAATTTCGTCGAGACCACCCACTCGTTCGAGGACATCGCGGCGGAGTGCATAGGCGTCCGGCACCACCGCCGTGGTCCAGCGCGAATCCGAGCTGGGTGGCTCTGTCGCGCCGATGCCGACGCAGCGCACGATTCCGGTCCATTTCGAGCGCTCGAGTCCTGCGCACCAAATCCGACCCTCGCTTCCCGAGTAGATGACCGGGCCGGCCAGACCTACGGTTTCGTCACGGCACGCGGCTGCCAGGGCGCCCACGCAATCGTGATCAACCTCGTTGTCGTCATCGATGAAGATGCATACGCCAGAGGTAGCAGCTCGCCAACCGGCGTTTCGCGCCGCGGTGACGTTGATGCCGAAGCCTCCTCGAACAAGTTGGACCCCGGCAGGCAGTTCGGAGAGGTCCACCGAGCCATCAGGATCGTTGTCGACCACGATGATCTCTTCGGGAGGCTCGGCGCTCGTGTGGACCGTCTCGATGAGCCGCCGCAGCAATTGCGGACGTCGGTACGTCGGGATGATGACCGCGACGTTGTCGCCGTCGTCGCCGTCGCCGTCACGTGCGTCTTGGTCGCCTTGATTCCCGTCGGGGAGGTCGCCAATTGCCTGTGCCGGTGTGAAGGGGTCTCCCGCCTCGGCAAAGAGCTCCATAACGTGTTCCTCGTCGAGCGACTCGGGCCCCATTCTCCGCATGCTCTTCGCGAGGCACGGGATCATCGCGAGGAGCTGGCTCACCAGCACCACCACGCCAAAAGCGTGGACGCCTGGTCGTAGAGGCCAGCACGCGAGCATCACAACGATCCCGATGGCGAGTGGCGGCCACGGGTGTTTGATGCCACGGGCGATGCCCGCGCTGATTGCGATCCCGGTCACACCCGCCACGGCCATCGCAGTCCCGAGAAGCGCAATGTCGACAGGATCGGCTGGCGGTCGTGCGAGGACCGCCCCGATCACGTGCCGCCCTGCGACGAGAATGCCAGTACAGAAGAGGCCGAACACCAACGCTACCGAGGCTGCTTTGAGCACGATCCTGCGATCCGGGCGCCCCCGCATGGAGGGAAAGATGATCGGACCGATGGCAAGAAGCGCCAAGTAGACGCCCTTTGAAGGCACAGCTGCCAAGTCGTAGGCGGTCGCTCCGCCCCGGGCGACGATTGACGGAGCAATCAGCACATCGAGTTGGACGAACAGACCGAGCAGTGCGAGCGACGCTGATGTCGCCGTCAGCGAAGTACGCGGGCGATCGGCCATTTGCACGTTGGCGCGCCACTCGGGCAACACGATCAACGCGATGATGGTTCCGGCGCACAAACCGAGCGCCAGTCCCGTGATGCCCAGGGCGATGCCCAGCAGCCCCCCCAGCACGAAGCGCGCGATCCCCTCGATAATGAGATTGGTCCCGAGCGTGTCGAATCGGCGGCGTCCAAGAACGGCACCCTGACGGATCGCGAGCGGGATGGCGACCACCATCTGAACGGTGACGATTGCTGCTGCCAACACGGGAACATGCAGCAGCACCGCCAGAAGAGGCGAGATGGCAAGCGAGACCGCCGTGATGAGGAACCCCGACGCTGGCGTCAAGGCCGGCGGCGGCCGACCATCTGCGACCAGTGACGCGCTCCGCAACGTCATTCCCGCTGGGACCAGCGACACGACGAATGCCAGGCCCAGCAACGCCGCGACTGCTGAGAAATTCGTCCTGCTGGCGTGGCGTGACAGCACGGCGAGCAGGGCGACGGTCGAGCCCCCATACGCCATGGTGCCCGCCCACAGCACTGCGCCACTGATGGTGGAGGGCTGGTCGGCGCGCGCGGCGTGAGCCGGAGGGTCGCGCAAGGTGCGAAGTGCCATCAGGAGCCCCGCGACGCGTCGCTCAGCGGGCTTGGGTCAATTGACGAAGTCGATCGTCCGTCCTTCGCTATCACGCCTGCGAGCACCGCGGCGAAAGCGACGGCAGCACCAGCTTGAGCCGGCCAGCCGAACGCACCGAGCGCGGTCTGGGGAGAGGCACCGGGAGAGGCTGCCGCTGCCACGCCCGCGAGGAGGAACGCCCCAGCGGCAACGAACGCCAGCGGTGTACGCCCCCAACGATGACCGACGTAGAGCAAAGGCACGAGGACCAACGCCAGTGGTCCGCAGACGAACGCCAAGACTGCGAAGCTCAATATGGCGAGGACTGCCGCGGGGAGCTGCGCCCGTTCGTGGACGGGCTGCTGATCGCGCTTGCCACGCCGGACGAGCGCGCCCGCAGCAAGGAGCGCGACGAACGCTGCGCCGAGCAGCAGGGCGAATCGGTACCACGTGTCCGCAGGCATCGTCATGACCACCCGACCGCCGGAGCCATCGGGAACCAACCACGCCTGTTCCCAGCCGTCCAAGCGGACTGCCGTCAACGACCGACCATTGAGGCTCGCGTGCCAGCCTGGGTTGTAGTTCTGCGCGACCGCCAGATAGGCCGCAGCACCAGCTCCGATCTGGGCTGTGTTCCGATCCGACGTCCACGGCCCGACGACGCGGACGGCGCGGCTCGTGGGGACGGGTGATGTCGTCGCTGGGACGGCCTCGAGTGACGTCACCTTGAAGGCACCGTCCAGCCGGCCCGCTTCCAGGACGTGGTGTCCAGCGTCGAGCGCTACTGATCCGCCGCAGACGACGAGACCCATGGGAGTCAAGTTCTCAAGGTCTGAGACAGTGCCGGTCACCTCCGTGGTGAGCACCTTTCCGTCCACGAAGATGGAAGGTCCTTTGCCGCACGGAATCGCGACGGCTCGATCTGGCGAGGAGACAGTGGAGGTCACCTGCCCGAGTACCGGGACGGTCAGCTGGGCAACCCCGACCGGAAGGAAGAACCGGGTCCTCGTTGCCGGGACCTGACCGACGACGCGACTGGACTTTACGAAGTGGACGGTCAGCGAGTCGGTCGTCATCGGAGGGAACCGGAGCGTGCCTCCGTGGCGTGGGACCTTGAGCACTGCACTGCCAGCGCCACTCGTGATTCGCACCTCGAGCGGCCGCGCCGCCTCGGCCGTGGGTGTCAGCTTGATGGCATCGACCGTGCGGGCCCCGGCCCAACGAAACGTGACCGAGGGATGTGCATCACCTTGGCCTGCGATCCATGGCAAGCCAGACCGAGTCACGAGATTCGACGGACTGAAACGTGGTAGTTGGCCGAGGACGGACGACGAGGTCACCGCGACGCTTGCACTCACGGGCGGGATGAGGGAGTCGAGGGCAGACCCTGGGGTCGGAGTCGCCTGGCCGACCATGGTCAGTTTGGTTGCAGCCGGGAGTTCGAACTCGCGCACGAGCAACGGGTCATCATCCGTGGACTGCCCCAGGTCCGCGTTCGCGTTGGTCACCGGGGCGCTCATTGAGAGGGCGATGCGCTGCCCGTCGTGGTCGAAAGAGGAGATCTCGTCGGCGGGCAAACGGAGTGCCGGGACATAGCGGACCCCGGGAATCTGAACCGATGTCAAGCCAGCGCCCAACGGGAAGCCGCTGAGGGGTCGCCCTCGTGCCGGTTGCACTTCGGTCAGGGTGACCCGTAGCCACGAGCTCTCGCTCCGCGGCACGGTGAGCACGTTGGTGCCCGGATGCAGTCGCCGAACGACTGAGCCTCCCGCCGTCGAGATAGTCACAGCGCGGACGGTAGGGCGCTGCGGCGCGTCAGCGAGCGGTCGGACCGATACCTCGTGCAAGTCCACTGACCTACCGAAATTGATTTGAGCCCATTGTCCGACTGAGTTGTTGTGCGCGTTGGCGACCCATGCAGTCGCTCGGTCGTTGTCAAATGCGGCGCCCGGTCCTTGCGCGGCGTCCGGCGCGAGCGGAGTCGACGAGAAGGAGGAAGCTGTCACGCTCGCGGCTCCGATGGGCTTGGCCACCGTCTGATGCTCTGTCCCGCTCACCACCGCGAAGTTCTGCGGCACGTTCTTCTGAGCTATGGAACTCCGCTGATCCGGCCCGAGGACGTATGAGTCGTTGTCGCGAATGGCCCCAAAGCTCACATCGCGGCGTTGGTTCCCGTCAGTGTCGGCCCACGTCGCGTCCTTTGCCGAAACCGTGGTCTTGCTACCCACGTCACCGGCGAGGATGGCCGCTTTCCCCTCGAGCTGACCAGCGTCCAGGAGGCTCAGAAGTGAGGATGGCGAACCGCTGACGACAACGGGGTCGGACGCGGCGTACGTCCGCACGAACGCCGACGAGGGCTCCACCCGGTAGATCTGGACCGAACGGAGACCATGGAGCGCGACGTTGTCGTAGATCGAGAAGCCACTCGGATTCGCCTGATGCCTGGAGATCACGGGGCCGAACGAGGCCACGAGCTTCAGTCCGGGAGTTTGCGACATGACCTGTCTGACTTGCGCGGGCGCGGGTGCTTGCGTCGCCGTGAGATCGAGGTCGTTTCTCACAACGACGTAGTCGAAGCCCGCCCTCGCGAGGTAGTCGGCCATTCGCGGCTGTGCGACGTCCTGGTCGAGCGACGCTTCCATAGTGTCGAGCACTTGGTCGTTCCCGTTGGACCCGAAGGGGATCAACGAACGGACGCTCCATGAGCTCGAAGCCAGCACGGAGAGGGGTTCGTCGAGCGGACGCCCCCACGTGTATTCGCCGAAGTCTGCACCGGGTGCGAGCAACGCCGTGCCGTGATCTTGGTGGGCGTCGAGCCAATTCGCAGTCTGAGTCCAGTAGGAAGGGATCGAAGCAAAAGTCCCTCGCGGGTAGAGCTGCGACTCCCAGAACGGTGCGGCTGCCGCGATCAGCGCCGCCGCGACCACCAGTGCGAGGAGTGGGCGCAGCCAGGCGCGCCCACCTCCTGGGGTCGCGCCCGATGCCTGCGCCTCTCGTGGCGCTCGAAGTGGCACCGAGGTGATGCTGGCGAAACCAAGGGCCAAGGGCAGAGCCACGTCAGGAGAGAATTTGCTCACGTTGCGCAGCTCGGCCAGTGGCCCACCGATGAGGTCTTGCACCCAGCTCGCTGCGGGACCGCCAAGAGCGCCTCCGTAACCGGCTGCGATGACGACGACGCCGACAGCCAATGCTGTAACCAGGAAGAGGCGCTCGGGAATGCGCCGCACCAAGCCCGCCAAGCCGAGCGCCGTAACGACGGCGGTCGCCAGGATGGGGCCGACAGAGGATATGAGCGTCCATGCCCCGGGGACCAGGGGTCCGCGGAGGGTGAAATGATCGATCCAGAAGGACGCGCCTCGCAAGGCTTCGAAGAGCGACGCCGTTGCGGTGGTTACGGTGGCCGTCTCGGTGTAAGGGAGATAGTTGTACCCGAAACGGCTTTCGATCGCGAGTGCGGCAGCCCACCAGAAGCAAGCAAGGACAAGAGCGACAATCCACCAACCCGCGAGTGACCGTCGACGTTCGCCAGGCTGTCGCGTCAGGAGCCAAACCGCCCCGAGCGGCAACGTGGCGATGACGACGGTGGAGTTGACGCCGCCCATGAGGGCAACCGCGAATCCCGACGCAAACGCGGCGCGCCGGGGTGAACCGTGCTGTGAGCCCCGCACGAGAGGCACGAGCACCCATGGGAGGAGCACAACCGCAAGAAGTGCCGCCGTGGTGGCGGCCCACGTGACGACGATGGGAGCAATCACGTACGCGACGGCACCCAGGACGCGCCCACGTCGGTTGCCGATGCCGAGCGCTTCAGCCAAACGGACCATGCCCCAGAACCCGGTGGTGAGCAGCAATGCCAGCCAGAGTCGCTCGGTGCACCAAACCGGAATGTGCAGGAGATGTCCCAGGGCAAAGAACGCACCCATCGGGAAGAGGTAGCCGAAGCTCAACGTCTGAATCGAGCCACTCCACATCGTGGGGTCCCACATGTGTAGGGCGCTCGACATATAAGAGATGGGCGACATGTCCAGCGGAAGCTTCGTGTCAGACACGATGCGTCCCGGCGACTGCACGAACGCCACAAGCAGTGCGCATGCGCCGGCGATCGCGATCGTCCAGCGACTCAGTGGGTCGGTCGATGTCGTTCGCGGTGCGCCGTGTTCCGGTTGTGTGGCAACCGGGAACGGCAGAACCTGGGCCGGCCCGTAACCCTTCCGAGACGGAAGGGACTGTGTCGGCCTAGGTTCGTCTTCCCGACGCTGTGGTGCGCCCGGTGTACTTGCCATCACACGGCCTCATTGGGCGCCGTGTCGTCTCCCAAGGTCATGCGATCGCCTTGTCGAATCGAAAGTCCGAGCGTTCGAGCGTCTCGAGTGTCAAGACGACGTGTTGCAGGCGATGCGACTCCACTTGCCGCGCCATGCGCCTGACAAGATGCGATGCGACGGTGGGAGGCACGCATGGGAAGAGCGCCAGTGCGCCGCCTTCCCAGGAGAGAACTGTGTCAACCGGTCGAACGCACGACCGGAGCAACTGCGCGCCTTCCCACGGATTGGTATCGGTAAGGGCGACGCCGTGAATCGGGGACTCGCAGGCGCGTCGCCATCTGGTCTTCCCGACGTCGATCAGCATCTCGAGTGAGTGTCGGACGACTCGGACTTTGCTTCCCGCAACCTCGGTCCACCGGACCGGCACTTCTTCCATATGCAGTCCGAGCCGCGCCGCTCGCGTGAGCACTTCGACGTCGAAGGCGAAGCTGTCGACACGGGTGCCATGGAAGAGCAACTTGGCGACAGAACCGTGAAATGCCTTGAAGCCGCATTGGGTGTCGCGCATAGGAAGGTCCACAGCACTGGCCACGAGAAGCCCGAACGTCCGAGTCATCAGCGTCCGCAAAGGGCTCTTGTCCTCGACCACGGACCCTGCGGCCGCGCGAGAGCCGACGGCTACAGGACTGGCACGTAAGGCACCGACCAGGTTGATCAGATCACCGGGGTCGGTCGCCATGTCAGCGTCCATGTAGGCGATGATCTCGCCGCTTGCTTCGACGACTCCCGCGCGGACAGCTGCGCCCTTCCCACTGTTCTTGGGAAGTCTCAACAGGACCCGCCGAGGTACATCCGCGAGATGACGGCGAGCAACCTCAGCCGTACCGTCGGTGCTTCCATCGTCGACCACGATGATTTCGGTCTCGTCCCGCGGAATGACCTCGAGCAGCTTTGGAATGCCACGGGCCAGACGGGTCGCCTCGTTGTATGCCGGTACGACGAGGCTGAGTCGCGGCGGAGTCGGGTCGGGGGACGCTTGGTCCACGCGACGGGCATCGAGTGTGAGGGTGCTCGTCATCGTGCATGTGCCTTCTGCCGCGCCGGCGCAATCGAAGTGTCTGCAAGTACTTCGGTGGGTTCGGGTAGAACGACGTGTCGCGCCCCAGAGAGCTCGGTGAGGGCCTTGAAGCGCTCGTTGGTGCGCCTGCGGAGCACCAGTGCCAAGTTCCAGGTGGCGACTTCCCGCACCCCAGGGATCCTGACCAGCGGCCAGGTCCAGTGCGGGTAGTAGCGGGGGAACGCGTCGAGTACTTCGACGTCCGGGTAGTGGCGGGCCCAGTTCAAGACCTGGCCGATCGGCAGGTTGAAAAGGCTGACGCCATAGAGATTCTTGGGGAGCTCACCGCGGCGGCGCTTATATCGGCGAACTGCCCGTTCGCCGCCGAGGTAGTGCCAGGGCGAGGTCTCATGGCCGCCCCAAGGAGAGAGCCAATTGGTGTATGTGACGAAAACAATCCCGCCCGGCGTGACGGATCGGACCATCTCTTCGAGCATGCGTTCTGGATGGACCACGTGCTCGAGCACGTTGGAGCTGTACGCGATGTCAAACGTCGCATCGAAGACTGGGAGCGCGCGCCCGTCTGCCTGCACGCCGTACTTGAGGTGGCGACCATGTTCGACGATCTGCGACCACTCGTATTCGACCGTGAGAGTCGACGCTCCTGCTTCAGTTAGCGCGTCACCGACGTATCCGGAAGCGCCGCCGATATCGATCACGCGGGCGCCAGTGAGCTGGCAGTAGCGAGAGATCTCGCGGATGGTGTCGTCGGCCAGCAGCCGGTAAAAACTTCGAGGATCTTGTTGTTCGGTTCGGAACCCCTGGAACAACCGGATCGACCGTTTGATGCCTCGCATCTCATGTACCTTTCGTCATCGTGGGGACCTTCGGTTGTGCTCGTACTTGACGTGAGACCGCGGCCATGGGGCTGCGGGACGGCACTCACGCGTGCTCACGTATCCCTGTTTCTCCCTCTGTGTCTTCAGCTGGCGAGCCGCTGTGCGACGCCCTGCGCCTTGGCGGCCGTCTTCAGTTGGCGGTGAACGATCCGGTGCTCCTTGGCGTGACCGACCTTGTCGCGCGCCAGGGACAAGATCGTTTCGAGATCCCGGGCGGACGCATCCTCGAAGGTCTTCTTCAGGAGTGCCACGGACGCGATGTGCAGCTGGGCACGCAACTCGACGGCAGCAGCCCCCCGACGCCATGACGCTTCGAGACATTGGATGGCGTCATCCAATGAGGCGTCCGCCGTCGGGACCATCTGGATGCGCTGGATCCGGGGCAGACCGTCGGGCGACGACGTCATCCGCTCCGTCTCGACGACGTTCAGAAGCGGCGAGCAATCGTCCCGGAGCGGGTCGAACGTGCCCGGATAGATCTGGTCCATGTAGCCCGGCTCGTAGCCGGTGAAGCATAGAAAGGAGTCGCTCTGCTCGTCCTCGATGACATCAAGGGCGAGGTCAAGGAGATCATGGGGCCATCCGATATCGGCTAGGACGGTGAGTTTCGGCATTGCACTGTGCATGGACGGGATGGTCGCGACGAGAAGCTGTGCGGCCTCTCGGGCGGACTGCGCGTAGAACGCAATCCCCGGAGCGTGCAGCTTTATGGGAGCGCCGCTATGCGCCCATCTCCGGAACCGCCGGTAGGCGACGGAGTTGTCGACGATGTGAGTGAAGCGCGTCGTCGAAGTGGATACGCCCCAGCGCTCGGGCGCGATCGCCACGAGGTACTCAGCCATTTTCTTGGTCGCCGCGTACACCTCAGAGGCAAAGAAACGCAGTGATTTTCCAGTGGAAGCGGTGACTACCCGGGGAACCCCAGTAGCGCCGGCAGACGCCAGCACCGACATGGTTCCGATGACGTTCGAGGAAATGGTCTCGGCGACCCGTCGCTCGGCCAGAGCAGGTTGCCGCTGACCGGCAAGATGGATCACGAGATCGGGCTCCTTCTCGCGGAGTGCAGCACGGACGGACGAGGGATCCCGAATGTCGACCTGGCGATAGCTGACTCCGCGGTGGCGACGCTGCGAAGAGGGCGGCCGTCTCGAGAAACTCGTGAGCTCCTGCACCCCGAGTGTCCGCAACAGACCAAGCAACGAAGTTCCGACGCACCCAGTGCCGCCCGTAACGACGATCTTGTTTGGTAAGGGTGGGACAGCATCTTCGAAACCCGGTATTCCTCGCTCACGCACACCCCTGAACTCGTCGAGCGCCGCGCCGCGACGACGACGCGAACGAAGTAGCTCCTCCGTAACCGCCCGCCCTTCTGTTGCCTCCGTGTCGGCCGGGGCAAGCCCCGCCATCCCGGTGACGCACCGCACCTGCCTCAACTACCCGGCAACACTCTCCAAAAACATGAACAACATGTGTCGCGTGTATGGCGAGGTCAACGAATCTGAACACCCGATGCGTTCCTCACAAATTCGATTGCGAGGTCTAGGCAGAACGATGCGATGGACGTGCGTCAGTACCGGGCGTTGCCGCTGATATGCGGCGAAGTCATGCGACCTGTGAACGTCGGGTGAAATTCGAAGCGCGAACAGGAGACGAACTCGAATCCCGCGCGCTCGATGTCACGTTCGATGTCGCGCGTCAAGCTGCAACCCCCGGCGAGCTTCGACCACAACGGATTGAGCCACCGTTGCATCAAGGGCAGAGCACCGTCCTGTGCGACAACATGCTCGTAAAACCGCAATTGCCCTCCTGCTCGCAGAACTCGCCGTACCTCGGTCAGCGCTCGTTCGACTGAGGGAACGGAGCACAGCACCAAGCTGCAAACCACGGCGTCAACCGACTCGTCATGGAGCGGCACTGCATCGACGACGCCTCGGATGAATGACACGTCGGCCGCGGCAACAAGGGCAGCGGCCTTCGCCTTTTCGAGCAAGAAGGGTTCAGGTTCGAGCGCGATCACATGGCGAACGGATTTCGGGTAGTAGCCAAGATTCAGCCCATTGCCGATCCCGAGCTCGAGCACCTCGCCTGACAGGCCGCCTAACAAGTCCCGGCGGTGCTCGCCGACGCCCCGCGCCTCGAGTGCTCGCGACCTCCGGTCGTAGATCCTGGCAAACACGGGATGCGTCGCATTCATCGCATCCAGCCAGTCAAACTGCTCGGGCTCATAACGCCCGGAGCACAAGTGGGCAACACAGAGACTTCATGGTGCCACGGGGTTACTTCAGGTGGATTCTCTTCTCGGAGCGCCTTGTGGCGGCTTCCGGTGCAGACTGCCAAGTGCCGTGGTGCACAATGGTGCTGCGCTGCGCTGAGGGCCTGGCCCTCGAGCCCCCGTAGCTCAGGGGATAGAGCATCGGTTTCCTAAACCGGGTGCGAAGGTTCGAATCCTTCCGGGGGCGCTGCGAGACGGTCTGTTGCGTGGGCTCGGATAGCACTGTGGGCAGGTTCGCTCGCGGTTGGAGTACCCAGGCGCTCGGCAATTCGCTCGAGAAGCGCTGTTGCATCCGGTGGCGTGAGATCTCGGGCACGCAACGTCAAGGTCGTCGGACCCGCCACGCGGCCGACTGCGCCGACAGCGACTGCGGAACGACCACGAGCAACGGGATAGAACTGCAGGTCATCGATCCCCTCGAGGGTCTGGCGGCCAAGATTGGACACAAGCACAGTGTCGGAGAGCCGACGCAGAAGCGGACGGAGCAGGAACGCCCCGGGAGGAAGACCCGCCAATTCCGTTGGCACCGCCGATTCCGACATCGCGGCAACGACCTCTGCTTCGAGGTCTTGGTCTGGACGAAGGTCCACTCGACGGTAGGTCGCCGCCTCGCCGCGAACGCCACCGATCGCAATGGAAAGGCCCGCCCGCCGCAGGGGATATCCGCGCTCAGCGTTGTGGTCGCCAACGGCCAATACAGACGCACGGGCGATCTGCGCGGTGATGTGTGGCCCGGAGACCTGGACCTTTGTCGCTGCGAACGAGTCTGCTGGGGCCGGCCATTCGGAGGGAGCGACCGGGTCTGCATAGCGGAAAAGCCTGCGTAGTGCGTCGGTCGGCGGGCGACGAGGCGAGCTGCGGGTGACGTAGTCAGGTGCAGCGGCGCTGGCGCCGTCCAGCAGCGACCGTAGGAGGGAGACCATGCCCAAACCGTCGAAAGCGAAGTGGTGGGCACAAAGCAGAACCCAGTTGGATTGTGATGTGACGATCCGGAGGGGTGACTCGTGCCGAAGGTCGAAGTGCCCTACGGGGGCTATGGCGAGCGGGTCGGCGTCAGCGCCAGCAACGGAGACGCGAGGTGGGCCAGCGTGAACCCAGTGGCCCGAGGTGAGGCGCGACGAAATTAACGGAAATTCACGCGTCGCTCGCGCGAGGCGCTCTTCAAGCACTTCCGGCGGCGGAACGGCTCCCTCCCGTGAGCGTGCAAGAAGCACGATGACCCAGGCTGTCTTCCGGTCCGGGTGGCGTCTCGCCGGCCCTGTGGCCGGGACTGAAGGAGCAGCGCGTTGGGGCTGCGCCGTCACGGGACCTCGAGCGGGTGCTACCACTGGTACCAGCCTCGCGCAACGTCGGAGCGTCCGCTCCCGAGCGACAGGCCCACCGGAGGGATTGAGGCTATCGCTGCGAGAGTCCACGAGATGGGTCCTCTGAAGCCGAGGACGCCGGCCATCGACGCCAGCAACAGGACGAGCAGCATGACGCCCACGCGCGCCTCCTTCTTGGATATCACGACGTCTCTGAGAGCGCTGGTGCCATACCCATCGGCGGCGGGGGGAAACTCGCTTCGATTTGCCGGAGCAGTCAGCGCGCGGGATTCGACGTCACAGCTCGCCTGATCCGTGAAGCTCCACACGCACGCTGATCTCGGGGTAGACCCGGACCATGAGCATGCTCGGTGGTTTCATGCCGAACTCGCGGATGTCGAACACGTAGTCACCCGCCAGCTCGATTTCTCCGTTGCGCGACCTGATGCGCATCTCGTGCTCGAAGCTGCGCGTCTTGCCGTGGAACAAGACGTCTCCCGAGACCAGGTAGCGAGGATGGGACCCGTTGGCGACGACCCGTGTTACTCGACCCTGGATCGTCGGGTAGCGGCGGGCGTCCATCCGACGGCGGAGCTCTCGATCGTAGAGCTGGTTTCCAGAAGTGAGCCTGTCGACTGAGAGCTCGAGCTCGCCCGCGACCCCCTCGTCGAGATCGAGCGTGCCGTCTTTGCGGAAGGCGGCTTCGAACCAGCCGCTAATGCCGCGCGTCTCCGTATTGATTGGATGAAGACTCGATCTGCCGCTCACCCAGACGCAGGAACGCACGGTGTCAAAGCTGTAACGGGTGAGCTTCATTGCGCGGCTCCATACTGACATAGAGTCGCCCCATGGCCCGCCTCGATATCCCTCCGGGAGAGGGAGGTGACGCGGTACAGATCTGGTCGCTGCAGCCGGAACTCGGAGCCGCGGCAACGCGACTGGTCGACGCCGCGTACAACAAGAGCATCCTTCCCGTGCGGGTCCGTGAAGCGGCTCGGATGCGAATCGCTCAACTGAACGACTGTACGGTTTGCCTTGCCTTCCGCGCGGACAAGGTAAGGGCCCAAGGGCTCGACGAGACCTTCTATTGCGCCATTGGTACGAGCGACGAAGCAACCCTCTCTGCCCAGGAGCAGCTCGCGGTCGAGTACGCCGAGTTGTTCGCAACGGACCACGCGCGGATCGACGACGAGTTCGTCGAGCGCCTGCGTGGAGCGTTCAGCGACGCCGAAGTCTTCGACCTGACGATCTGCCTCTCGGCGTTCCTTGGCTTGGGGCGCACGTTACGGGCGCTCGGTATCACCGAGACAACCTTGACTGACGTGTGAGTCCGGCAGTCCGGGCGATCGCTTAGGGCCCAGGAGTGCGAGGCGTCTCGAACGGCGCGTCACGTTCACGAACCGCTTCGCGAAGTCCGACCTCGGCGATGCGCGCAGCGAAGGCCAGCGCGTCGGGAGCTTGATGTCCGATGGCATCGTTCAGGGCGGCGAAGCGTTGCAGTTGGGATCTCCCCATCAGCTCGACGCCCATGTTGACTACCCGCTTGTTCGCCACGAGCAGATCTCGTGCGACCAACGCCATCCGCTCCGCCAGATTGAGCACGACACTGTCGAGTTCGCCGGCCGGCGCAGTCGCGACGACGAGTCCGAGGTCACGAGCCTGGGCTCCGGAGATGGTGTCGCCGGTCAGGAGCAGGAGCTTGGTCCACTGCGGTCCGGCGTTGTAGAGCCACATGTTGGTCGGCGGGACTCCCATGGAACGCACCGGCGGGAAACCGATGCGGGCGTCCTCCGCCGCGACCACGAGGTCGCAGTGCAGGGCGAGGTCGGTTCCGCCCGCAAGGCAGTTTCCCTGGACCTGTGCGATGACGGGCAGGGCACAATCCCAGACCCCGCTCCACCCACGCGACAGACGGATCATCGCGGTCACGTCGTCCTCGACCGAGTTGTGGCGGGGAAAATCGCCGGGGTCGGTGTCTTCGGCAATGAAGCCGTATCCAGATGAGAACGATCGGCCCGTACTCCGGATGATGACGACGCGAGTACCTGCGTCGGTCTCGGCATCCTCGACCGCTGCGAGGATCTCACGCACGGACCGCGGGGTCAGGGGGTTGTGATGCTCGGGGCGGTCGAGGGTGAGCCGCCGGACGCGCCCGATCTGCTCGACCGTCAGCGTGGTGTAGGTGTTCGTCATGATCCCTTTCCTGGCTCGTCTCCCGGCACGAGGTCGGACTTGCGTACCTTGCCGCCTTCGTTGCGCGGCAGCGCAGGGACCGCCGTAATGCGGCGGGGCACCTTGTAGTCCGCCAGTCTCTCCAGCAGGAAGGACCGAAGGTCCTCGGTCGACACGTCCGTTCGCAGGACCACCCAGGCAGCCACGTCTTCGCCGAGGACTGGATGGGAAACGCCGGCGACGGCAGCCTCGGCGACGGCGGGATGCTCGTACAGCGCTGCCTCCACCTCGCCGGGGACGATGTTGTGACCTCCGCGGATGATCATCTCTTTTTGGCGCCCGACGATCCAGAGATGGCCGTCGTCGTCGAGGTACCCGAGATCACCGCTGCGCAGCCAGCCGTCGACCCACGTGCGGTCCGACGTCACTGGGTCACCGAGGTAGCGACGCGCGGGCCGGCTGCCACCGATCACGATCTCTCCGACTTCCATCGGACTCCGGGGTGTTGCACTCTCCGGGTCCACGATGCGCACCTCGACCCCGGGCAGGGGAAGGCCGACCGATCCCAGGTGCTTGCCGCGGTCACCGAGCGGCGTTGCGGTCACCGCCCCGAACCCGGTCATCCCGTAGCCGCACAAGACCTCCGCGTTGGCGAGCCCCGAGCCGAATCGGCGGAGTGTCGCACCGGCGATGGGCGCGCTGCCGATCGTGACCGCCGCGAGGCTGGACATGTCTGCAGACGCGAAGCGAGGGCAGGCGACGATCAGTTCGACCATGGCGGGGACGAGGAAGGCGGACACCGGCCGTTCGTTCTCGACGGCGTCGATCCATTGCCCGGGATCGAACCGCGGCAGGAACAATCCGCAGAGGCCACTGCGGAGCGGACCGGTGACTAGGAGCGAACCGCTCGTCGTGGCAAAGGGAGATGAGGAGAGGAACCCGAGCCCGTGCCATGCCGAGGGGACGCGGTCCGCCGTCGCCAGGTCGGCATGAGGGATCACGACCCCTTTCGGCCTGCCTGTCGTGCCGGAGGTGTACATCACGTCGGCTGTGTCATGGGCGTCCGGCCGCGAATCGACGTCGCTGTCGTCTGCTGCAAGAAGGTCGCCGAAGAGATAGCGCTCCCCGGGCCGGGTGCTGATGACGACCGGAACCGATGTTCGGAGCTCCGGCCGCGTGTCGCCGCACAGCGCAATGGAGGCATCGGCATCGTGGAGGATCGCACGCAATTCGGCAGGACCGAGCCTCGCGAGGAGCGGCACGGCGACGCCCCCGGCCTTGTGGATCCCGACATAGGACACCAGCCACTCGAGGGGCTGGTCGTTGCCGATGACGAGAGCCACGCGATCGCCGCGTCCGACCCCCAGCTCACCCAGACTGCGGGCGAGGCTGTTGGATTCCCTGTGCCAGCGACGGAATGTCAGTTCGTTGCGGTCGGCAACGTTCCTCCAGGCCACCGCGTCAGGGAACGACTGGGCCAGCTCGGCGATCAGCTCTGTTTGCGACACGCTCACAGCGAATAACCCACGTCGGGCACCATCAGTTGAGCGCCATCAATACGGAGCGCCGCCCTCGAGGATGGTGCGCGGGTTGTCGACCAGCATGCGCGCGATATCGCTCTCGCCGATGCCACGCGAGCGGAGGGCCGGGAGGACGGTGTCGCTGATATAGGTCCAACGCCAGTCGCTCGATGCGTCGACGATCGAGCGCGGGAACCAGTCGACGAAGCACATCGCGTCGTGAGAGAGCACCAGTCGATCTGCGTAGCCTCGCTCGCACAATCGGGCCACCGCGTCGACTCTCTCTTCCAGGGTGATCCCGGGCAGGCCGAAATGGTCGAAGCCGAGATACGAACCATTGTCGATAAGTTGCAGGTGATAGTCAGTGTTGACGGTGCCGCCGCTGTGGCCGATGACGACGCGGGAAAGGTCGACCCCCTCCTCTTTGAAGATCCGTTGTTGTTCGAGGCCCCATGGTTCAGGCGGTGTTGGCGTGTGAGTCGTGATGGGCACACCGGTGGAGCGGTGTGCCCGCGCCACTGCGCGAAGCACGCGCTCGACGCCCGGGGTGACGCCTGGACGGTCGGTGGCGCACTTGAGGATTGCGGCGCGCACCCCGGTATCGCCAATGCCATGCTCCACTTCGCGCACGAAGAGGTCGACCATGGGCTCGGATCCACCGAGAATTGTCCCAGGACCACGGAAGTGGAAGTACATCGGGACCTCGTTGTACGTGTACACCCCGGTCGCCACCACGACGTTGATCTCGGGAACCTGTTGGGCGATCGACGCGATCCTCGGGATGTAACGACCCAGGCCGACGACCGTCAGGTCGACGAGCGTGTCGATGCCGGCCTTTTTGAGCTCGCGCAGTTTGCTCACCGCCTTGGCCTGTTGCGCTGACTCGTCCCACTCCGAAGACGGCTTCTCGATCTCGGGACTGAGGACGAAGATGTGTTCGTGCATCAGGGTGTTTCCGAGTTCGGCGCCGTCGACGGGGCCTCGGACCGTGTTGACCTGGGACATCGGCTCCCCTTGGCTGGCGGGTACCTGGGCGGGCGATCGTAGCTGTGACCGACGATTCCGGGCGGCAAATCTCGGGCAGAATTGTCTCAGCACGTGCACAGCGGGCCCTGCGAGCGTGTCGAATCGACCATGATGGGATTGGGGCATCCCTGAGAACGAGGTTCCCCATCCGATGTCCACCAGCCGCATCCCGAAGCAGACGTTCGACCGGCAGTGGACGGCATCCCGGCTGCGCTCGTTCACCCGGGCCGCGGTACTCGTGGCGACCGGCGCAGCCGTCGCCATCGGGATCGTCGTGGCAAAAGAGCACCCCGGCGGAGGGACCACGGGCTCCGGGACGGGAGGCAGCACGAGCAGCAAGAACTCCGTCCGGACTTCGACGTCCGAGTCGGGTTCGACTGGCTCCGGTTCCTCGTCTTCCTCCTCGTCTTCGTCCTCGACCTCGACCACTTCGCCCCAGAACACCACCAGCAATTCGTCAAGCAACTCATCGCAGCCAACCGTCAGCCACTCGAGGCCCTCGGTGACCTCGGGGGGCACGTCCCGATGACGGCGGTCGTCGAGGGCCCACCTGAAGGGCAGACCATCCGGTCCATCCGAGCAATCGGCACGACCGCGACCGTGGTGGTGCAGAACCCGCGCGACGCCGATCGCGCAGAGCAGGCGCTGGCGGCGGAGCTCGTGGCGATGGACGAAGCGTGCAGCCGGTTCCGCGGGGACTCTGAGCTCGAGGGCGTCCATCGCTCGTCTGGCGCGACCGTCCGCGTCAGCGCCCTGCTCTTCGAAGCTCTCGAGGTAGCGGTGCGCGCGGCGGCCCTCACGGGCGGTGCGGTCGATCCCACGGTCGGCAATGCGATCGAAGCGCTTGGTTACGACGCCGACCTCGACGACGTGTTGTCCCGGCCTCCTGGGCCCCCCAGGGCCCTCGGGACCGTGGCCGGCTACGCGCATGTGCAGCTGAATCCGGGGGATCGAACCGTCCGCATACCCCGCGGCGTTCGTCTCGATCTGGGTTCGACCGCCAAGGCGCTGGCTGCGGACCGCGCCGCGGCGCGAGTGGCCCGCCTGACCGGCGGGGGGACGCTGGTGAGCATCGGAGGGGACGTCGCCGTGTCCGGAGCCGCTCCTCCTGACGGTTGGCCCATCGGCATCGCCCATGCGTCGGATACGCCGCCCTGGCTCAGTGATCAGGTCGTCGCGATCACGCACGGGGGACTCGCAAGCTCGGCCGCGTCGGCACGGGTATGGCGCGCCGGCGGACGGGACGTCCACCACATCGTCGACCCGAAAACGGGAGACTGCGCCGAGCCGTATTGGACACTCGTGTCGGCGACGGGCGCGAGCTGCGTCGAGGCAAACATCGTGACCACCGCGGCGGTGGTCTGGGGGGAAAGCGCGTTGGATCACCTTGCTGGCTTTGCACAGTCGGTGCGCCTCGTTCGCTTCGACGGTGAGGTGGTCTACGTCAACGGGTGGCCGGCGGAGGCACCGTCGTGAACACGACTGCACTCTGGTACGCCACGCGGGCCAGCGGCATCGTGGCGCTGATCTTGCTGACCTTGACCATGGTGCTCGGCCTGGTCACCACGACTCGCGCAAAAGGCCGCAACTGGCCGGGGTTCGCGCAGCAGGAGATCCATCGCAGGATCTCGATGATTGCGGTGGCCTTCGTCGCGATCCACGTGCTGACCAGTGTCCTCGACACGTACGTCGACATCAGTTGGGCGGCGATCTTCATTCCCTTCACTTCTGCCTACAGCGCCTTCTGGGTCGGCGTCGGTGCCGTCGCGCTCGATCTGATGATCGCCGTGTTCGTCACAAGCCTGCTCAGGTCGCGTATGCGGCCCCGAACATGGCGGGCTGTGCACTGGCTCGCCTATTTGAGTTGGCCGATCGCGGTGGCCCATACCTTCGGCATGGGGACCGACGCGCGCGAGGGATGGGTCATCGCGCTCGGCGTCGCCTGTGGTCTCGCGGTGGTGGTTGCACTGGCCTGGCGGCTCCGTCAGACGGCGCTGCAGTCGAGGGCCCGGCGGAGGTTCGCGTTACTCCATGGCCTTCCGTCGAAACATCTCGTGCTGACCGGCCGGGACCGTCGCGGAGCATCTCGTGTCTAGCCCGGGCGACACGCTGCCGGCGACCGCGCGGTACCGGTTGCTAGGGCACCCCTCCGATCTGGCCGCTCACCTGGCCGCGCTCGGCCCGCTGCCGCTGCCGCACGGAGGCCAAATGCATTCGTGGCGCCAATCCTTCGTCGCCGCCCTCGAAGCGTCCGGTTTAACCGGCCGAGGCGGTGCGGGGTTTCCCTCGGCGATCAAGCTCAACGTGGCCCGTGCTTCTGGTCCTAGGGGAACCGTCCTGGTGAATGCGATGGAGAGTGAGCCGGCGAGTGACAAGGACAAGATCCTCTTGATCCGCTCGCCGCATCTCGTGCTCGACGGTGCACAGCTCGTCGCAGCAGCCAGTGGCGCGCGGCGCGTGATCGTATGTGTGCCCGAAGGGCGCGATCAGATCGCGGCAGCCGTGACCGCAGCAATAGGTGAGCGAACACGCGCGCGATATCCGGTCGCGACGTCCGAAGAAGTCATGCGACCGCCTGACCGCTTCATCGCGGGGGAGGAATCGGCCCTCGTCTCCTGGGTCGAGACAGGACGATCGCTCCCGTCCTTCCGGCCTGACAAGGGGATCCCCCTGCAGGTCGGCCGCCGGGCTGCAGTCGTACACAACGCCGAGACGCTTGCCCACGTCTCGATGATCGCAAGGATCGGGCCGGACGCGTTTCGTGCGCACGGACTCCAAGAGGATCCGGGCACGTCGCTCATCACCGTTGGCGGCTCGGTCGAACAGCCCGGAGTGGTCGAAGTCGATCGGGGGACGCCCCTGATCGAGATTGCGAACCGAGCGTCTCCCGTTGGCCGGCCACAGGCTCTTCTCGTTGGTGGATACGGCGGCGCGTGGGTCCATCCCGATCATTTCGGAACGCCCTATGCGTCGCTGTCGCTGCGTTCGATCGGAGCCACCGCCGGCGTCGGTGTCGTCGTCGTGCTCGGATCTGATGCGTGTGGGCTGAGTGAGACTGCCCGGGTCGTGCACTACCTCGCCGGTCAGAGTGCAGGGCAATGCGGACCGTGCGTCTACGGGCTGCCTGCTATCGCCGACGACATGACCCGCGTGGCGCGAGGCCAGGTCGACAGCGAGCTCATGGCGCGGCTGGAACGAAGACTGCGTGAGGTCAACGGGAGGGGGGCATGCCGCCATCCCGACGGCGCTGTGAACATCGCACGGAGTGCGGTCCAGGTCTTCGGCGCCGACCTGCGAGCGCATGCGCACGGCGCACCCTGTGCACACTGGAACCGTCCGACCCAATTGCGATTCCCGACCGCCAGGCGGACGGCATGACATCGGCCCGGATCATCATCGACCCGGTCGCGTGCGACGCCTACGGATTCTGTGCGGAACTCCTTCCCGAGGCCATCAGCCTCGACGAGTGGGGTTATCCCGTCGTGGACGGCACACCGTTGGCTCCCGAGCTCGTCGCGGTCGCGCAGCGCGCCGCACGTGACTGCCCACGCCGTGCGATCACCGTGCGTCTGCGAAAGAGCGGTATCTGAGGGGCCTGCGGAATCCGACGGAGCCCGAGAGAGCCACAATGATCGTGTGCAGCCGCCGGTTCCGAACGGTGACCCCGGCCAGCGAGGCGCCTTCGTGGTCCGAGCGGGCACGAACGGCGATCTCCAGCGTGTCGTCGAGCTCCTCACCCTCGGTGCGCTGCCGGGGTCGGCGCCCGGCGTGGAGGATCCCGCTGACCTCGTGCCGTACCAACTCGCTCTGGCAGCGTCGGGCCACGCTGGTGGCGGAGTGCTGGTTGCCGAAATCGACGGCGAGGTCCTCGGTGTCTGCCAGCTGATCGTGTTCCGTCATCTCCAGTCCCGCGGGGGTTTGTGTGCGGAGATCGAATCGGTGCACGTGCACCCGGAGCACCGGGGGATGGGGGTCGGTACTGCGCTCTTGCGGGCGGCTATCTCCCGGGCCCGCGACCTCGGCTGTTACCGGGTCCAGTTGACCTCGAACCTGCGCCGGCCCGACGCCCATCGCCTCTACGAACGGCTCGGGTTCACACCGTCGCACACAGGTTTCAAGATGCTCCTCCTATGACCATTTCGGACGGATCCGGCGACATCTTTCGTTGAGCCGCCGGCGGTCTCAACCGGTCGCTGCAATTAGCTCAGCGAGCTTCTCACAGGGCTTGAGCCAGCCCAGAGTCTCTCGGGGTCGTCCGTTCATCTTGCGCTCGATCTCGTCGAGATCGGCGCGGCTCAGGGCACGCAAGTTGGTGC
>DATJTU010000098.1:0-3018 GCA_035503015.1 Acidimicrobiales bacterium | reverse complement strand
CACCCCTCGTCGGACACCGGCGCCCGCGACCTGCTCACGGTCTAGGCTTGGGAGCCATGAAGAAGCTCCTCATCCTCGCGGTGCTCGTTGCCATCGGCGTCCTCGCGGCACGCCGGCTGCGCGACGCGTAAGAGCCCGGACCCTTCCTTCTTTTCTCCGAGAACCTTCGCCTGGTCCTCGCGCGCCCGGCGTGCCCTGGTTCAGGCGACGCGGCGGCCGGCCAGCGCCGCCTGGCGGGCGCGCAGGCCGCGGCGCCAGAGCAACAAGGCCGCACCGGCGACCGCAAGGCTGGTCGTCACCACCGGCGTCGTCCGGCCCACGCGGTCACGCAGGCGGATCGGCTTGGTGAAGTTGCGCACCTCCCAGCCCCGCTCGCGCGCGACCTTGGCCAGAGCCCGGTCGGGGTTCACCGCCACGGGCCGGCCGACTGCCTCGAGCATCGGCAGGTCGGTCGCCGAGTCCGAGTAGGCGCTGCTCGCGCCGAGGTCGATGCCCGCCCGCGCCGCCAGCTCCTCCATGGCGGTCGCCTTCGACTCGCCGTACGCGTAGAAAGCCATCCGCCCGGTGTAGCGCCCTTGCTCGTCGACCTCGCCGCGCGAGCAGATGGCGCCGTCGACGCCGAGCAGGTCGGCCAGCGGGAGCACGATCTCCTCGGGCGACGCGGAGACGAGGTAGACCCGGTGCCCCGCCGCGCGGTGGAGCTCCATCAGCTCGAGCGCCTCGGCGTACATGATCGGCTCGATGGTCTGGAGCATGGTCTCGCGCACGATCTGGCGCACCTGGGCCCGGTCCCAGCCCTTGGTCACGGCCAGCATCGACTCGCGCACGCGCACCAGGCGGTCCTCGTCGGCCCCGAAGTACAAGTAGATGAGTTGGGAGATGGCGGCCCGTGCGACGAGGCGCCGGTTGATCAGGCCGCCCTTGAGGAACGGGCGCCCGAAGGCGGCGATGGAGGCGCGGTCGATAACCGTCTTGTCCAGGTCGAAGAACGCTGCCTCCATATACCTCATGGTACGGGCGGTTCGGGTCCGATCTTGAGCGGACGTGACAATTAGAGGACGAGCCCGCGAACGTCCGGTATCGCTGAGCAGGGCTGTCGCGGGGGTTGCGGATCGGTTGCGGTTACGACGCCGCGGTCGCCTCGGCGATGAAGACCGCGTGGACCGCGTCCTCCGCCTCGGCCGTGACGAGCACGAGCACCTCGTCACCCGACTGCAGCATGGTGTCCCCGCGCGGGACGATGAGGCGGTTGGCGCGCACGACGGCGACGACGACCGCGTCGCGGGGGAACGCCAGATCGGCGATCGCGATGTCGTTGGCGGGCGAATCCTCGGCCAGCGTGATCTCGACCAGGTGCGCTGCGCCGCCCTGGAACTGCAAGAGGCGGACGAGCGAGCCGACCGAGACCGCCTCTTCGACCAGCGCGGTGAGCAGCTGCGGCGTGGACACCGAGACGTCGACCCCCCAGCTCTCGTTGAAGAGCCATTGGTTCTTCGGGTGGTTGACCCGGGCAACGACGCGGGGCACGGCGAACTCCTGCTTCGCCAGCAACGAGATCACGAGGTTGTCCTCGTCGTCACCGGTGGCGGCCACGACGACGTCAGCCGTGGCCAAGCCGGCCGCGTCGAGCGACGACACCTCGCAGGCGTCGGCCGCGACCCAGGTGATGTCGATGGTGGGCCGCAGCCGCTCCACCAGCTCGGGGTCGCGCTCGATCACCAGGACGTCGTGCCCGCTCGCGTGGAGGTCGGAGGCGATGGCGGTGCCGACGCTGCCGGCGCCGGCGATGGCGACCTTCACGCCGCACCGCCCGAGCGCCCGTCCTGCCCGGCATCGGCACGCTGGGCGCGGGCGAGGGTCTCGTCGAGGCGCAGCAGCGCGTCGTCGAGCACCGCGAGGTGCAGCACGTCGCCTTCCTGGCCCACCAGGTCGCGCCCGTCGAGGCGGGGCACGCCGGCGCGGGTGACCGCCACGATGCTGAGGCGACCCGGCTCCTCGAGCTCGCCGAGAGCCTGGCCGGCCCACGCGTCGGGCAGCGACCGGTCGACCAACGACAGGCGGCCGGTGGCGTCGGACCAGTCGCCGACGTCGAGGTCGGGCATGAGGCGCCGGCGCACCTGGTCGATGGTCCAGGTGACGGTGGCGACGGTCGGAATGCCCAGCCGCTGGTAGATCTCCGCCCGGCGCGGGTCGTAGATGCGCGCCACGACGTTCGGGATCTTGTAGGTCTCGCGGGCGATCCGCACCGTGAGGATGTTCGTGTTGTCCCCGCTCGTCACGGCCGCCAGCGCGTCGGCGTGCAGCGCCCCGGCCTTCTCGAGATCGTCCCGGTCGAAGCCCGATCCGACGATGCACGGCCCGTCCCAGGCCTTCAGGCGGCGGAAGGCACGCGGGGCCTTGTCCAAGACGGCGACCGAGTGGCCTTCCGCACTCAGGGACAGGGCGAGGCCCGACCCGACGCGTCCGCACCCGACGACGATCACATGCACGCCACAGTGCAACACGCCCTCACCTGTTGCGCAAAAAGCGGCCCGGGGGAGTGGTCGCCACCTTCTACTGTGTGGCCGTGGCGAGCCCCACGACGACCCGGCCCACGGTGCCGCTGCCCGGGGTCACGGCCGACGACATCCCCGAGACCTTCCGCTACCGGCTGAAGAACGTCCTCCTCGGCCCGCCGCTCGTCACCGAACAGCTGGCGTCGGAGCGCCTCAGCAAGCCCATCGCCCTCGGCGTGCTGTCCCCGGACTGCATCTCGTCCTCGGCCTACGGCACCGAGGAGATGCTGACCCAGCTCGTCCCCTACGTCGGCCTCGCCGCCTTCACCCTGGTGGTCCCGATCACCCTCGCCATCTTGGGCGTCCTCTTCTTCGTGACCTTGTCGTACCTCGAGGTCATCGCGCTCTACACCAAGGCGGGCGGGTCCTACGTGGTGGCCCGCGACAATTTCGGGCCGAAGGTCGCGCAGATCGCCGCCGTGGCGCTGCTCATCGACTACACGGTGACGGTCGCCGTGCAGAC
>DATJTU010000097.1:0-2964 GCA_035503015.1 Acidimicrobiales bacterium | reverse complement strand
GCGCCCGACGAGCCGGTGCAGGTCCTCGGCGAGGTGCGCGGCCGCCTGCAGCGTGCGCGTCTTGCGGCTGGAGCGGTCGGGGTCTGCGTCGCCCCCCGCCGTCGCGCCGTCGTCGGGGAGGAACGAGCGCTGCGCGCCGCTCCGGCGCAGCGACTCGATGACGCGTCGGGCCAGCTCCGCGGCGCGGCGGAGTAGCTCGGCCAGCTCGCGGTCCTCGGCCGGTGCCCGCCGCCCGTCGTCGGAGAGCACGCGCTCGCCCACGTGGTCGGCGAGGAGCGCGCTCAGCTGGTCGCCGAGCCGGCCGAGGGACTCGAGCTGCTCGGCGTCGCGCTGTTCGACCAGCGAGCGCGCCGCCGTCACGAGCGAGCGGAAGCGACCCGGTGTGACCTCGACCCCGAGGCTGGCCGTCATCACCTCCTCGAGCTCGTGCGCCTCGTCGAAGACGACGACGTCGTGCTCGGGCAGCACGGCGCCACCGCTCGCGAGGTGGGCACCGTAGAGGTGGGTGTTGACGACGACGACGTCGGCACCGGCGGCACGGTCGCGGGCCGCCTCCGCGAAGCAGCGTCCGCCTTCGGGGCAGTTGAACGCGCCGGGGCACTCGCGTGGGCCGACGCTCACCAGGTTCCAGGCCCGGTCCGACGGTTCGAAGCTCAGATCTGCCCGGTCGCCGGTGCGCGTCCTCTGCGACCAGGCGACGAGGCGCCGGACCTCCTCGACCAGGCCCTCCGGGGGGGGCTCCTCGTCCACCTCGGTCTCGGTGCCGGCCCCGGTGTCGGAGCTCGCGGCCCCGTCGGCGCCACCCGCGCCATCCGCGCCATCCGTCTCATCCGCGCGCCCGGCTGCCTGGTCACCGAGCTCGGCCTGCACGCCGCCCGAGCCGACCTCGGCGACGCGCTGCCGGCAGACGTAGTTGCTGCGGCCCTTCAGCACGGTGAAGTCCAGCGGGACCGGCAGCCCGAGGCCCGCCTCGACCAACGGCATGTCCTTCTCGGCCAACTGGTCCTGGAGCGCCTTGGTGGCGGTGGCGACGACGACCTTCTTGCCGCTCAGGGCGGCGGGGACGAGATACGCCAGTGACTTGCCGGTCCCCGTGCCCGCCTGCACCACGAGGTGTCGGCCGGTCGCCAGTGCCTCCGCGACGGCGCGGCACATCTCCTGTTGCTCGGGGCGGTGCTCGCCGCCGGCCATCTGCGCCGTGACCTTGTCGAGGCCCTCGACACCCTCGTCGCCGGCCTCGCGGGCGTCGCGCGTCCCGCCCTCGTCACCGGCACCGCCCGCGACCGAGTCGTCGAAGACGTCCAGCTCGTCGACGTCGAATTCGTCGGGCTCGGGGGCGAATTCCCCGTCCCACTCCACCATCGGGCCGAACGCTACCGCCGGGCTGCGCGGCGGCCGTTCACCCCACCGTCTGGGCCAACGCCGCGAAGGCGTCCGCGCCCGCGTCCCGCCACATCTGGGAGACCGGTGGGGGCATGTGGGCGAGCATGTGCTGCTGTTGGGCCGCGGTCCGCTGCTCCATGATCAGCCCGAGCACCAGCCAGACCTTGTCGCCTCGATACTGGCTCAGCGCGTGCCCCGGCAGTGCGCCCCACTCCTCGACCGTCATGTAGTCGGCGCACAAGGGGAGCAGCTGGGCCTCTTCCTGGTCCAGGTGAGTGACTGTGTGGTCGTGGAGGGCCTGGAGCTGGTCGGCCAGCACGCCTTGCGCGGCGAGATCGCCGTCGGCCCACGCGTGGCGGGACGCGCTGGCATCCTCCAACAGCTGCACGACCTCGTGGTGCTGGGCCACCATCGTGTCGACCAGCGACGCCTGCTCGGGGCAGCGCTCGCGCAGACGCGGGAACACCAGCTCCTCCTCGCCGTTGTGGTGGACGTCGAGGAACCACAAGACGTTGTCGTAGTAGTCGGCGATGAGCGCACGGCGCGCCTCGTCGGCGGGGTCCACGTCGCGCACCCGCTTGGGACCTGCGCCGAGCGAGCCCCGCAGCGCGTTGTGCACCGCGATCATGTCGCTCGTATCGGGGCGTTCGCCGCCGCCGAATCCCGTTGCACCCTGGTCGGCCATGTCGCTCCCTCCTCTGCGGCGTCAGCGCCTCTGCCTCGGCGCCGCCATCGCCCTCGCCTGATTGCCGGCCCCATTGTCCTCCACGGGGTCGGCTGCTCGCACTGGGACCTTCCTGGGAAGAAAGGAGCCAGAGGGTAGCTTCGACGTGTGCCGTCGACCGCCTCCGACCTCGGGGACGCCCCAGACCCGGTCCCGCCCGAGCTGGACCTTTCCCGCGTCCCGGTCCATGTGGCCTGTGTCATGGACGGGAACGGGCGCTGGGCGAGCGCCCGGGGGCTGCCGCGGACCGAGGGGCACGCCGCGGGCGAGGCCGCATTGCTCGACGTGGTCAACGGCGCCCTCGAGATCGGCATCAAGTGGATCACCTTCTATGCCTTCTCGACGGAGAACTGGCGCCGCCCGCCTGACGAGGTGCGCTACCTCATGAACTTCAACCAGTCGTTGCTGATGCGCCGCCGCGACGAGCTGAACGACAAGGGCGTCCAGATCCGCTTCGCCGGCCGGCGCGACTGGCGGGTGCCCCGCCGGGTGCTGAAGCGAATGGACGAGTCGATCGAGCTGACGAAGCACAACACGCGCATGGTCATGACCATGGCGTTCAACTACGGCGGCCGTGCCGAGATCGTCGACGCCGTCCGTGCCCTCGTCGCCGAGCGCGTCCCCGCCAACAAGATCGACGAGAAGGCCATCCGCCGCCATCTCTACTTCCCCGACATGCCGGACCCCGATCTCGTGGTGCGGACCTCGGGCGAGACCCGCATCTCCAACTTCTTGCTCTGGGAGATCGCCTACAGCGAGCTGGTCTTCCCCGACGTCCTGTGGCCCGACGTCCGGCGGCGCCACCTCTACGAGGCGGTCGTCGAGTTCCAGCGTCGCGTCCGCCGTTTCGGCGCCGT
>DATJTU010000096.1:0-5453 GCA_035503015.1 Acidimicrobiales bacterium | reverse complement strand
CTCCCCGAGGACATCGACGTCATGCACGCCACGCGGGAGGAGCTCGCCATGCTGCACCGCGTGCTCCAGCCGCTCTCGCGCAAGCTCGCGGTCCGGCTGGCGCGCAAGCGCCGCCACGGCCGCAAGGGACCGCTCGACTTTCGTGCCACCATGCGGCGCTCGCTCTCCACCGGCGGCGTGCCGGTCGAGCCGCGGTTCCGCCACCCCCGACCGGCCAAGCCCGAGATCTTCGTGATTGCGGACATCTCGGGCTCCGTCGCCAGCTTCGCGCGCTTCACCCTGCATCTCGTCTACGCCATCTCGTCGCAGTTCTCGAAGGTGCGCAGCTTCGTCTTCGTCGACGGGATCGACGAGGTCACGCGCTTCTTCGAAGGCGTGGTGGACCCGGCCGAGGCGGTGGCCCGCATCAACACGGAGGCGGACGTCATCTGGGTGGACGGCCACTCCGACTACGGGCACGCATTGACCGAGTTCCACCGGCGCTGGGGCGACCAGGTCACTTCCCGCTCGAGCGTCATGATCCTCGGGGACGCCCGGAACAACTACCACGCGTCACAGTCCTGGGTGCTCGAGGACCTCCAGGACCGGGCCCGCCACGTCTTCTGGCTGAACCCCGAGCCGCGCGACTACTGGGGCTCGGGCGACTCGATTGTGGGCGAGTACGGCGCCCATTGCGACGAGGTCGTCGAGTGCCGGACCCTGCGCCAGCTGGAGCACTTCGTCGGCAACCTGGCGTGAGCCCCGCCCGGCAGCGCCCAGAGGAGGAGACGGGGGAAACCGACCCGCGGACGCGCCCCCCCGAGGGGGTGCTGCGGGTCCTCCCTCCCGAGGCGGAGCCGACGCGCATCGTGCTGATCCGCCACGGCGAGGCCGCGTGCAACCTGAACCGGGTCGTCGGGGGACGCACCGGCTGCACCGGGCTCACCGACCTCGGCAAGCGGCAAGTCGCCGCCCTCGCGGACCGCCTCTACGAGAGTGGCGAGCTGCGCGGTGCCACCGCCCTGTACTCCTCGGTGCTGCCCCGTGCGGTCGAGACCGCGGAACGACTCCGCCCCGTCGTCGGCGCCGGTCCCCAGGCGCTCGGGCCGCTGCGCCAGCGCTGCGACCTCTGCGAGCTCCACCCCGGCGACAGCGACGGCATGACCTGGGACGACGTCGTGGCCACCTACGGGGTCCCCGACTGGGACATCGACCCGGACGTCCCGATCGCCCCGGGCGGCGAGAGCTGGTCCGAGTTCATCGTGCGGGCGTCGGACGCGGTGCGCGCCGTGGTCCGCGAGCACGAGGGCGAGCTCGTCGTCGCCGCAGTCCACGCCGGGGTGATCGAGGCGACCATGATCAGGTTCCTCCACGTGCCGCCCGAGGTCTACCGGCGCGGCTGGGTGCGCGTCGTGCACGCGTCCATGACCGAGTGGGAGTGGGTGCCGTCGGAGGACCGCTGGATCCTGCTGCGCTTCAACGACGCCTGCGGGGTGCCGCGGGCTTGACGGCGGATGCGGATCCGGACGCGGATGCGCGGGCCGCTGGCCCGTCGGTGAAGGCCCGGGACACTGCGGGCGGCGCGCAGGCGAGCCACGCGTCCTCCAGTGCGGCGCGCAGGGGGCCGACGGTGGCCGCCCGCACCTCGACGAGGATCCCCGCGTAGCCGTCGAAGTGCGGGATGGTGAAGAACCCGGGCGCGCCGGCGGCTAGCAACGCCTCCTTGTCGGCGATGTCGGCCGTGCGCATGGCCACGATCGGCAGGCGCGGCGGCGTCTCGTCGCCGAAGCGGCGCAGGTCCGCCTTGGAGAACGGGCGCTCCCATGCGAAGGCCTTGCCGGCGACGAACCATGTCCGGGTGCCGTGACGTTCGCCCTCGGTCACCTCGGGCAGTGCGGCCACGATCCGCTCCACGTCGCGCAGGGACGCCACCGGCGCACCCTAGCGTCCGCGATCCTGGCGGCCGGAGCCTCGGCGAAGTGAGCGGGGTACGCTGAGTCCTCCGCCGCAGAAGGGACGAGACGATGTACAAGATTGTCGTCGTTGGCACAGACGGGACGTCCACCGCGGACATCGCGGTCCAGGCTGCAGCCGACATCGCGCGCTCGTGGGGTTCGGAGCTCCATATCGTGACCGCGACCCGGGCGCCGTCCAAGGCGATGGGATCCGCCGCCGGCGCGGGGCTCGTCGACAGCGGCGCGAGTTCTGCCTTGGCGGACGAAGCGGCCCACCATGTTGGTGAGCGCGCCGTCGCGGACTTCGGCTCGGGCCTGCAGGTGCAGCTCCACTCCGCACAGGGCAATGCCGACGACGTGATCTTGCGCACGGCCGCCGACCTCGGCGCCGATTTGATCGTCGTCGGCAGCAAGGGCATGCGGGGCGCCCGGCGGTATCTGGGCAGCGTGCCCAACTCGGTGGCCCACGGCGCGCACTGCGCCGTGCTGATCGTCAAGACCGCGTAGAGACCCCCTGTCCATGGAGGCCGACCCAGGCGGTGGCGAGCCCGGATCGCCGGGAGCACCGTCGTGGCCGAACCTCTTCGACGAGCGCATCGCCCGCACGTACGACGTCGACTCGAGCGGCATGTACGAGCCGGCGGTGCTGGGGCCCACCGTCGACTTCCTGGCTGACCTGGCAGGCGACGGCGCGGCGCTCGAATTCGCCGTCGGGACCGGACGCGTCGCGCTGGCGTTGGCGGCGCGGGGCGTCCCGGTCGAGGGGATCGACCTCTCGCCCGACATGCTGGCGCAGCTCGCGGCGAAGCCGGGAGCCGACGCCATCACGGCCAGCGTCGGCGACATGACGTCGACGCGTCTCGGCCGGACCTTCCGGCTCGTCTACCTCGTGTACAACACGATAGGGAACGTGACCACGCAGGACGCCCAAGTGGCCTGTTTCACCAACGCGGCCGCGCACCTCGAACCCGGCGGCTGTTTCGTCATCGAGGTGGGGGTGCCACAGCTCCAGCGGCTGCCGCCCGGTGACACGGCGCAGGTGTTCACCGTGACCCCGACGCGCTTGGGCTTCGAGACCCTCGACGTGGCCCGCCAACTCGGCGTCTCGCACCACTACTGGTTTTCGGACGGGAAGGTGGTGACCTTCACCACGCCCTGGCGGTACGCGTGGCCGGCCGAGTTCGACCTGATGGCCCGCATCGCAGGCATGCGGTTGCGCGAGCGGTGGTCCGACTGGGGCCGCCAGCCGTTCACGAGCCAGAGCGGCAAGCACGTGTCGGTGTGGGAGAAGGTGGCCGACGCCGAGGCGACGGACGTGATGCCCTAGCCTCACGCAGTGGCTGACCTCGGGCCGTGGGAGCCCCTGACGCCCGAGGGCGTGCGCGACCTCTTCGCCGGTGCTCCCTTCCGGTGGTGGCTGGCCGGCGGCTGGTCACTCGACCGGCTCGTCGGGCATCCGACGCGCGAGCACGCCGACACCGACGTCCAGGTGCTCAGACCCGACGCAGCGCTCGTGCGCGACTGGCTCGGTGGCTGGGACCCGCACGTGGCGGACCCGCCCGGCACCGGGACCCTCCGGCCGTGGCCGCCGGACGAGCCGCTCGGCGCTGACGTCCACGACGTCTGGAGCCGGCGCGCCGACGGGGAACCGTGGCACTTCCAGCTGATGGTCGCGGACACCGAGGGCGACGAGTGGGTGTACCGGCGCGACCCGCGGATCCGCAGGCCGTTGTCGCTCCTCGACGGCCGGGCGTCGGAACCCGGCCTCACCGTCCTCGCACCCGAGATCCAGCTTCTCTACAAGAGCGCGGGACTGCGCGCGAAGGACCAGGCGGATTTCGAACGGTTTCGGCCGCTGCTGACGCGTGCCGAGGCGGCGTGGCTCCGCGACGCCCTCACCACCGCGGCGCCCGGCCACGCGTGGCTGGCGGCCCTCGACACGACGGGAGGTCCGTGACGTGGTCCTCGTGCTCGTGACGGGGTTGCAGGCGACGGGCAAGTCGACCATGGCCGACGTCGCCGCGGACGCGCTCGGGGCGCCGGTGCTCGCGCACGACTGGGCGATGAGCGGGCTGCGGCCCTTTCGGGCGTTGCAGCGCGCGCTCGACGACATGGATCCCCCCGGGCACCGGGCGGTCGGCTGGTCGCTGCTGTGGGCCCTGGCGCGGTCACAGCTGCGCCGAGGGTCCTCGGTGGTGCTCGACGGCGTCGCCCGCGACCCCGAGGTGGCGCGAACGCGGCTCGTCGCGGCCGAGGAGAACGCCGAGTGCTTCGTCGTACTGTCGACCTGCGACGACCTCGCAGTGCACCGTTCCCGTGTCGAGGGACGAGACCGCGGCATCCCGAATTGGTACGAGTTGGACTGGGAGCACGTGGCGCGGTCGCGTGCGTCGTGGGTCGCGCCAGCGGGCGTGGACCTCGTGCTCGACGCCGGTCACCCGAGTGAGGAGAACGGGGCGACCCTCCGCCAGGCGATGGCCCGGTTCGGCTGAGCAGGCCTGCGTCTGCGCCCCCGGGGGCGCCGGCCATGACGGCGTGGCACGCTGGCTCAGTGTTCGAACGGTTCTCCGACGGCACTCGCCGGACCCTGGTCCTCGCGCAAGAGGAGGCCCGCCTGCTCGAACACCCCGTCATGTCGAGCGAGCACCTGCTGCTCGGCCTCCTCGCCCAGGGCGCCGGGGGAGCGGCAGAGGCCCTCGCCTCCGCCGGGGTCACGCTGGAGGCGGCCCGTGGCGTCGTCGGACGCCTCGTCCCGCCCGCGCGCGGCGCTCAGGGCGGGACGCTGTTCACGTCCGGCGCCAAACGGGCGCTCGAGCACGCGCTGCGCGCCGCACTGGCGCAGGGCGACGACGAGATCCTGCCCGAGCACCTGCTGCTCGGCCTGGTCACGCCCGCCGACGGGATCGTGGCGTCCGTCCTTGCCGAGTTCGGCACGAATCCCGACGACATCCGCCGCCGCGTCGGCGACGTCCTGGGCGGGCGCGACCCCGGCCGGGACGGCCCGGTGGAGCGGTACTTCGATGATCTGAGCGCACGGGACTGGGACGCGCTGGGCGAGGTGCTGGCACCCGACGTCGTGCGCGTCGGTCCCCTGGGCGACGAGGTGACCGGGCGGGCCGCTTATCTCGAGCTGCTCTCGCGCAGCGTGCCGGAGCGCTACGCGAACGACGTGCACCGGATCGTCTACACGCCCGACCGGCATTCCGCGTTCGCCCGGGTGACCGAGCACCTCGAGTACCCCGACCGTGCCTTCCACCTCGAGGAGGCCTACACGTTCACGCTCGACGAAGAGCGGACGATCAGCCGGGTCGACGTGTTCTGGCAGTCACCGCCTCAGCAGGCGTAGTCGTCGTCGTAGTCGCCCGTGCTGCCGGCGACGGGACCGCTGAAGTACTGCACGATCTGCGGCGGCCCCGGGAGGTCGGCCCCGTGGTTGACGACCCAGTTCGTGTAGTCGGCGCACGAGCCCGGCCCGCTCGGTGAGCTCAGGTAGTCGGCCATCCAGTACGGCACCGAGGG
>DATJTU010000095.1:0-30178 GCA_035503015.1 Acidimicrobiales bacterium | reverse complement strand
ATCGGCTTCCTGGCCATCGCCGGGATCCCGCCGCTGTCCGGCTTCTGGGCCAAGGGCGACGTGCTCGACAACACGTGGTCGCACTACAAGCCGCTGTGGGTCCTCGGCGTCATCACCGCCGTGCTGACGGCGTACTACATGAGCCGCCTCGAGATCCTCGCCTTCGGCGGTGAGGAGCGCTTCGACAAGCCCGGTCCCCACGGCGAGCCGGCGCTGCACGCACCGCACGAGTCGCCCTGGGTCATGCGCCTGCCGCTGGTGGTGCTCGCCTTCTTCGCCTTCTTCGCCGGTGCGCTCGACCTGCCCTGGGTGCACACCGAAGGGCTCCAGGAGTTCCTCGCCCCGGTCTTCGCCGGCACGCTCTACAACGACCAGCTCGGTGCGAGCCCGGAGTGGTACCTCGCCATCATCGACATCGCCGCCGCGTTCACCGGCGTGATCGTCGCCTACATGCTCTGGCGCGGTGCCGAGGTGAACAAACCCGCGCTCGAGCCACAGTTCCTCCAGCGCGTGTGGTACTGGGACGACTTCTACGACGCGATCATCGGCCGGCCGAGCCAGCGCCTGGCGACGTTCTGCGCCTGGGTCGTCGACACCCGGGTCATCGACGGCGCCGTCAACGGCGCGGCACACCTGGCCAAGCTCACCGGCACCGCGACGCGCCGGCTCCAGACCGGCTACGCGCGCAACTACGCCCTGGGCATCGCGATCGGCCTGGCGCTGATCGTCGCCTTCATGGTGTCGAGGACGTGGTGGGGATGAAGCACTCCGTCCCGTTCCTGACCCTCATCATCCTCCTGCCGGCCATCGGCGCGGCGGTGCTCGGGCTCTTCGGCCTCGACCGCGCGCTGGACCGCCGCGTCCACCGCGAGCTGTCGTACGTCTTCGCGCTGATCGCCTCCTTGGTCACGCTGGGCTTCGCCATCGCCGCCCTCGTCACGATGAAGGTGCACGACGGCGGGTACCAGCTCGTCTCGGACCACGAGTACACGGGCAGCACCCTCGGCGTGCACTGGTACCTCGGCGTCGACGGCATCTCGATCTTCTTGGTGCTGCTGACCGCGGTGCTCTTCCCGATCGCCATCGTCCTCGGGCGCAACCGCGAGCACAGCCGGGTCTACTTCGCCTGGCTCCTGCTGCTCGAGGCGGCGGTGATGGGGAGCTTCCTGTCGCTCGACCTGCTCGTGTTCTTCTTCATGTTCGAGCTCACGCTCGTGCCCTCGTACTTCATCATCGCCGGGTGGGGCCACCAGCGGCGCGCCTACGCCGCCATCAAGTTCTTCCTCTACACCTTCTTGGGCTCGGCCTTCTTGCTGGTCGGGATCCTCGCCCTCGCATTCATCCACGAGTCCCAGTACCACTACCTGACGTTCTCGCTCGGGCCGCTGATGCAGACCCACCTCTCGTCGTCGACCGAGATCCTGCTGTTCTTGGCCTTCACCGCCGCCTTCGCGGTCAAGGCGCCGCTGTTCCCGCTCCACACCTGGTCGCCCGACGCCTACACCGAGGCGCCCGAGGAGGGCTCGGTCCTCCTGGCGGGCGTGCTGGCCAAGCTCGGGACCTACGGCATCATCCGCTTCGACCTCAACCTGTTCCCGCACGCCACCCGGACGCTCGGGCCGTTGCTCTTGACCCTGGCGGTGATCGGGATCATCTACGGCGCCATCGTGGCCTGCGCGCAGCGCGACATGAAGCGCCTCGTGGCGTACTCGTCGCTGGCCCAGATCGGCTTCATCGCGCTCGGGACCATCGCCATCAGCTCGCAGGGCCTGGCCGGCGGGGTGCTGCTGATGGTGAACCACGGCCTCATCACCGCCGCGCTGTTCATCCTCATCGGCTTCATCTACCAGCGCCGTGGCACGTGGCAGGCGGGCGAGCTGCGCGGGCTCCAGAAGGCGGCGCCGGTGCTGGCCGCCGTGTTCACCGTGGCCATGCTCGCCTCCATCGGCGTGCCCGGCCTGAACGGCTTCGTGAGCGAGTTCCTGGTGCTCTCGGGCACCTTCATCACGCACCGCTGGTGGGCGGTGGTCGCCGTGCTCGGCGTCATCATCGCCGCCATCTACCTGCTCTGGGCCTACCAGCAGGTCTTCCACGGCGCCCCCCGCGAGGCCGACGAGAAGACACGTGACCTCGGCCTGCTCGAGAAGGCGGTGGTGGCGCCGCTCATCATCCTCATCGTGTTCCTCGGCGTGTACCCCAAGCCGGTGCTCGACCGCATCAACCCCTCGGTCGACCAGCTCATCGCGCACGTGGAGTCGAGCACCCACCAGTCCCAGCCGTCGGTGGCGGTCAAGGGCGTCGCCGGAGTGGACAAGTGATCGCCACGCTCGCCCTGCTGGGCGCCGTGCGCGGGCACGTGGCCCCGAGCGGGACCATCACGGTCCCCTCCATCCGGTGGCTCGCGATCCTGCCGCCGATCATCATGATCGGCGGCGCGGTCCTGCTGCTCGGCCTCGCCTCGCTCGTGAAGCGGCCGCTGCGCGTCACCATCAGCACGATCAGCACCGTGGCGATCTCGGGCAGCGCGCTCGGGATCGCCATCTGGCAGTGGTACGACGTGCAGGCGCACGGCGCGCACACCTACATCGCCCACGCGGTGGTGATGGACGGCTTCAGCGTCCTCGTGATGATGCTCGTCTCGATCGCCATGCTGCTCAGCGCACTGGTCGCCGACGGCTACCTGCGCCGCGAGGGCGTGCAGGGCGCCGAGTTCCACGTCCTGGCCATGGTCTCGGCGTCCGGCGCGATGTTGATGGCGCTGGCCAACGACCTGATCATCGTGTTCTTGGGGCTCGAGATCCTCTCCATCGCCCTCTACGTCCTGACCGCGTTCAACTACCGGCGCGCCGCGTCGGGTGAGGCCGCGCTCAAGTACTTCATCCTCGGCGGGTTCTCGTCGGCCATCTTCATCTACGGCGTGGCGCTCACCTACGGCGCCACGGGGTCGACCAACCTGACCCAGATCGCCGACTTCCTCTCGAAGAACGTCGTCCTCACCAACGGCCTGCTCCTCGCCGGGCTGGCCCTGATGATCGTCGGGTTCGGCTTCAAGATCGCCGCCGTGCCCTTCCACATGTGGACGCCCGACGTCTACCAGGGCGCGCCGTCGCCGATCACCGGGTTCATGGCTGCGGTCGCCAAGGCGGGCGCGTTCGCTGCGCTGCTGCGGGTGCTGTTCTCCTCCTTCGGCACGGTCGAGACGGACTGGCGTCCCATCATCTACGGGCTGGCCGTGCTGTCGCTCCTGCTGGGCGCGTTCGTCGCGCTGCGCCAGCGCGACGTGAAGCGGATGTTGGCGTACTCCTCCATCAACCACGCCGGCTTCATCCTCTTGGGCGTGGCGGCGGGCACCGCGCGCGGCGCGTCGGCGTCGCTGTACTACCTCTTCACCTACCTGTTCATGGTGGTCGGCAGCTTCGCCGTCGTGACCGTGCTCGGACGCGACGGCGACACCCGGCACGACCTGTCGGACTACCGCGGGCTGGCCGGGCGCCAGCCGGTGCTCGCACTGGCGTTCGCCGTGCTCCTCCTGGCGCAGGCGGGCGCGCCGTTCACGACCGGCCTGTGGGCCAAGGTGCAGGTGGTCTTCGCCGCCATCGAGGCGGGTGAGGTGCCGCTCGGCGTGATCGCCATGGTCAGCGCAGCCATCGCGGCGTACTTCTACCTCCGCGTGGCGGTGCTGATGTACGCCGGCGGCGGCATGGGCGAGCCCGAAGGCGGCACCGGCGGCTCGGCGGAACTCGGGACGGGCGACCCGACGGCGGGAGGCGGGACGATCGAGCCGCCGACGGCGCCGGCGGCTGCGCCGGCCTGGGCCACTCCCGGCGCAGCGGCGGGCGCGGTGACGACGCTCAACGAGCAGATCCTGTTGGCCGACGAGGCGCAGCCCGACGGCGACGACGAGGCACCACCGGCGCGCGTGCCGGTCCCGGCGCTGAGCGCGCTGGCCATCTTCTTGTGCACCGGCGTGACGGTGCTCTTCGGCGTGTGGCCCGAACCGCTCATCACCTTCGCCAACCACGCCACGCTGCTCTTCTTGCCCAAGTAGCAGCCCCCGGGGTGGGCCCTCAGTCGGGGACGCCCTCCACCCTGCCCCGGCGAATCGCCGAGACCAGGCGCTTGTGGTCCCGCTCGTTCTGGTCGGCGTAGCGGCGGGCGAAGTTGCGCATCGCCTTGGTGAAGGCGTCGCTCTTGCCCATGTAGGCGTCGATGGTCTCGGGGTCGCCCGAGCGGGCGTGCGCGCGCGCCAGCGTGTTGCCGCACGCGATGCCGAACTCGACGAGGACCGGGGCGATGAGATCGGTGGTGGGGATCAGTTTCATGTCACGGAACTGTCGGACGTAGAAGTCTCGGCCCCCGAGTGACCCCCACCCCACGAAGATGTCCGTCGCGCTCTGCACCATCCGCTTGCCGGAGATGACCCGGGCGCCGTGGTTGTCGTGCCCGCTCGAGTACGTGTAGGACTCGTACACCGAGGGGCCGGCCTGCTTGCACTGCAAGAAGAGCGGGTCGCCGGTTGCACTCCCCTCCAGAAGCACGAGATACACCACCATCCCGACGCTGCCCACGCCGACGACCTGGCGGACGACGTCGACCGGCGTGAAGCGGTCGAACAGCCTGCGCCGGTCCTCTTGGAGCGTCAACCGGTACTGGCCGAGCAGCTTCTCGACGATGTCGCCCTGCTCCCCGTCGTCGAGCGTTACCCGGAGCGGGGGCTCGGGGATGATGCGGGCCCGCCCCCGCCGGGTGGTGGTGAGCTTGGCGTACGCCCCCCGGCTCGTGCGCGTCTCCTTGCCCCTCTCGAACCCCACCTGCACCTGGCCGCGGTCGGCCGGCTCGAACGAGTCGATGAACTGGTCGAAGCGCGTGCCCTCGTACCAGATGTCGAGAAGCGGCAGCGTGGAGTAGTAGCGCATCCGGTTGCGGTACGCGTCCACCGCCGCCGTCACGGCGGCATCTGCTTTGGTGCCCTTGATCCCGTTCTCCCGGGCTGCGACGACGAGGCTGGTCGCGAGGCGCGCCACGTCCCATTCGAAGGGCCCGGGCAGCGTCTCGTCGAAGTCGCGCAGGTCGAAGTTGAGGTTGCGCTCGGGGGTCGCCCAGAGGCCGAAGTTGAGGACGTGGGCGTCGCCACAGAGCTGGACCTGGATCCGGCTGTGCGGCCGCGACGCCAAGTCGGCGGCCATCACGGCGGCCGCGCCCCGGTAGAAGTTCCACGGCGAGACGGCCATCCGTTGGTGCCGCAGGGGCACCACCTCGCGCAGGCGGATGTCGTTCTGCGCCATCAGTGTGTCGATCGGGTCGTGGCCCCGGGCGGCCTCGTCCCAGTCCCCCAAGGAGGCCCGGGGCGCGACCACCCGCGCCTGGCGCCCGAACTCGCGGCGCTCGGCGGCCGTGGCGGCGAGGTCGTGCCGCGCTTCTACGGGGGTTGCCACGCGGTAGACCTTGCCCACAGCTCGTCCTCCCCGGGGTTGCCGTTTGCCGGCGCCTAGCTTCCCCCAGGTCGGCCCGTCAGTGCCCGCGCTTGAGCACCGGGGCGTTCACCCGCTCCCGCCGTGGTGGGGAGGATGCTCGTGGCGCTGGGCCTCGGACCAGCAGCGGTCACAGCCCTCGCAGGGCCCGTCGTCGCCGCTGCGGTGCACCCCGGGGTGGCCGCAGCGGGGACAGACCGCGTCGGCGGCGGCGTCAGCGGCGTCAGCGGCCCGGTTCAACCGTCTCGGTCTCCCGCTGCGCACCGCGGTCAGAACCGGCAGCGCCGTGCCCGTTCGAGGCGCCCGCCGCGCCGTTCGGTTCGTGGCTCTGCGTGCCGTTCGCCGCGGCCCCGGCGGTGTCGGCGGTGTCGGCGGTGTCGGCGCCGTCGTGGTCCATGGCCGCCAGCACCTCGTCGGGCACGGCGGGTCCCGCGCGCTTGGCGGTGCCGGTCGTGAGCAGACGGCCGATGACGGGCACCTCGGTCAGGGACTCCGCACGCATGATCTGGACGGCCACCGGCACGAACTGCTCGGCCGAGTCGAAGACGATGTAGCGGGGGAGCCAGGTCGGCTCGTACTTGGCGTTGAAACGCCAGAGCGTCTCGATCTGCAGCACCCCGGAGAGGCGCCGCAGCGCCCACCGCTCGACGCGTTGGGTGACGCCGTCGCCGGTCTCGCCCTCGAGCACGGAGCGCAGCGCGGCGAAGTTCAGGCTGAGCCCGCGCTGGCCTTGTTCCTTGAGGTGCGTGATGGTCGAACACAGCGCGAAGTCGAGCAGGCCGTTCGGGTGGTCGCCGGGGTCCCGGCGCATCAGGTCCAGCGAGTAGCCGCCGATGGCGGGCGAGGGGACGAACTGGCACATCGCGACGGGCGCGCCGTCGGGGCCGTACACGGCCGTGAGCAACAGGCCGGTGTCGCGCGTGTCGAAGAGGCGCCCGAGCATCATGGAGAAACCACGCTCCTGCTCCCCGCGGCGGCTCTTGGCCATCAGCTCGGCCATCTGGGCTGCATCCTCGGGCGCGAGGTGCGCCGGGTCGAGGAAGCGCACCGTGTAGCCGTACCGCGCCACCCGGTTGACGGCCTGGCGCAGGCCCTTCATCTTCCCGCCCTCGAGCGAGAAGGTCCGCGGGTCCACGACGGCCTCGTCGCCGATGTAGATGAAGCGCATGCCCGACGCCTGGTAGGTGGGCAGCCACGCTTCGCCGGCGCCCATCACCCCGAGCCCCCAGCCGTGGCGGTCGACGAAGCGGCGGAAGGAGTCCCACACGTGGGCGCGTTCGGAGAAGGGCCCGATCGGGTCCGGTGACACGAGGCACACGCCGCCGAACACGGCGTAGGCGACGACGGAGTCGCGGTGGAAGAACCACTGCTTGTCGTCGCGGAGCGCGAAGTAGTCGAGGGTCCCGGTCCCGTGGCGCCGCACGATGTCGCGCGCCCTGAGCTCGGCCGCCCGGCTGCCCGCAGGCCGGCCCGACGAGAGACGGCGGTCGACGACCGGCCTGGTCAGCAGATAGAGGGCGACCACGATGAGGCTGATGCCGACGGCGAGCAGGCTGATGGAGGTGTAGCGGTCGATCGTGGTCGGGAAGGCCACCCAGCGCACGCCGACGAGGCGTTCGCCCGAGCCCAACAGCACGTCGGGCCAGCCGGGCAGCCGGTGATGGTGGACCCGGGCCGCGATCTCGACGGTGGCGAAGCCGCCCAGGGTCGCGATGACGCCGCCAACGGCCAGGATGACGAAGGCCGTCACCAGCGTGGCGGGCTCGGTCTCGGCCCGGAAGAGGTCGCGCTCGACGACGAGGAGGCACAGGACGCCGGCGCACACGACCAGGGTGACGACGTCCGCCGCGTGGACGAGGTGGAGCGCCAGCGCGGCGACGAGGAGCGAGACCGCGACCAGCCACGAACGGCGCTGGCCGCGCAGGATGCCCCGGGACAGCATGATCATGCCGATGCCGGCGATGGCCGTCAGCGCCCCGGCTGTCTGCACGACGGCGATCGGCAGGTACTGCGCGATGAGGTGCAGGTGCTCGCGCAGCGGCGTGGCGAACGAGGACACCAGGTCGATGACGCCGGCGATGAACAAGGACACCGCGGCGAGGCGGCGGATGCGGCGGACGCGCACGCGGTCGGCCGCGACCTCCGGCGCCGGGGGCCACGACGCGCCGCTGGGCCAGCCGGCGACCAGTTCGGGATGGACCTCGGCCGCTTTCGACGTGCCCTTGATGACGGCGTCGGCCGTGACCAGGCGCTCGCCGAGCGTCGCCGTCGGCAGGTCCGCCTGGGCCAACAGCAGGCGAACGTGCAACTCCGCGCCCGTCTCGATCTCGAGCGTCGCCTCCTGGCGGTGGTGCAGGAAGGTCGGCGGCAGGCCCAGGCGACCCCGGTGCTCGCGCACTACCTCGGTGGTCGCCCCGGGACACGCGAAGAAGCCTGCGTCCAGGTGGCTCAGCTCGGGCACCAGCGAGCCGCCGACGATCATGCCCGAGGCGCCCGCCTCGACGGCGGCGCGGGCGGCGTCGAGTGCGTCGATCCCGTCGACGTCGAGTTGTGCGTGCGCGATGGGTCCCGGGCCCTGTTGCCCGCCGGACCACGGGGCGGGGAGACCGCCCCCACCGAGCGCGCGCCAGATGCCCCGCGACGTGAGGGCGACGACGACGGCCAACACGGCCAACAGCGCCACGGCGATGAGGATGGTCACGACCACGCGCGAGAACCAGGTCGCTGCGTACGCGCGCTGCAACGCATCCTGTTGGCGCGGCGACCGGAAGACACGGCCCAGCCCGTCGACGATGAACTCGACGCGCAGCAACAACGCAATGGCGGCCAACGCGAGTGGCGGCGCCCACAAGAAGCGGCGGAGCCGCCGGTAGAGCAAGCGTGACGTGACGAAGCGCCGAGCCTGGCGCGGATCGTCCAACCGCTCCATCCCCACCAGCCACGGCCTGTCCTCGGACGGCGCCGTGTCGACGGGCGGGTTGGCGTCCGGACGGAGCGCACCGGTGCGGACCAGTACGGTCCGGGTGCCGGCCCCCGTCTCGCACACGAGGTCGACCGCCGCGCGCACCTCCACCCCGCAGCGCTCGAGCAGCCGGACCACGTCGGGATCCCGCTCCACCTCGGGCATGACCACGATCACGAGCGAGTCGGGACGCCGCGCGAACGCGCCGAGCGCACCGGTCAGCTCGCCGTGCCCCTCCAGGGCGCCTGCAGCACTCGCCGGCGGTGGCGCCGGCGCGACGAGACGGCCGCAGAGGACGACGGTGCCGGGTCCCTGCCACTCGTCCAGTCGCCGCGCGACGTCGCGGCAGGCGGCGCGCGACGTGTCGGTCGGCTGGGGCGGCAGCAAGAGGTCGCCGACGACCTCGACCCTGCGCCCGAGGGCGACCGCGACCGTCGCATCGTCCTGGGCGTCCCGGTCGGGGCGCGCCGTCTGGGCCCCCTCGTCGACGTCGCTTCGCATGCCCTGCCAATCGTGCCACCTCCGGGAGGCCGACCCTCTCCCCACATCGGAGGAGGGGTTCCACCGAAAGGAGGAGACAACCCCGTTAAGCTGGACTTTCGTGCCCGGCACCTACGCGGACGGCGACCGGGGCAACTGGACGTGGCGGAGCGGCGACCGAGCGGCGCACCGTTCGGGCCCCGCGGTGGTCTTCGACATCGACGGCGTGCTGTCCGACGCCGCCGGCAGGCAGCACTTCTTGGACCGGGGCAAGCGGGACTGGACCGCGTTCTTCGAGGCCTGCGGCGACGACCCCGTCGTCGAGGAGATCGCCCGGCTGCTCGAGCTCCTGGACTCCTCGCTCGCGGTGATCCTCCTCACGGGGCGCCCCCTGCGCGTGCAGCCCCAGACCCTGGCGTGGTTGGCGCGCTACGGGCTGCGCTGGGACCTGTTGGTGATGCGCCCCCGGGGCGACTACGCGCAGGTGACGGCGTTCAAGCAGTCCGTCGTCGAGGACCTGCGCGCCCAAGGGTTCGACCTGCGGCTCGCCTTCGAGGACGACCCGTCCAACCACGCCATGTACGAGGCGGCCGGCATCCCCTGCGTCTACATCCACTCCGGCTACTACGACTGATCGGCGACACGGGCGCGCTCGATGCGCCAGTGGTGCAGCCACCCGGCTGCCACCGCGGCCAGTGCCAGCACGAGCACCGGGAGGTCGCCCCAGTGGTCGTAGGGGGTGAAGCCTCGTCGCAACGCGGCGGTCGCGACGATCACCTGGCGAGTCCCGAGCTCGCTGCGCGTGACCACCACGCCGCGCTGCGTGACGACCGCGCTGAACCCCGTCGGCGCCGCCTGGACGAGATCGCGCCCGGTCTCGACGGCTTGGATCCGCGCTGCCGCGATCTCCTGCGCGGGGACCTGTGACGTGCTGTACGACGAGGTGTTGGTCGGCACCACCAAGAGTTCCGCGCCGGCGCGCACCGACTCGTGGCTGCGCCCGGCGTAGAAGATTTCGAAGGAGACGAGGAAGCCGAGCGGGCCCGCCGGCGTACGCATGTAGCCGCTCCCGTCGCCCGGGATCGCGTCGGTCGGCACGCCCGAAAGGTCCGCGAAGTGTGCGAAGAAGGACCGGAAGGGCACGTACTCGCCGAACGGGACGCGGTGCACTTTTTCGAACGTGCCGACCACCCGCCCGCTCGGTCCCCAGACGACGACCTCGTTGCGGAAGCTGGTCGACGACGCGGGCTCGGTCACGCCGACGACGAGCGTCGTGCGCAACTCCCGCGCCAGGGCCGACAGCTGTGCCGCCTGGGGCGAGCCCGCGAGCGGGCGATCGAGCGCGACCACGTCCTCCGGCCAGACCACGAGCGCGGGCCCGGGCCGCGCGGTGGTGACCGCGTAGGTGGCGGCGAGTTGCGCACGGTAGACCGACGCAGGCGGCACCTGTTCCTTGCTGAGGCCGCGTTGCCCGCCGCCTTGGACGAGGGCGACGCGCACGGTGCCGGCCGGCCCGCCACCGTCGGGGGCCAGCGCGCCCGCGACGGCCAGCCCGACGAGCCCTGCCGCGACGACGCCGGCCAGTGCGAGCGACGGCGCGCGCGTGTGGTGGCGGCGGGCGACGAGCCAGGAGACCACCGTCGCCACGACGACGCCCCCGGCCCACACGCCGGCTGTCAAGAGGAGCGGGCCGGCGAGGCGGCACAGCTGCACGAGTGGTCCCGCCGCCTGCCCGAGGGCGACGCCCCCGAGCGGGACGCCACCGAACGGCCACGAGATGCGCAGCGCCTCGAGCAACGTGTTCGCGCCGACGAACGCGGGGGCGCGTCCGCGTCGCGGTGGTGTCAACGCCGCGGCCGCCGCGAACGAGAGGGCTTCGAGCAGCACCAGGACCACCGCCCCGTACCAGTTGAAGGCGCGGGCCCAGGCCAGGCCGATGACGTCGCACCCGAGACCCGCCAGCCACCCGGACCACAGGCGCGTCCGCAGCCGGAGGCCGGCCAACCGCCAGTAGAGCAGCGCGGCGCCGGCGAGCCCGAGGGGCCACCAGCCCCATGGCGGCAGCGACAACGCCAGCAGGATTCCGGCCGCGACCGAGGGGACGGCCACGCGGCCCCGGCGCGGCAGCCGCGTCACAACAGGGCGTGCGCGGCGGCGCGACCACTGGCGATGCAGGCGGGGATGCCGACACCGTGGTACGCCGCGCCTGCCACGGCCAGGCCGCCGAGGCGGGCGATCGCTGCCTCGACGCCGGCGGTGCGAAGCAGGTGGTGCACGCGGTACTGCGGGAGGCTGTCGGGCCAGCGCGCGACCGACGATGCCTCGGGTGCGCTGGTGAGCGCCATCATTTCGGTGAGCTCCGCCCACGCGCGATCGGTGACCTCCTCGTCACTCCAGCCTGTTGCACGGGTGTCGTCGATCCGGCCGAGCGACGCGCGCAACAGGATCTCGCCGTCCCGCTCGAGATGGGGCCACTTGCGGTCGAGGAACGTGCACGCGGTGACCGCCCACGGGTCGCCGTCGCCGCGCCGGCTCCGGCGGGGCACCAGGAAGCCGGTGCCGTGCAGCGGCGGCATCGTCCCGGCAGCGGCGCGGAACGTGGCCACGGTGACCGACGCGTAGTCGATCGCGTCGAGCAGCCCCGCCGCCTCGTCGTCGTGGGGCCGGATGAGCCGTGACGTGACCCCGGCCGGTGTCGCCAGGACGGCAGCGTCGGCATCCTCGGCCCCGCCCTGGGTCACGACGGACCAGGTGCGCCCGGTACGTTCGAGGCTCTCGGCCCCGGCGGTGAGCCGGATCTCGACCCCGCGGGCGACCAGGGCTGCGGCGAGCGCCTGGACCAACGACGCCATGCCGTCACGGAGCGCCCAGAACAGCGGCGACCCCTCCGGCGCCGGCGGCGGCACCTCGGCCCGGAGGGCGCGCATGAGGCTGCCCCGGCGCTGCGCCGCGGCCAGGAGGGGCGGGAACGTGGCGGCGGCAGACATGTCGTCGACCGCCCCCGCGTGGATGCCGCCGAGCAAGGGATCGGTGAGGACGTCGACCACGCGGCGCCCGAGCTTGCGCGCGACCAGCGGCCCGATGGCCCGGTCGCCGATCGGGCCGCGGACGTCGGGCCGGGGCAGGAGCGCGTCGCGCGCCAGAGCAAGCTGCCCGCGGGGGCCGAGGAGCCCCGCCCGGGCCGTCGGCCAGAAGCGTGTCGGGATCCCCATCGCCTGTCCCTCGGGGAGCGCGCGGAGGCGGCCGCGCGCCCACACGGACGCGCCGCGGGTCGCGATCGGCACGAGCGCCTCGGCGAGCCCGAGCTCGTGGCAGAGGTCGGTCGCCTCCGGTCGGCGCCCGAGAAACCCGTCCGGCCCCATGTCGACGGCAAGCCCGTCCAGTCGTTCGCTGCACAGCGGACCACCGAGTCGCCCTGCGGCTTCGAGCACGACGACCCGCGGCGCGTCCGCGCTCGGCGCTGCGCCACCGGTCAGCTCCCATGCGGCGGCCAGGCCGCTGATACCGCCGCCGACGACGACCACCGTCCGGCCTGCCGTCATGGGGTCGTGTCACTGCTCGTGACGACGTCGGCCAGGACGCTGATGAACGCCGGGTCGTCGTTGAGCGACGCGGTCCGGGCGTAGCCCACGCCGGCCTCGTCGGCGACGGCCGCGAGCTCGATGTCGAGGTCGTAGAGCACCTCGAGATGATCCGCCACGAAACCGATGGGGCACACGACGACGCTGTCGACGCCGCCCTCCCGTCCGAGCTGGCGCACCTCGTCGCGCACGTCGGGGCCCAGCCAGGGCTCTGGGGTACGCCCTGCGCTCTGCCACGCCACAGCCCAGTCGCCGAGGCCGGCGGCGGCAGCGACGAGCCGGGCGGAATCGGCGACCTGGTCGGGATAGGTGTCGCCGCTCTCGCTGATGCGGGCGGGCAGGGAGTGGGCGGTGAAGATCACCCGCGTCCAGCCCGTCACTGCGGTGCGCGCGTCCGTCACCCGGTCGGCCAAGAGGTCGACGAGCGCCGGTTCGGCGTACCACGGGCCGACGGCCACGAACGGGATGGAGCCAACGGCAGCGGCGGCGCGCTCGAGATACTCCTGCGATCCCATCGACGAACCGTGCGGGGTGAGGACGAGTCCGATGACGCGCGCCACCCCGGCTGAGGCGAGCTGCACCGCCGCTTCCTCGATGAGCGGCTCGGCGTGCTTGGCGCCGAAAACCACGGCGTAGCGGCCCGGCGCCCGACGTTCGAGCTCGGCGCGCAACGCGTCGACTTGCGCGTGCGTCCGCTCGGCGAGGGGCGAGATGCCGCCAATGGCCTCGTACCGCTGCGCGAGCTCGGCCAGTTGTGCGGGCTCGGGCGGCCTGCCCCGGCGGATCCGCGTGTAGAAGGCCGCCAGGTCGTCGGTGCGGGCGGGCGTGCCGTGCGCCATCACCAGCACACCGATGGTCACGGACGCGCCGTCTCCGCGTGCACGAGCTCGACGACGGCCGCGAGGATGCCGGGGTCGGTCTCTGGGAGCACGCCGTGTCCGAGGTTGAAGACGTGCCCGCTGTCGTCGCCCGTCGCACGCCGGGCACTGGCCACGACAGCGCGCGTCGCGCGTTCGACGACGGGCCACGGCGCGAGACAGATGGCCGGGTCGAGATTCCCCTGCACCGCGCGGTCGGAGCCGACCCGGCGGCGCGCCTCGTCGAGTGGCACGCGCCAGTCGACTCCCACGACGCTCGATCCCGCTGTCGCCATGAGCGCGAGCAGCTCGCCCGTCCCGACGCCGAACAGGATCGTCGGCACGCCGAGGTCGGCCACACCCTCGAGGACGGCGCGCGTCGCCGGGAGCGCGAAGCGCTCGTACTCGGCGGGGGAGAGGGAGCCGGCCCACGAGTCGAACAGCTGCACGGCTTGGGCCCCGGCCTCGATCTGGTCTCGCAGCGAGGCGACGGCCAGCGCGACGAGCCGCGCGGTCAGCTCGTCCCACAGTGCGGGGTCGGTGTGCATCAGCGCCTTCACCTTCGCGAACGTGCGCGAAGGACCTCCCTCGACGAGGTAGCTCGCGACGGTGAACGGCGCACCGGCGAAGCCGATGAGGGCGGTGCCCGACCCGGCCAGCTCGCGGGCGACCAGGCGCACCGTGTCGGCCACGTAGGGGGCATCGGCCCCGGGGTCGAAGGGCCGCAGCCGGTCGAGGTCGCGCGCGTCCCGGAAGGGTTCGGCGACGACGGGTCCCCGGCCTTGCTCGATCTCGATCCCGAAGCCGATCGCGTGCAATGGGACCACGATGTCGGAGAAGAGGATGGCAGCGTCGACGCCGTAGCGGCGGACCGGCTGGAGGGTCAGCTCGGCGGAAAGCGGCGCGTCTGCGATGGCCGAGAGGATGGACCCCGGACCCCGCGCGGCCCGGTACTCGGGGAGCGCCCGTCCCGCTTGGCGCATGAACCAGACCGGGGTGCGCGAGACCGGTCCGGAGAAGCAGGCGCGCACGAGATCCGTGCGTGCATCTGCCGCTCGGGTCACCCGATCGGCTCGATCACCACGGCGGTGCCGTAGGCGCAGATCTCCGTCCAGTTTCCACCCATCTCGGAGGTGTCGAAGCGCATGGAGAGGACGGCGTTGCCACCACGGGCCTCCGCCTCGGCGACCATGCGGTCGATGACGTCCTGGCGGCTTGCCTGCAGGTTCTTCGTCATCCCCTTGAGCTCGCCCCCGGCCAGCGACTTGAACGCCGCGCCGAACTGGGACCCCACGTTGCGCGAGCGGACCGTGAGACCGAAGACCTCGCCGAGGACCGAGGTCACCTTGTATCCGGGCACGTCGTTCATGGTCGAGATCAGCATGGCAATCCTTTCGGTCCGGCTCATCGTAGGCGTCGGTCTCACTGCTTCCCGGGCGTGAGAGGGCGTCTAAAGTGGACCGTTTCCCCGGAGGCTCGGGGGAGAAAGGGGAGCGGTGCCCGAACACTCCGATCTGCAGGACGAGCAGGAGTACCTCGACCGTGCCTACGAGGGGTTGGAGTTCATGCGGGGCGAGGCCCGCCACATGCTGCAGGGTGTGCTCGACCTCGGGCGCGGCGGCACGTTCCAGTCCCGGACCGAGCGCGACATCGTGGTGCGCACGAGCCTGGCCCGCCTCGAGCAGCTCGACATCGGGGACCAGGCGTTGTACTTCGGACGGATCGACCGCCTGCCCGAGCCGGGCGACGACGGCCACCACACCAACGGCGGACCTGCGCTCGGGGAGTCCTTTCACATCGGCCGGTTGGCGGTGTCGGGGCCGGACCACGAGCCCCTGGTCGTCGACTGGCGCGCCCCGGTCGCAGAGCCGTTCTACCGGGCGACCGGTCTCGATCCACAGGGCCTGGCTCGCCGCCGCCATCTCGCCGTACGGGGGCGGGCGGTGCTCGGCCTCGAAGACGAGTACTTCGTCGATCCTGCGGGGCGCAGCATCGCCGGCGCGGCCGGGGACGGCCCGGTAGCCCTACCGCCCGAGACCGCCGAGGGCGACGCAATCGGGGGTGAACGACTGCTCTCCGACGGGCTGGTCCTGGGCGGACCCGGGGCCCTGCTCTCCGCACTCGGGCAGGCCCGGACCGGCCGCATGGGGGACATCGTCGCGACCATCCAGCGCGAGCAGGACGAGATCATCCGGTCGCCGCTCGGCGGCGTCCTGGTCGTCCAGGGTGGCCCCGGAACCGGGAAGACCGCCGTCGCCCTGCACCGTGCCGCCTATCTGCTCTACACGCACCGGTTCCCACTGGAGCGACAGGGCGTGCTCGTCGTCGGGCCGAACCCGCTGTTCCTCCGTTACATCGAACAAGTGCTCCCGTCACTCGGCGAGACGGGCGTGAGCCTCTCGACCGTCGCCGGTCTCGTGCCCGAAGTGCGCGTGCGCGGCATCGACGACGCGGCCGTGGCCAAGTTGAAGGGTGACGTGCGCATGGTCAAGGTGCTCACGCGCGCCGTCCGCACGCGTGAGCGGCCGCTCCGCCACGACGTGGACGTCCCCTTCGGTGCCGGTGTCCTCCGACTGCGGGCGCGGACGACCGAAGACATCGTCGCGTTGGCGAAGCGCCGGCCGGGCACGCACAACGCGCGACGGCGTTTCGTCGAGACGCAGGTCATCCGCGCCCTGGCGGACGAGTACCGCGCCCGGCTCGCACGGGGCGGGGCGTCCGCCGACGACGAGGCAGCCAGCGCGGAAGAGCAGAACGACCTTGCCCAGCGCCTGCGCCGCGCGCCCGAGGTGGCCGAGGCGCTCGATCGCATGTGGCCCCGCCTGTCCGCGCACGAGTTCTTGCACGACCTCCTCGGGGCGCGCCCGCTGCTGTCCGCCGCGGGCAAGGGGATCCTCACGGCGGCTGAGATCCAGCAGCTCTACCGGCCCCGCGGCACCTCGCTGGACGCCGTCAACTGGACGGTCGGGGACACCGCGCTCATCGACGAGGCCCGGACCCTGCTCGGCCCTCGCCGGGGACGCCCCGCCAGGGCACGGACCCAGCGCGCCGACGAGGGGGCGGTCCCCGAGTCGGGGTTCTGGCCGCAGGGACTCGCGGCCAACCCGGCGCCGGCGGCCACGCTGCTGGCCGGCCCCGAGGACGAGATCCGCAGCTTCGGGCACATCGTCGTCGACGAGGTCCAGGACCTCTCGCCGATGCAGCTGCGCATGCTGGCGCGGCGCTCGCTGTCGGGCTCCATGACGGTGGTGGGGGACATCGCGCAGGCCACGGGGCCGTGGGCCCCGGCGAGCTGGGAGGACGTGACGCGCCACCTGAGCCCCCAGCGCGAGCCGCGGCTCGTCGAGCTCACCGTGAGCTACCGGACGCCGGCCGAGGTGGTGGCGCTGGCGTCGAAGGTCCTGGCGGTGGCCGCGCCCGGCATCGCGCCGCCGCGGCCCGTGCGCCAGTCGGGTCAGCCGCCCCGGGTCGTGCCCGCGGCCCGCAGCGAGCTGTCCGCCGCCGTCGCGCGGGCCGCCCGGGAGGAAGTGGCCGCGGTCGACCCCGGTCGTGTGGCCGTGCTCGGACCGCCGGTCATGTTGCCCGAGCTCGTGCGCGCCCTGGAAGAGGCCGGACTCGATCCGGTCGATCCACGCGACCCGTCCGGGGACGGGCTGGCCGCCGGGCTGGTCGTGTTGCCGGCGGACGAGACCAACGGCTTGGAGTTCGACTCGGTGGTCGTCGTCGAGCCGTCGTTGGTCGCCTCGGTCGGCGACGACGCGGCCGGTGAAGGCCCGCCGGTGGCGACGACACGGGGTTTGCGGACCCTCTACGTCGCGCTCACGAGACCGACCAGACGCCTGGCCGTGGTGCACACCGAGCAGCTGCCCGTCGACCTCGGCTGACCTGGGAATTCGGCCTCCGCGCCACGGTCGCGCGCGCCCACCTCGTTAGTTGGCGTCTCGCGCGCGCGGTCGGCTAAAAAAGCCCTGTGACCCAGGCTGTCTCGGCGGAGGTCCCCGCGCCACAAGGGAAGATCGTCCACGACCGGCCACCCATGCTCGCCGTGGGGGTCATGATTTGGCTGGGGTCCGAGCTGATGTTCTTCAGCGGGCTCTTCGCGGCGTTCTTCACCATTCGCGCCAACACGATCGGCCCCTGGCCTCCCGCCGGCACCGAGCTCGACACCTTGCGGGCCGGCATCTTCACCCTGATTCTCGTGTCGTCGAGTTTCACGATGCAGTACGCCGTGTACCAGACGGAGTGGCGGCGCCGGAAGTCGGCCCGCCACTGGATCGTCTGGACGATCTTCTTGGGCGCCGCCTTCCTCGGGAACCAGGTTTACGAGTGGTTGACGCTGCCGACCCGTTGGTACACGAACTCGTACGGGTCGCTCTTCTTCATCATGTCGGGGCTGCACGGGCTCCACGTCTTCATCGGCCTGGTCGCCATGGTCTTCTTGCTCGGGCGCATGCGCGGCGACAAGGGCGGCGACCCCGGTGAGCTCTCCGTGGTGCAGGGCGTCTCGTACTATTGGCACTTCGTCGACATCGTCTGGGTCGGGCTCTACAGTTGCCTGTTCCTGCTCAAGTAGGCATGCGAGGCGTGCACGCACCGTTCACGAGGCGAATCCGTGCCCAGATCCTGCTCCCGGCAGGCCTGCTGGCGGTGGCGGCTTTCGCGTCGCTGGCGGTGTTCTTCCCCGGCACGGACGCGGGCGCGGCCGGGCACACCGATGCGTCGCAGATCGCGCTCAACCCCTCGCAGGTGTCGACCAGGGCGTGCGGCACGGTCAACGTCAAGGGCGTCACCGGCTCGGTGTACAACGCGGGCAACCCGTTCAAGAGCACCAACCGCTTCTGCTTGAACGGCCACCTGATCTCCTACGGCAGCCACTACATCACCTACACCAACCCGCCGAAAGCCCTCGTGAACGCCGGCCGGCTCCTCTTCGCGCAGACCTGCTCGAGCTGCCACGGCAACGAGGCCAACGGCGTCGGGCCGACGGGTGAGGCGACCATCGGGCCCAACCTCCAGGGCGTGGGTGCGGCCACCGTCGACTTCTGGGTGAGCACGGGCCGCATGCCGGCAGCCGACCCCAAGGCCGTCGAGGCCGAGCGGCGCGCCACGCGCCTGACGCCGCTGCAGGCGCTGGAGCTCGCGGCGTGGGTGAACTCGCTCGATCCCGCCGTGCCGGCGGTCCCGACCCCGCATCTCGAGGGTGCCAACCAATCGGTCGGCCAGGACTTGTTCTCGCTCAACTGCGCCGCCTGCCACACGATCGAGGGCACCGGTGACGCCCTGGCCTATGGCACCAACGCGCCCTCCCTCCAGGTCAAGAACATCACCGCCCAGCAGGTGGTCGAGGCCATGCGCACCGGCCCGGCCAACATGCCGCGCTTCACCGGGAACCTGACCGACCAGCAGGTGGCGGACATCACGTCGTACGTGACCGGCCGCCTCCAGCACCCGGTCAACCCGGGCGGCTTCTCGCTCGGTGGCGTCGGCCCGGTCGCCGAGGGCTTCGTCGCCCTGCTGATCGGGGTGGGCGGCCTGGCGCTCATCTGCTTCTGGATCGGAGAGCGGTCGTGACCGACGTGGACCACCAGCCCTCGCGCACTCGGGTGCCGATGCCCATTGCGGCGCTGAGCGACCCGCACATGGGCGACGCGGCACGCCACCCGGCGCGGGTCGAGAAGCTGATTGCCGTCATCTTCGTGCTGGCCGCGATCTTCATGGGACTCTTCGGCGCCGCCTACACGCAGAACTGGAACCCCTGGGTGCTCGGCGGCACCCTCGGCGCGGGCATGTTCCTCCTCGGGTTCGGCCTGACGGCGTGGGGCAAGTACCTCATGCCCCAAGGCCCGTTCGTCGAGGAGCGTCACTCGCTGGCCAGCACCCCCGAGGAACGCGACGCCATGGCCGCGGCGCTCGTCGAGCGCTCCGCGGTGGTCGTCAAGCGGCGCAAGCTGCTCGGCGGCCTCTTTGCCCTCGGCGCCGGCATCTTCGGCATCGTGGCGCTCTTCCCTCTGATCCGCTCGCTCGGGCCGCTCCCGGGTGACTCGCTCGACACCACGAGCTGGCGCCGGGGTTCGTTGCTCGTCGACTCGAACGGGCGACCCGTGCAGCGCGAGACGCTCGTGGTCGGCGGCGTGATGACGGTGTACCCCCGCGCCACGGTCCTCGTGCACGCGGGGCCCCAGCCTCAGATCACCGACGAGGGCCAGGCCGTCGACCAGACCATCCTCATCCGCCTCTCCGACGAGAACTTCGTGACCCAGCCCGGCCGCGAGACCTGGGCGCCCGCCGGCTACGTCGCCTACTCGAAGCTCTGCACCCACCTCGGCTGCCCGGTCGGCCTCTACGAGCAGGAGCTCGAGCTCCTCGTGTGCCCGTGCCACCAGTCGATGTTCAACGTGCGTAACGGCGCCGTGCCCCAGTTCGGCCCCGCGCCCCGCCCCCTCCCGCAGCTGCCGCTGATGTTCAACGATGATGGATTCCTCGTGGCCCAGGCGCCCTACGATCAGCCCGTGGGCCCGGGCTTCTACGAGCGCTCATGACCGACATCACCCCCACCAAGCGCACCCGGCGCCAGGCGATGGGGCCGTTCGGTCCCGTCTCCAAGGCCATCGACGAGCTCGACGACCGCCTCGGTGTGGCCAAGGGCGGGCGGGTCTTCCTCGACAAGATCTTCCCCGACCACTGGTCGTTCATGCTGGGCGAGATCTCGCTGTACTCCTTCGTCGTGCTGCTGGCGACGGGCGTCTTCTTGTCCTTGTACTACGTGCCGTCGGCCCAACAGGTCGTCTACCACGGGACCTACAAGCCGTTGGACGGGCAATGGGTGTCGGAGGCCTACCGGTCGACCGTCAACATCTCCTTCGACGTCCGCGGCGGCCTGTTGATCCGCCAGATGCACCACTGGGCCGCCGACATCTTCACCGGCTCGATCATCGTCCACATGGCGCGCATCTTCTTCACCGGGGCGTTCCGCAAGCCGCGCGAGCTCAACTGGACCATCGGCCTCACGATGCTGATCCTCGCCATCTTCGAGGGCTTCATCGGCTACTCCCTGCCCGACGACCTCATCTCGGGTACGGGCCTCCGCATCGGCTACTCGATCGCCGAGTCGATCCCCTTCGTCGGCAGCTACCTGGTGTCGTTCCTGTGGGGTGGCCAGTTCCCCGGGTCAGGGATCATCATCCCGCGCTTCTTCATCATCCACGTGCTGATCATCCCGCTCGTCCTCATCGGATTGCTGGCGGCACACCTCGGGCTGCTCGTGCGTCAGAAGCACACCCAGTTCGCCGGCGAGGGGCGGACCGAGGAGAACGTGGTCGGCTCGCCGATGTTCCCCACCTTCATGGCCAAGACCACCGGCTTCCTCTTCATGGTGGCGGCGGCGTCCGCGCTCCTCGGAGCCTTCGCCCAGATCAACCCGATCTGGCAGTTCGGCTCGTATGACGCGTCCAAGATCTCCTATGCGGTCCAACCGGACTGGTACATGGGCTGGCTCGACGGCGCGCTGCGCATCATGCCGTCGTGGGAGTTCATGGGGGTCGGGCACACCATCCCCTTCGAGGTCCTCTTGCCCGCGGTCGTCTTCCCCGGTCTCATCTTCACCATCAGCTACATGTGGCCGATGATCGAGCGCAGGTACACCGGCGACAACGAGATCCACCACCTGCTCGACCGTCCGCGCGACAGGCCCAAGCGCACGGCCGCCGGTGCGGCGATGTTCTCGCTCCTGTTCACCCTCTTCGCTGCGAGCTCGACCGACGTGCTGGCCAACTTCTTCAAGGTGTCCCTGAACGCGACGCTGTGGTTCTTCCGCATCGCGGTGATCGTCGTCCCGATCATCGTCGGGTTCGTGACCTATCAGCTCTGCAAGGAGATGCAGGGCGTGCACGGGATCGGCAGGCGCAAGCGGGCCGTCATTGTGCGCCGTTCGGCCGACGGCGAGTACAGCACCGTGCCCGCCGCCCCGCGCCCCGACGACGAGCACACCGAATTGATGCCGGAGCCGGTGCCGGACCGCATCGACATCGAACCGCTCTCCAACGGCGGCGCACGCGTGCCCGAGCCCTCGCCCACCGGCGTGCGCCAGGTCACGCGCTGAGCGACCCGAGCCGGCCCCTCCGGGTCAGCGCCCGCGACCTGTGGGTCGCAGCCGAAACCGTCCACGCTGTCACCTACTTCGCACCGGCCAGCCGCGACGCTCTGCTCGACGCCGGCCTCCGTGGCTTCTGGCGGGGCTACTTCGCCGGCCGCGCCGCGCCCTTGGGCCGCGTGGGTGCCGGCCCGGTCACCGCGGCGTTCTTCAACTTCCACCCCGCCATGGTCGTCCGAGCCGTCCCGGCGTGCTGGGAGGTGGTCGCCCCCGAGACCCTGTGCCGCGTGCGCGCCATCGCGGCCTCCGACGCGCTGAACGAGCTGTGCACCACCCGGGCGCGGTCGGCCCTGGTGGCCGCGCTGCCCTTGTTGCGGCGCGCCGTGGAGGACGCGGGTGGGGACGGTCGGATCCTGGCGGGCGCGAACCGCGCGCTCTGGCCGCGGATCGCGCCGGCCCTCGGCACCGGGGGCGTGGGCGAGGCGTGGCAGGCGGTGACGACGCTGCGCGAGCACCGCGGCGACGGCCACGTCAGCGCGCTCGTGAGCCACGGCTTGCGCGGCGTCGACGCCCATCTGCTGGCGGCGGGGACCAAGGGCATCCCCTCGGACATCTTGCGCGACAACCGCGGCTTCAGCGGGGAGGAGTGGGCGACCGCGACCGCCGAGCTCGCGGCGCGGGGACTGGTGCACCCCGACGGCCGGGCCACCGATCGCGGGCGCACACTGCACGCCGAGGTGGAGGCGCTCACCGACCGCTTGGCCGAGCCCGCGTTCGCCGCGTTGAGCGACGCCGCGGTGGCCGACCTCTACGACGCCCTCCTCGGGTGCGCGGCCGAGGTGGCGGCGTCGGGGCTCTTGCCCTATCCCAACCCCATGGGCCTGCCGCCCGCGCCGGCGGCGGGCCGTCGCACGGGCTGACGCGACGCCCGGCGCTCAGGCGGACCGGGGCGGCGGCCACCCCGCGACGAGCCCCAGCTCCTTGCACAGCTTGCGCGAGGAGACCATCTGCCCGGCGTAGCGCCCCGCGTCGGGGTCGTCAGCGAGCCAGGCCGCAACCTCGCCGGCGACCTCGGGCGGCGCGGGGACGTGGCCGGCGGCGATCAGCACCTGGTCGGTGCCGGCCACCCGCATCGATTCGGTCAGGGTGAGCCCGGGCGCGATGGAGAAGGCCCAGATGCCCTCGGACGCGAACTCCACGTTGCACATGTCCGTCACCCGATGGAACGCGGCCTTGGCGGCGGCGTACGCCACACCCCAGCCTCCTCGCCCGGCGGGCGCCGGCGGCGTCGTGAAGGCGGCTTCGGACAGCATGTTGACCAGGCGTCCTTCACCTCGCTCGAGCATGCCGGGCAGGACGAGTTGGGTGAGGAGGAGCGGATGGAGGTAGTCGCCGACGAGGCAGCGCTCGGCCAGCTCCAAGGGCAGGTCCAGCAGCCGGTCCATCGTCCCCGGGCCCTGGTAGATCGCATTGTTCACGAGCACGTCGACCCGCCCGAAGGCGTCGAAGGCACGCCCGGCGGCGTGCTCGACCGAGGCGCGGTCCAGCAGGTCCATCGGCACCGCCACGCACGTCTGCCCCAGTGCCTCGATCGCGGCCGCGGTCGAGTCGAGGCTGCCGGCGATGGGGACCGGCTCGTCGCTGGCGAGTGAGCTGGACGCGTGCGCGCGGCCGTCGCCCTCGTGGACCGTGCGCGCCGTGATGACGACGTCGAAGCCGCGCCGGGCCAACGCGACCGCCGCGCAGCGCCCGATGCCGCGGCTGGCGCCCGTGACCAGAGCGACCCGTGCCTCGCCCATCTACATCATCCCTGCGATCTGGTGCCCGCCGTCGACGTGGATGACCTGCCCGTTCACGTAGGACGACGCGTCGCTGCAGAGGAAGGCGACCACGCGCGCGATGTCGTCGGGGGTCCCGAGGCGGCCGGTGGGGTTCGCGTCGGTCAGCCGGCGCTGGATGTCGAGGGGCACCATGGCGGCGGCCGTCTCCGTCAAGATGAAGCCCGGGGCGATGGCGTTGGCACGGATCCCGTCGCGTCCGTAGCGGACGGCGAGATGGCGCGTCAGCTGGTTCAGCGCCGCCTTCGAGACGCCGTACGCGACGCGTGTCGACTCTCCGATGGTGCTCGTCCCCGAGGAGATGGTGACGATGGAGCCACCGCCGCGTTCGGCCATGCGCGGAATGGCGGCGCGGGCGAGCAACAGGGCGCCGCGCGTGATCGTCTCGATGACGCGCTCCCACACGCCGAGGTCGACCCCGACCGCGTCGGTGTCGAGGCGCGGGTGGCTCCAGGCCGCGTTGTGGTCGACACAGTCGATGCCGCCGAACTCGGTGACCGCGTGCTCGGCGAAGGCCTGCACCGACGCCTCGTCGCGCACGTCGCAGCGGGCACCCGTGGCCCGGCCGCCGGCCCGCGTGATGGCCTCGGCCACGGCGGCAGCGCCCGGAGCGTCCACGTCGCCGACCACGACGGCAGCTCCCTCGGCCGACAGGCGCAGCGCGGTGGCGCGACCGATGTCGGAGGCACCGCCACTGATGAGGATCACCTTGCCGTCGAGTGCGCCCACCTAGCCGCGCCCTCGCTCGGGCAGCGTGACGCCCCGTCGCGCGCGAGGACGGCCTGGGTGGGCTCGTGTCATGGGCGCCATGGTAGGGCGGGGCGCTCCGTTCGGCCCGAGCGGTCGGATTGGGAGCACCAGCGGGCCGCATGGCAGCATCAGGGCGTGCGAGTGCATCGCAGTTTCGCCTTTGTCGACGTGTCGGGGTTCACGGCGTTGACCGAGCTCGAGGGCGACGAGCGCGCCGTCGACGTGCTCACTGCCTTCCGCGCCTTGCTGCGCGACATCTGCGCGCGGCGCGGGGTGCGCATCGCCAAGTGGCTGGGTGACGGCGTCATGCTCGTGTGCGTCACGACGCGGCCGCTGCTCGAGACGATTCTCGAGTTGCACTACGTCGTGAGCGTCGTCTCGGGCCCGGTCGAGACGGTGTCGATCCGCTCCGGCCTCACGGCTGGCGAGGTCATCCTCATGGAGGGCGACGACTACATCGGCCACTCGGTCAACGTGGCCGCCCGGCTCTGCGACCAGGCGCCGGCGGGCGAGGCACTCGCGGCGCCGTCGGTCATGGAGGAGTTGCCGAGTTGGGGTGTCGCGCGGAACCACACCGAGGTCGCGCTGCGCGGACTGGAGAAGCCTGTCCCGGCGACCAGCATCGCGATGGCGTCCGCCGGGCCGGACGCGCTCTACGACCCCATCTGCGGGCTGCCGCTCACCCACGACACCGCCGAGGAGATCGCCCACGACGTGCGGGGCTCGGTCGTGCTCTTCTGCTCCCCGGGCTGCGTGGACACCTGGCGCCGCCGCCCCGCACGAGCCGGCGCCACCTGAGCAGCGCGCCCCGGGGGAGCACGCACGAAGCGGGGCGCCTGCCTGGGTCACCGGGCGCCCAAGTCGGGCCCCATTTCCTCAACGGCGTGCCCGGTTGCGCCGATACCAAGGGACCGACACGCCAGCCACACCGGGATGAGCGCGCATGCGTCGCTACGCAGCATCTGCCACGTCGAAGAGCATGGACGACTTCTGGCGGAGCTATGTCCACATCGGCGTGCTGACCTACAGCCTCGGCGCCTTGGTCGTGCTCGCGTACTCCCTGGCCACGCCGAACGGCCCCCACCGCCTCGCCCTGCTCGTGCTCAGCTGCCTCAGCCTGCTCGCGTCCATCGGGCCGTTCCGTCTCCTCGGCCTGCGTCTCGTCACGACGAAGTGGTCCAAGGCCTTCTTCACCTCGTGGGCCGCCATGACCTTCGTGTTCATCGCGGTCGGCGCCGTCCTCGACGGCGGGGTGCGCAGCCCGATCTGCTACTTCCTCATCCTGCCCATGCTGTTCGCGGGGCTCGCCTACTCGGCGGGCACCGTGTTGTTCCTGGCCGGCTTCGGGCTGCTCACCACGCTCGTGATCTGCACCCTCACGCCCGTGCCCAGCTGGTCGACCATGGCGTATCTGGCGATGTCCATCGTGATCGCCGGCGTGATCACCGCGGCCGCTGCCCTCAACCGTGACCGCCTCATGGGCCAGCTGCTCGAGGCGGCCAGCATCGACGCGCTGACGGGCTGTCTCAGCCGGCGCGCCTTCCAGGAGCGGCTCGAGGACGAGGCGACCTGGGCCCGGCGTCACGGCTCCACCTTCAGCGTGATCGAAGCCGACGTCGACAATCTCAAGGAGCGCAACGACACCAGCGGCCACCTCGCCGGCGACCGCGCCCTGCTCGTCCTGGCCTCGGTCTTGACCGGCGCGGCACGGGAGTCCGACGTGGTCGGCCGCCTCGGCGGCGACGAGTTCGCCATGTTGTTGCGCGAGACGGACCCCGGCGACGCCCTCGCGTTGGCGCACCGGTTGCAGGAGGCGTTGCACGAGGTGCACGGTCCCGACGCGGTGACGGCCAGCATGGGAGTGAGCACGTGGCTGGGGGACGACGACGCAGCCGAAGCGGTCCTGCGCCGCGCCGACGAGGCGCTCTACGTCGCGAAGCGTGCCGGTCGCGACCAGGCCGCGCAGTGGGAGCCCCCTTCGGCCGAGGCGCAGGCCGGCCTCGGATGGCTCGGCCGCCGGCCGCGCCAGCAGCCGCTGGCAACCCCGGCCTGACCCCGGCGCATCCGCTCCACCTCGCCCCGGGGGCTCAGGCGGGCAGCGCGACGCTCCCGTCGTCGGCGATGTGCCACCCCGGATTGTGCGCCACCTCCCAGGGGTGGCCGTCGGGATCGACGAAGATCCCCGAATAGCCGCCCCAGAACGTGGGCGCCCCGGGACGACCGATGGCGGCGCCCGCCGCCGCGGCCTCGGTCAGCACGGTGTCGACCTCGCCGGGCGAGCGGACGTTGTAGGCCAGCGTGACGCCGCCCCAGCCACCGGGGTCGTCCACCGCACTGTCCTCGGCCAGCTTGGTCCGGCTCCAGAGGGCGACGATCATGCAGCCCGCCTGGAAGAAGACGACCTCCCCGTCGGGTGACTGCCCCGACCAGCCCAGCGCCTCGTAGAACGCCCGGGCGCGGGCCACGTCCGCCACGCCCAGCGTGATGAGGGAGACACGGTTGTCCATGCGCCATTCGTAGCCGAGCGTTGTCGCGGCGCCTCGATCCCACGGGCGGGCCGGTCTTGACATGTGACCAAAAGGTCACATAATGTGGACAGGTGGACGAGGTGTTCAAGGCGCTGGCCGACCCGACGAGGCGGAGCTTGCTCGACGAGCTCTTCCGCGAGGACGGCCAGACGCTCGGCATGTTGGAGGAGCGGTTCTCCATGTCCCGCTTCGGCGTGATGAAGCACCTCAAGGTGCTGGAAGAAGCCGGGCTCGTCGTCACGCGGCGGCGGGGCCGGGAGAAGCTCCACTTCCTCAACCCGGTGCCCATCCGCCTCGTGCACGACCGCTGGGTCCACAAGTACGCCGAGCCCTGGGTCGCAGGGCTGAGCGAGATCAAAGAGAGGTTGGAGAACGATGGAAAAGGTGTATGAGATCTTCATCAAGACCACGCCCGAGCAGCTGTGGGAGGCGATCATCGACCCCGAGATCCGCCAGAAGTACAACTTCGGTGCCGCCGTCAACTCGGAGTGGCGGGTGGGGTCGCCCATCAGCGTCGACGTGGCCAAGCACGGTGTGCACCTCGGCGAGGGGGAGGTCCTCGAGTTCGACCCGCCGCGGCGGCTGGTGCACACCATGGCGGCGCTGTGGGACGACGACGTGAGGGCGGAGGGCGTCTCCCGGGTCACCTGGGAGATCGAGCCGGTGGAGGACTCGTGCCACCTGACGCTGACCCACGACCAGATGCGCGACGGCGCGAACTCGCAGATCTACGGCGGTTGGCCGATGATCCTCTCGGGCCTCAAGACCTGGCTCGAGTCGGGGGAGCTGCTCACGACGCCCGGCTCGTTGCTCTACGCCTGAGCCGTGCTCATTCCTTGTGCCCGACGAGGTGGAAGACGCGGCTGAGTTGGCGGTAGGGGTCTCGCCGGCTGGCTTCGAGTTCGACGGCCGCGGTCGCCGCCACCTGTGACGCGTCGTCCGGGTCGAGCTCGACGCCGCTGAACTCGAGCCAGTCGACGAACAACCACACGCCGTACCAGCGCACCGGTTCGACGCCGTGGCGCTCGAGGATGGCGCTGAGCTCCTCGACCGTGTCGCCGCGGCCGGGGACACCGAGCACGCCGATCTCGGTCCTGGCGTCGAACGAGGCCAGGGCGTCGTCCCAGCGCCGCTCGAGCGCCGGGCGCACCGCGCTCGCCTTCGCGTTGCCCGTCATGATCGAGACGAGCCCGCCGGGGGCGGCACACCGGCAGAGCTGGCCCACGAGGGGCTCGGGGCCGTCGAGGTAGCCGAGCACGCCGTGGCAGAGCACGGCGCCGAACTGTCGGCCCTGCACCGCCTCTGCCGCGTCCTCCCCGGCGGCCTCCACCAACGTCACGCGTGCTTGCGTCTGGGGCGTGAGTTGCTCGAGCCGCGCGCGGGCTTTGTCCAGCATCGCCGGCGACGAGTCGAGCAGGGTCACGTCGTAGCCCGCGTGCGCCAGAGGGAACGACTGGTGACCGGCGCCACCGCCCACGTCGAGCACCGTGACCGGGGGAGGCGGCAGGTGCTGGAGGAGGTGCTGGTGCAGCACGTACGTGCGCACGAGGCCCTTCACCGACGCGTACGCCCCGTCGACGAAGAGGTCGGCCAGCCCGGCCCAGGTGTCCTCTGCCACGACACCACGCTAGGCGGAGACCTGCAGCCGGCCGGGCGCTACCGCCGCCGGACGATCGCCGGCGTGATGACCTTGTGGGGGACGACGCGCAGGATGACCCGCCCCTCCGGGCCGACCGGCGGCTGGTAGTCGGCCCCCGTGTACTTGCGCGCCAGTCGGTCGATGTTGGCCCGCGCCTCGTCGCCGCCCGTCCGCGCGACGACGGTGCCTCGCACCTCGGCCCAGTCGTAGGCGTTCTCCGCGGAGTGGATGAGGACGGTGATGCGGGGATCCCGGGCGACGTTGCGCGCCGCCTGGCGCTGCGGCTCCGTGTTCACCAACAGCGCGTCACCGTCGGTGTCGATCCAGCGCAGCTGAGCCTGGGGCTGGCCATCTGGCATCAACGTCACGACGGTGGCCAGGTTCGCGCCACTGGCGAGTCGCACCACGTCCTCGTCGAGGCTCACCGGGTTCTCCTCTCGTTCGGGTGTTTCGATTCGTTCGGTTTCACATGACCACCGGCGCCCGGGACGTCACGAGGGCGCGGCGCTGAGCTCCGCGGCGCGGTCCGCCGCCGTCAGGTGGGGTGGCCGGACGCGGTCGAAGACGGACATGGCCAAGGTCCCGACTCCGATGCCCGCCCCGAGCCAGCACACGCCGGCCCAGCCGTGCGTGCCGTAGAGCGCGCCGGCGGCGAGCGAGCCCGCCGCGCCGCCGACGAAGTAGCACACCATGTACGCGCTGTTGATGCGGCTGCGTGCATCGGGCCGCAGCGCGTAGATGACGGCCTGGTTGGTGATCTGCATCCCCTGCGTGCCGATGTCGAGCACGACGATGCCGGCGATCAGCGCGCCGAGTGACGTGCGCCCGGCCCACAGCAGTGCGAACGAGCCGGTGAGGAGCAGCCCGCACGCGACGGTGGTGGCCGTCACCCGGGCGGAGTCGGCCAGCTTGCCCGCCAGGTTCGCCGCGACGATGCCGCCGGCACCCACGAGTCCGAACAGCCCGATCACCGCGTTGGAGTAGTTGTAGGGGCTGCCCGAGAGCAGGAAGGCGAGCGTCGTCCACAGCACGCTGAACATGGCGAAGCCGCAGGCACCGTGCCAGGCCCGGCGCCGCAGGACGGGCTCGGTCGCGAGGAGCCGGAGCGACGAGCCGACGAGGTAGCGGTAGGTGCGGTGCGGGCGTGGCCCCTCGGTGGGGAGGGCGCGCCAGAGCACGAAGGCGAAGCAGACCATGAGCCCGGCGGAGAGCCAGAAGATGGCGCGCCAGCCGGCGGCCTGGGCGACGAGGCCCGAGACGGTGCGGGCGAGGAGGATGCCCATGAGCAGCCCGGTCATGATGCGCGCCACGACCCGTCCCCGGCGCTCTTCGGGCGCCAGGTCGGCGGCGAAGGGGATCATCACCTGCCCCGCCACCGAGGCCGCCCCGACCGCCACCGAGCAGAGGGCGAAGAACCACAGGTTGGGGGCGAGCGCACAGGCGACCAGCGCCACGGCGGCCACGGCGAAGAGGCGCGTCACCAGCGCCCGGCGCGGGTGGAGGTCGCCGAGCGGGACGATCAGCAGCAGACCCGCGGCGTAGCCCACCTGGGTGGCGGTGATGACCGACGAGGTCGCGCCGGGGCCGCTGTGGAAGGAGCGGGACACCTGGTGGAGCACGGGCTGCGCGTAGTAGAGGTTGGCGACGATGGCGCCGGTGGCCACCGCGATGAGCGCCACCAGTGAGCGCGACAAACCCGGCTCGGTCGTGGTGGCCATCGATTCAGGCTACTGGTGCACCCCCGCAGCCCCGACGGCCCACGACGGCCGGGCCGGACGAGTCAGTGCCGGTGCACACCCACCGGACGACGAGCGTCAGGCGTCGAGCGGGTCAGTCGCGAGACTCAGACGTTGCCGCCGCGCCGGCTCTCGGCCGTGACGCCGCACAGCGCGGTGATGATCAGCGGCACCGCGATGAAGACGAGCCAGACGCCGAAGACCAACCCGAGCACCAAGGTGAACGCGCCCATGCCCATCACGAAGG
>DATJTU010000094.1:0-10353 GCA_035503015.1 Acidimicrobiales bacterium | reverse complement strand
CACCTACAGCACCACCAAGTTGGCGAACCTGCTCTTCAGCGCGGAGCTGAGCCGGCGGCTGGCAGCCGACGCGCTGCCGACGCTGGCCGTCGCGGCCCACCCGGGCTGGACGCGCAGCAACCTGGCCGCGAGCGGGCCGGGACTCGGGACGAGCCGGGTGCGCAGGAAGCTGGGCCGCACGGCCGGCAGCACGCTCGGCCAGTCGGCCGCAGCCGGCGCACTGCCGGTGCTGTGCGCCGCCACCTCGTCGTCCGTCCGCAACGGCATGTACATCGGACCGTCGCGGTGCTTCGGGCTCTTCGGCCCACCCAGGGTCGCGCAGCCGTCGCGTCGTGCCCGGGACGCCGAGAGTGCCGCGGCCTTGTGGGCAGCCTCCGAAGACCTGACCGGGGTGCGCTACTCGGTGACCGCCGGCGTCTGAACGCACCGGCAGCACGGCGCCGCCACACCTGGGGCGTCGGCGGCCTGTGCGCCTGGGGCCGCCCCCGCCTGCGCCACCCGGCCGCGCTGGCGGGACAAGAACGACCCGTGCAGCGCGGAGCGGCCCGGGCGCAGGACCCGCCCGACGACCATGATCACGACGCCGCGCGCGCCGGCGTGCCGCAACGCGGCGGCTGCGCTCTGCGCGCGGGCGCCGCTCACGTAGGTGTCGTCGAGCACCACGACGCGCCGCCCTGCCACCTGATCGCGCGCAGCCGCCAGCACGGTGAACGCATCGGCGTCGGGCCGCATGTGACCGACCGGCGCCTCGGCCCGCACGAGCGCCCGTGGCAGCCAGTCCACGGCTCCCAATTGCGCGCACACGGCGGCGGCGAGGCCGGGGACGCGCGCGAGCGGCGCACCGCCCGGGCGCGCGGTCGACGGGACCGGGAGCACGGCGTGCAGTGTCCCGCCGGCCGCCGCAGCGAGGCACGGCGCATGCTCCGCCGCGAAGTGCGCGAGCAGCTTCCGCACCATCGGGGCGTACCGCTCCCGTGCTTCGTCGACGGGGGCCTCCTTGTAGCCGACGAGCACGGTGTAGAGCGGGCTCGGCAGCGGGCACAGCCGGACGGGGAAGACCGGTGCGAGCGCTGCACCCAGCCGCTGCGCCACCGACCGGCAGGCGAAGCACACGGCATGCGCGGCCGGTGCGGGGCCGCAGCAGACGCGACACGTGCCGGGACCGGGGACGGGCGCGCCGAAGGGGTCAGGCGGGAGGTCGGGAGGCCTGATCGGGTTCGGGTCGATACAGGAGAAAGGTCCCCGTCCCCCGGCTGACCAGCGTGCCGTCCGCCGCCCGCACCGTTGCCTCGCCGTACGCGATCTGCCCGCCCAGGCGCACGACCTCGCCGCGGAGGGCGAAGGTGTCCCCCTTCATGGCCGGTCGCATGCACTCGGTCTTCATCTCGATCGTGCCGCGGGTGCGGGCGCGGCCCGGCAGGGCCGCGTTGATGGCGAAGTTCATGCACGCGTCGAGGAGCAGGGAGTGCACCCCGGCCTGGGTGATCCCGTGGGGGTTGCAGGCCAAGTCCGTCGGCTCGAAGGTCCCGGCGACCCACCCGAGATCCTCCCCGTCGACCCCGTAGCCGGTGAACGCGCCCCCGACGACGCCGATGATCGGCATGCCGCCGTCGCCCAGCCAGCGATCCATGTCCTTGCCCGCCTGCTTGCCGGTGCCGGCCATCGGGCGCAGACCCTACCGGGAGCGGGTCGCTGCGCCCGGCGCCCGCCTTCGTGAGCCCAGAGGAGGCCGGGTCGCCGCCCGATAGGATCGAGGCCCGATCTGCCCGGCGGACGCCGATCGCCCGCCGGATGGGAGGAGACACCATGACCACCGCAGTCATCGTCGATGCCGTCCGGACCGCCGGCGGGAAGCGCAACGGCAAGCTCCGCAACTGGCACGCCGTCGACCTGGCGTCGGAGTCCCTCAAGGCGCTGGTCGAGCGCAACGACCTCGACCCTGCGCTAATCGACGACGTGATCATGGGCTGCGTCATGCAGGTCTCGGAGCAGTCGCTCAACATCGGCCGCAACGCCGCCCTGGCAGCCGGCTGGCCCGAGTCCGTGCCGGGGACGACGATCGACCGCCAGTGCGGTTCCTCCCAGCAGTCCATCCACTTCGCGGCGCAGGGCGTCATGGCGGGGGCCTACGACATCGCGGTCGCCGCCGGCGTCGAGTCGATGACGCGGACGCCGATGGGCTCCTCGGTCGTGCGCGAGCTCGGCTACCCCTTCGGCCCGCGCATGATGAAGCGCTACACCGAGACCGGCCTGCCGGGCCAGGGCATCGGAGCCGAGATGATCGCCGACAAGTGGGACATCTCGCGTGAGGACCTCGACGCCTTCTCCGTGCAGAGCCATCAGCGCGCGGCCCGCGCCACCGCAGAGGGACGCTTCGAGAACGAGATCGTCCCCGTCGCCATCCGCGACGACGACGGCAACGACACCGACGAGATCATCGCCAGCGACGAAGGGATCCGGCCCGACACCTCGGTCGAGGCGCTGGCCAACCTCAAGCCTGCGTTCAAGGAGGGCGGCAAGGTCACCGCCGGCAACTCGTCGCAGATCACCGACGGCTCATCGGCCGTGCTCATCATGAGCGAGGAGAAGGCGAACGCGCTGGGATTGCGCCCGCGCGCGCGTTTCCACGCCTTCGCGCTCGCCGGCGTCGACCCCGTCACCATGCTCACCGGCCCGATCCCGGCCACCACGTCCGTCCTCGAGCGGGCCAAGCTCACGCTCGACGACATCGACGCGGTCGAGATCAACGAGGCCTTCGCGTCGGTGGTGCTGGCCTGGGAGAAGGAACACCACCCGAACATGGAGATCGTCAACCCGAACGGCGGCGCCATCGCACTCGGGCACCCGCTCGGCGCGTCGGGCTGCAAGCTGGCCGCCACGCTCCTCAACGAGCTGGAGCGCACCGACGGTCGCTACGGGCTCCTCACGATGTGCGAAGGCGGCGGGCTGGCCAACGCCACGATCATCGAGCGCCTCGGCTGAGGTGGCGCGCCCGCGGACCGCGGGCGTCGCGCGTCAGTGATAGCGGGTGGCCAGCAAGAAGCCCGCGAAGATCGCCACGAGGCCGATGACGAGGCCCCAGGGCGAGCCGTGCGCCATGAACGGCAGGTGAGCGAGGTAGTTCACCGTGATCACGACCACGCCACCGATCAGGAGCACCAAGAGGAGCGCGCCGAACCAGGGCGGGCTGTGCCGCACGCTCTTGGGGATCGGCGCCGTGTAGCGGCCGCTTTCCTCGGCGGTCTTGTAGCGGCCGACCTTGGCGGCGCGGCCCGAGGCAGACTTCCCTTTGCGCGAGGCGCCGCCGGGGCCTTTGCCCTTGGTGCTGGTTGCCACGGGGTGAGAGGTTAGCCAGCGGCGACCGGGGTGCCCGGGCGGCGGCCCCATCCTTCGGGGTCCGGGCGGTTCGGGTCGCGGGGGACAGTACGATTCGGTCCCCATGGGAGCGCGGGTGCTGGTCGTCGACAACTACGACTCGTTCGTCTACAACCTGGTCCAGGAGCTGGGGGAGCTCGGAGCCGAGCCGCTCGTCTACCGCAACGACGCCATCGACGTGGAGGGCATCCGTGCCGCCCGGCCCGACGCCGTCCTCATCTCACCGGGACCGGGACGCCCCGAGGACGGCGGCGTGAGCCTCGAGGCGATCACGCGCCTCGCGGGAGAGGTCCCGATCCTCGGCGTCTGCCTGGGCCACCAATGCGTCGGCCAGGCGTACGGCGGTGAGATCGTCGAGGCGCCGCACCTCATGCACGGCAAGACCTCGGAGATCCACCACACCGGCACCGGGCTCTTCGCCGGACTGCCGAACCCCTTCGTGGCGACGCGCTACCACTCCCTCGTCGTCCGCCCGGCCTCGGTGCCCGACGAGCTCGAAGTCACCGCGACGTCGAGCGACGGCGTCGTCATGGGCCTGCGGCACCGGTCGCTGGCCGTCGAGGGCGTCCAATTCCATCCCGAGTCCGTGCTGACTGCATCCGGGCCGGCGCTGCTCGCCAACTTCCTCGGGCAACTGGGCGTTCGCACGGGCGCCTAGCCCGAGCCGGCACGCGGGTGGCCGAGCGCCGCCGGCCTCGCATTCCGACGCTAGGGCACCGTGGGGTGCGTGCCGCCACCCCCGCCGTTGCCTGCGCCGGCGCCGCCCGCCGCCACCGTCGTGGAGGTGGTGGTCGTGCTCGAGGTGGTCGAGGTCGTGGTCGTCGGTGCGGGCTGGCATACCGAGATGTTCACCGTGGCCCCGCCGCCGACGAGCGACCCCGACGACGGGTTCTGGCTGTCGACCGTGCCCGGGGCGGCCCCGCCCGGGCAGGTCGTGTCGGTCGTGGTGCTGGCGACGAGCCCGGCCCCGCTGATCGCACCCTGCGCCGCGTTCACCGACTGGCCCACCACGCCGGGAACCGTCACGCAGTTGGAGATGACGAGGTTGACCGACGTGTTCGGCCGTGCCGTCGTCCCGGGGGCCGGGTTCTGCGACGACACCACGCCGTTGCCGTACTGGCCGGAGCAGCCGTTGGTCTGGCTGCCGACGTTCAGCCCGGCGTGCGAGAGGGTCACGCCGGCCGACGCCGGCGTCTGGCCGAGCACGCTCGGCACCTGGACCGAGGTCTGGGAGTTCGAGACGGTCAGCACGACCTTGCTCGAGGACTTGACCTTCGACCCGGCGGCGGGATTCTGGGCGAGGACGGTCCCCACCTGCTTGGTGCTCGACACGAAGTGCGCGATGTAGCCCAGGCCTGCGTTGGCGAGGCTCTGCTCGGCCTGCGTGATGTTCTGGTTGGTCACCGACGGGACGCTGACCGCCGGCCCCGCGCTGACGACGAGGTCGACCGTCGAGTTCTTCGACACCGAGGCGCCCGCCTTCGGATCGGTCGAGACGACACGGCCGCTGTCGACCGTCGGGGAGATGACCGTGCTCGTGGCGCCAACGGTGAGGTTGTCGTTGTGCAACGTCTGCGTGGCCTGGGCCGTCGTCTGGCCCGCCACGTCGGGCACGCTGACGTTGCCCCCGAAGACCGAGCGGAGCAAGAAGAAGGCGATGATCGCCAACGCGACGAGGAGGAGCACGAGGAGGATCACCAGGCGGCGCGTCCGCTTCTTGCGCTCCTCGTCCTCGCGGCCGGTGGGCGACGTCGCGCCGACGACGGCGGTGCGGCCGGTCATCGCCGGCACGACCGTGGTGGCGCCGACCGCGCCGATCACCGTGGTGGCGGCCGGCTCGGTGGCCTCGACGGGGCGGCCCTCGGCGAACCGGAGGAGGTCCGCCCGCAGCTCCTCGGCCGAGCCGTAGCGCTCGGCGGGATCCTTCGCCATCGCCTTCATGATCACGGCCTCGAGCGCGGGCGGTACGGCCGGGTTGACGACCCGGGGCAGCGCCGGCTGGTCGCGCACGTGCTTAGAAGCGACCGCGACGGGTGAGTCGCCGGTGAAGGGAGGACGGCCGGTGGCCATCTCGTAGAGGACGACGCCGAGCGAGTAGATGTCGCTGCGCGCGTCGACCCCCTTGCCTTCGGCCTGCTCGGGTGAGAAGTACGCCGCGGTCCCCATGACCGCGCCCGTCTGGGTGAGGCTCTCCTCGGTGTTAACGGCGCGCGCGATGCCGAAGTCCGTCACCTTGACGTCTCCGTCGGGCGTGATGAGCACGTTGCCGGGCTTCACGTCGCGGTGGACGACGCCGTGCCGGTGCGCGAAGCCCAGTGCTGCTGCGACGCCCGCGCCGATGGCCGCGATCTGGCGCGGGGGAACGGGCTGGGGGTCGCGCAACACCCCGGAGAGAGGCCGGCCGTCGACGTACTCCATCACGATGAAGTACGCCCCGTCGTCCTCCCCCCAGTCGAAGACGGGGACGATGTTGGGATGCGACAGGTTGGCGGCCGCTTGTGCCTCGCGCCGGAAGCGCTCGACGAAGGTGCGGTCGACGGACAACTCGGGGAACAGCACCTTGAGGGCGACCGGCCGATCGAGTTGGAGGTCCATGGCCCGATAGACCTGCGCCATGCCGCCGCGCGCGATCAGGTGGGTCAGCTTGTAGCGACCGCAGTACGTGCGCGGGGACTCGACGGGCTGCATGGCGTCCTGAGCCTACGCTGGCCGACTTCGGCCGAGGGTGCTTGTGGCCGCCGTCACGGCGCACCCCCCGGGGTCGTGGTCGTCGTCGTCGAGGTCGTCACGGCAGCGGCGCCGGGCGAGCCGGGGACAGGGAGCGTCGTCGAGGTCGTCGTGGTCGTGGTGGTCGACGTCGCGGCGGTTCCCGCGGCGACGATCTCGTTCACGTAGTGGCGCGCGTTCGAGAGCGACGACTTCTGCACGCCCGCGTGCACCGCCGCTGCGGCGGTGGGCAGGACCTGGTCGAGCGTGTGCCCGGTCAGGTCGACGACCTTCGGATGGAACCACAGCACGCCGCCGGGCTGGCCCTGCTTGACGACGATCTCCTGGCCCTGCGCGGTGACGATCCAGTTGTCGTAGGCGTACCAGCGGAGCAGGAAGTACGCGGCGACCGGGACGGCGGCGAGCAACAGCACGAACCCGATCACCCGGAACGTGATCCGCCGCGGGATGCCCAGCCGCCGGCGGCGTGCCCCCCGGCTCTCCTTCTCGGGCGGTTCTCCGTCTTTGGTCCGGCGGGGCGCGGCGGGCGGGGGGACCCGTGCCGTCGTCCGCGCCACCGGGACCGACGTCGCCGTGCCCAAGAAGAACTCGTCGCTGCGCGGGCCCGTCTCTGCCAATGTCGACGGCTCGTCGCCGAAGCCGAGCCGCGCACCGGGGGCCAACGTGTCGTCGGGCCTGAACGCCGGCAGCACCGCGGTGAGGTCGTCGGGAGGCTCTGCGCCGTTCGCTGTCGCCGCCGCGCCGGCTGCGTCGGCGCCGGCGGACCCGCCCGCTGCGGCTGCGGCACCGGCCGCTCCCACGACGATGGTTGCCGTCTCGAACCCGAGCGGCACGATCTTCGCCTTGCCCGTTCCGTTGCCGTCGCCGCCGACCTGGATGTCGACCACGACCACGGTGATGTTGTCGGCGCCCCCGTTGTCGTTCGCCGCGTCGACCAGCCGGCGCGCCGCCTCGTCGGGCTCGCCGACCTCGCTGAGGATCCGCGTCATCTCCTCGATGCTCACTTCGTTCGACAGGCCGTCCGAGCAGAGCAACACCCGGTCGCCGCCATGGAGCTCGAGCTCCCACATGTCTGCTTCGACCTCGGACGAGATGCCCAGCGCGCGCGTGAGGATGTGGCGTTGCGGGTGGACCGCCGCCTCCTCTTCAGTCATCTCGCCGTGGCGCATGCGCTCCTCGGCCAGGCTGTGGTCGGCGGTGACCTGGGACAGCTCCCCGTCGGAGAACACGTAGGCGCGCGAGTCGCCGACGTTGGCCAGCGCGAGCACGTCCTTGCCGTCGCTGCCTGCCACCAGCGCCATGGCGGTCAGCGTCGTCCCCATCCCGCGCAGGTCGGAATTGACCTGGCTCTCGTGCCAGACGGCGTTGTTCGCTTCGTTGAAGGCCGCACGCAAGCCGTCCAGGGTGGGCGCGTGCTCGAAGGACCGCTCGAGGGTCTCGACTGCCACACGGGCGGCGACCTCGCCTCCGACGTGCCCGCCCATGCCGTCCGCCACTGCGTAGAGGTTGGGGCGCTCGAGCGGCAGGTCCTGATTGACCGTGCGGACGCGCCCCACGTCGGTCGCCGAGCCCGACCGCAGGACGGTCACCGTGACACCTCGAAGACGGTGGAACCGATCTGGAGGAGGTCACCCTTGCTCAAGCGCACAGCCTGCTTGATCTGCTCAGAATTCACGTAGGTCCCGTTGGTCGAGCCGAGGTCCTCGACCCAGAGCTGCTCGTTCCGGCGGAACAGGCGCGCGTGCAGCGTCGAGGTGTAGATGTCCTCGGGCATCGCCACGCCGCACCCGGGCGAGCGGCCGATCGTGAGCTCGTCGTCGAGGTCGTAGGTCCGGCCGGCGTTGGCCTCGGGCTGCACCACCTTCAAGAACAGCTGGCGGCGCCTGCTCTGGCGCGGCTGCTCCTCGACCGGGCGGGCGGCGGCCCGCTCCTGGCGGCGCTCGTGACGGCGCTCGGAGCGGGTCTTGCGCACGGTGGCAGGGCTCATCTCGACCCACACGGCCCGGATCACGCGCAAGAAGAAAAGGAAGATCAGAACGATGACCCCCCATTGCAGAACCCGGAGGACAGCGTTGAGATTCTGAGTGGCGACCAGGACCGCCGCCGGGCTGACCGTCACGACATTTCGAAGATGAGCTTCGTGGAGCCCACGCTGACCTCGTCACCGCTGGCCAGAAGCTGCTCCCGAACTGTGGCGCCGTTGACCCGGGTGCCGTTCGTCGACCCCAGGTCGATGACGAACACGCCGTCATCCTTGCGTCGCAGCTCGGCGTGACGCCGGCTCACGTTGGAGTCCGGAAGCACGACGTCACATTCGGGGAGGCGCCCGATCACCAGGGGTTCCGAGCCCACGGTCACCCGCCTGCCATCAGGCAGGACGACCTCGGCCAGGAAGCCACCGTCCTCGCTCTCGTGCACCTCGGCGGTCACGGTGAACCGGCCCGCCTTCAGGTTGGAGCCCTCGAAGATCTCGACTTCCACGGGACCGACGAAGGAGTAGCCCTCGATCTTGGCGTGCTCGCGCGCGGCATCGGCGAGCTCGCGTGAGAGCGCGTCGATGAAGTTGGCGAACCGCGTCACGTCGGCCGGCGAGAGGGTCACCGCGAACGCGTTGGGGGCGATGAGGCCGCGCACCCCGACGCGGCGGTGGAGGTCCATCTCGCGCGTCAGCCGGCGGCCGATCTCGACCGGCTGCAGGTTGCTCCGAAACGGCTTGGCCAACGTGCCCTCCACCAGACGCTCGAGGCGCTCCTCAAACTGCTGGAGTCCCATGGTCTTCAAGAGATTACCGGCCCCCCGCGGTGTACAGGGGTCTGCCAGGCGTCTGACCTGGTCACCTATACCCAGAAGGCGGGCTGCGCCCGAACCTGGCCCGGGGTCCCAGGGACTACTGTTGTCCGGTCACTCGGGCGAGTGGCGGAATTGGCAGACGCGCAGGATTCAGGTTCCTGTGTCCGAAAGGATGTGCGGGTTCAAGTCCCGCCTCGCCCACGCTCGCTGACGGCCCCCCTGAAGGCGGGTTCACAAGTCGCGGACTCATCCGCTCAAGGTCGCCTCGGCGGCGTCCGAAGACGTCCGAGTGTGCCTCGAGTTCCGGTCCCGGCCGGCGGCGGCGGCAGCGGCCTGACCCGGCCGCGCGTGTCGCGAGACGCCGTGGCGGCCAGGGCGCACGACGCCGGCCGCTCCTGCGGTCCGTGCTGGCCTCGCTCGCCGGTGCCCTCCTCGTGAGCACGGTCGGAGCGCTGGCGCTCGGCATGCCCGCCGGCGCCTACGAGATCGGGCCCCAGAGCGGGGAGGACGGCAGCGACGGCATCGGCATCCAGGCCTTTTTGGTTCGTCCAGCCCGACGACCACGTGACCTTCAAGGACATCGGCGGCCAATGTGACCGGGCCAAGGTGTCCCCGAACACGACCGTGCGGGACCTGATCCCCAAATCGGGCCTCGGCTTCTACCTCTATACGGCGTCGGTGAAGGGCTCGTGCTTCTTCGAGCGGTCGTGGGCGCAGTACCGCGTCGAGGTCAGCGAACCGTCGGGCAAGACCCTGTGGACCGACATCAACGTCACCGAGAACAGCTGGAGCTCGCGCAGCTACCGGGTCGACTGCTACGGCGACCACGCCACGCTCCCCTGCCATCCCGATTCCCGCTTCGAATACCACACGACGTCGGAAATGGGACCGCTGGTCTGGTTCGGCAACCCGTCGACCCCGAGCGGGTACACCTGGTGTTCGCCCCAGGGTTTCAGCTGTTTGAACCTCCGCGGCACCGTCAGCATGGCCTACGGCGCCGACGGGCGGTTCGGGTACTGGACCGAGCACCTCTCGACGGAGCGCTCGGGCCTGGTCCCGTGCCCGCTGTCGTGGATCGGCGATCCCGCGCGGGGCTGGTACAAGAGCTGCTTCTACAAGACCTGAGGGCCGCGTAGACCTCCGGTCCTCGTCGTCGGCGCGGCCACCCCCGATGGGAGAACGCGCGGGGCCCGGGGTATGAACCCCTCAGGTGAGCCTCCCGCCGTCCTCGTGGCCGCGGCCGCGATCTCGTGGTTCGGGACGCGCGAGGAAGCGGCGGCACGCCGGCGCGAACCGCGGCGCCACATCAGCGCCGGCTCCGGCGTCCGGGGCGGCTAGCCCGCTGGCGTCTCCTCCACTCGCCGGCGCTTGTCGTAACTGGGATCGGTGCGGTCACGGCTCGCCTGCGTGTACGCCAAGGGATCGTCGCCGGCCGGCACCGCGTCGGGGACGACGCGCCGG
>DATJTU010000093.1:0-10580 GCA_035503015.1 Acidimicrobiales bacterium | reverse complement strand
AGAAGCCGAGGGGCCGCTGGTGCGCGACGCGCTCGAGTCGATGCAGGCGCTCGAGACCAACCTGGCCGAGCTCAACGCGGTAGCGGCGCGGGAAGCATCGGCCTACGGCGGACTCGCCGCCAAGGTCGCTCCGGCGCCCGTCGGGCGCATCCCGCTCTTCGGTGACGACGTGCACGAGCTGGCGGGGCTGACCCGGGCGGCCGACAGTCTCTTCGGCTGACCCGCCCGCGGGTTTCCGGGCCCGTGGAGCGTTCCGGTAGTGTCCCAGTGGTGCAGACCATCCTGGTCGCCAGCGACGCGGCGACCGTGCGGCGCGAGGTCGAAGCCGTCATCAGCGGGCCAGACGTCGAGGTGCACTCCGTCACTTCTGGACCCGAGGTCGTGGCGTTCGTCGCCGAACAGTCGCCCGATCTGGTCATCGTCGACATGCAGATGGGCAACATGGGGGGCATGGCGGTCACGCTCGAGCTGCGCCTCGAGGAGTCCTACGACGCGGTGAGCCACATCCCGGTGCTCATGCTGCTCGACCGCCGGCCCGACGTCTTCCTCGCCCGCCGTTCGGGAGCCGAAGGCTGGCTGGTCAAGCCGCTCGATCCGATACGGCTGCGGCGCGCGGTCAACGCGCTGCTCGACGACGGCACCTACGCCGACGACTCCTTCGCGCCGGTGCCGGTGCTGGTGGGCGACGAACGCCAGCTCCAGGCGGGACCCGGGCCGACCGCCTGATCCCGCAGTGTCGCCGTGCCGGGACGCGCCTGACCGCAGCCACAGACCGAGCCGGTGAGCAGCCCGCGCCGCTGGTGGCGCCGTCCCTCCGGGGACGGCGGAGAGCGCGGCGACAGGGGCGGCGGGGCATCCGGCTCGAACGGTGAGGACGCGGGCCGCCCGTCACCCGAGGCCGAGGCGACCGAGCAAGCGCGCATCATCACCGAGGCGCTCGCCGATCTGCGTGACATGGACGTGCGCGAGGTGATGACGCCGCGCGTCGACGTCACCTACCTCACCATCCCGGTGCAGGCCGACGACATCGCACGGGCGGTCCGGACGTCGGGCCACAGCTGCTTCCCCGTCGTGCACGACGACCTCGACGATCTCATCGGCATCCTCTTCGTCAACGACATCTTCCGGACCGGCCGGCGCGGCGGCGCATCCGACGACGACCGCTCACGCGACACCACGGACCCGAGCCCGCTCGAGATCTCGCGCAAGATCCGCAAGCCCTATCTGCTCCCCGAATCCCTCAAGGTCCTCGAGGCCCTGGCCGAGATGCGCAAGCACCACCGCGCGGTGGCCGTCGTGGTCGACGAGTACGGCGGGGTCGCCGGCATGCTCACGGTCAAGGACCTCCTCGAGCCGTTGGTCGGCGACCTGCACGACGAGTTCGACGAGGCCGAGGACGCGCGGATGGTGCGCGTCGACAACACCCGGTGGCTGATCGACGGGCAGACCAACGTCGACGAGGTGCGCGACAGCCTCGGGGTCGCGATCCCCGACGGCGAGTACGTGACGCTCGGGGGCCTCCTCTTCGAGCGCTTCGGCCACATCCCGGCCGAGGGCGAAGAAGTCCGCGTGGACGACTGGAACATGAAGGTCGTCGAGATGGACAAGCGCCGGGTGGCGCAGGTCGTCGCGACCTACGCCGGGTCCGGACCGGGGCCCGGTTCGAGCGAGGCGAGGCCGGCGCAGAACGGGGCCGGCCGCGAGACGGGCAACCCGCGCTCCAACGGCAGCGGGGAGGCAGGCGGGTGAAGCCGAGGTAGTCTTCGCGCTGCTCCTTTGGGTGACCGCGGGAGTGGACGGGCTGTGGCGCAGCTTGGTTAGCGCGCTGCGTTCGGGACGCAGAGGTCCCCGGTTCAAATCCGGGCAGCCCGACTCTGCAGTAACCCTGGTGGGCAGGCCGAGGGTCGCCCATGGAGGCCGGAGCACCCTGAGAGACCTCGAAGGCATCGACCGCAGGCTCGGCGTGGAGAGCCGGACCCCGGCGGTCGTGGCCGCACTCAGGACGACGGGGCTCTAGGTGTCGGCGCGCAAGGACCTGGTCGAGCTCTTCGAGGGGCGCCCGGGGTGGCGCCTCGAAGCGCGGCCGACGCCCGGCGCGGCGCCGTTGTGGTGCTACGTGTCGGACGGGGAGATCGAGTACTCGGTGGTGGCCGAGGGCGGCGTGATCCGCCTCTACGTGATGGCGACCGACCGGGAGCTCGTGTTCCGTGACGCAGACGAGCTCACGGCGTGGATCAGAGCGAACCACGACGCCGCGCTGTCGGAGCGAACCCAGCGCCCCGAGGGGAAGGACCGTTTCCGGCGTCTCTTCGAGTGGGGCTAGCGGCCGGCCAGCGCCGCCACCAGCGCGTCCAGCAACGGGACCTGACCCTTCACGAGCTTCACCCTCGCCCGCTCGAGCGACACCCACTCGACGCGGTCGACCTCGGGGAACTCTTGCATCCGCCCCGATCCGCGCGGCCACTCCATTTCGAACGTGTTGCTCACCGCGGCTGCCGCGTCGACGTCGCCTTCGAGTGCCCAGGCGATGACGCGCTTGCCGCTCGCCTGCCGCACCTCGCCGAGCGGCACCGCCTCACCCATCGCTCCCGGCGGCGGCTGCCCGATCTCCTCGGTGAACTCGCGGTAGGCCGCAGTCAGCGCGTCGTCGCCCTCGTCGTACTCCCCCTTTGGCACCGACCACGCGCCATGGTCCTTGCGCGCCCAGAAGGGTCCGCCCGGGTGGGCGAGGAGCACCTCGACCGCGCCGTCGTCCGCGCCGCCGTCCGCGTCACCGTCGGCGCGGCGGAACAACAACAGGCCTGCGCTCCGGACGGGCATGCCGGGATGGCTCTTCGCTCAGGCGAAGATCTCGCCGCCGTTGGTGTCGAGCGCCTGGCCGGTCATGGCCGAGGACAGGTCCGACGCCAGGTACACCACGGCGCCCGCAACGTCCTGATCACTCGGGATGCGGCCGAGCGGAACCCGGGCGTTGAGCTCGTCGACGACGACCTGCGCCGGCACGCCACGGCCCGTCGAGGTCATCTCGATGTAGATGTCGACCGACGGGCCCGCCATCCAACCGGGCACGACCGCGTTGACCCGGACGTTCGACGGACCGAGCTCGAAGGCGAGGACCCGCGTCGCGGTCAGCAGCGCCCCTTTCGAAATGGCGTACCCGCCCTGGACCGGTTGCGGCTGCCGGGCGACCATCGACGCCACCATGACGACGGAACCGCCGCCGCGTTCGCGCATGGACGGCAGGGCGGCGCGCGTCATCTGGAGCGAGCCGAAGAGGTTGGTGTCCATGATCTTGCGCCAGATCGCGAGATCGACCTCTTCGAAGCTCTGAAACGCATCGAAGCGGAACGCGTTGTTGACGAGGACGTCGATCCCGCCGAACTCCGCGCTGCCCGCCGCCATCAAGCGGGCGCAGGCGTCGGCGTCGGTGATGTCGGTGGGGACCGTGATGACCCGCGCGCCGAGCGCCGACACCTCCGCCGCGACGTCGTCGAGCGTCGCCTGGCGTCGCGCCGCCAGCACGAGGTCCGCGCCGTGCTCGGCCAACGCCCGCGCCGCCTGGCGCCCGAGGCCCGGGCCGACGCCCGAGACCACGCACACCTTGCCCGCCAGCAACCCGCCTGCGGCCTTGTCCTTCTCTGTTTGCTCTGCTTGCTCTGCTCGCGCCGTCATGGGAGCGAAGCGTAGGCACGGGCGGTGCCGCACGGCATCCGCGCCGCCGCCACACGAGGCTGGGAAGATCGGACGGCAGGGTCGGACGAAGGAGGATGCCATGGCGGTGTGCTCGCATTGTGGCGGCGAGATGAGCGAAGGCATCAGCTGCCTGACCGACCCGGTGGTCATCGCTGGCAAAGGTTTCGCCCGCATCCGCTGGGGCCAGGAGCCCCGACCCCGCCACCGCTACGAGCCAGAGGAGTGCCGGGGGTGCGGGACGCCCCTCGGTGGCGTGCACCATCCCGGGTGCTGCATGGAACGCTGCCCGGCGTGCCACGGACAGGCCATCGGCTGCCCTTGCATCATCGAGTTCGAGTGCGCGTACGAAGGCCAGCGGACGCGGCGCTGCCGCTCACACGTCCTGCGCCGCGTGGGGTGGCGCTGAGCGACGCCCTGCACCACGGCCGCTTGACCCGGCCGGGCGGGACTCACAATTGTTAGGGGCGGTGCACCTCCTTCCTCCGACGCCCGAGCTCGTCTGATCCCGCATGGGCAATCTCGACGGCATCCGTGTGCTCGAGGCCGGGCTTCTCGTCCAGGGGCCGCAGGCGGCATTGACGATGCTCGAGTGGGGCGCCGACGTCGTCAAGATCGAGCTCCCCGGCTTCGGTGACCAGAGCCGGTGGCTCCCGATCAGCCGGGAGGACCGGCGATCCGCCTGGTTCGCGGCGTACAACCGCGGCAAGCGCAGCGCGACCATCGACCTGCGCGTCCCCGCCGGCCGTGACGTGTTCCTCCGCTTGATCGAGGGCGCCGACGTCGTGATCACCAACTTCAAGCCCGGCACGATGGAGTCCTGGGGCCTCGGCTACGACGATGCGGCAGCCCGGAACGAGCGGATCATCTACGCCATGGGGTCCTCGTTCGGTCCCGAGGGACCCGACGCGACCCGGGAGGGAGCAGACCTCAGCGCCCAGGCGTCGGGCGGCTTGATCAGCACGACCGGCGGCAGCGACAGCGACCCGAGCCCGCTGGCTGCGACCATCGCCGATCACATCGCGGGGCAGAACCTGCTGGCGGGGATCCTCGCCGCGCTCTTCGCGCGCGAGCGGAGCGGGCGCGGCCAGCTCGTCGAGACGTCGCTCCTCGGCGGCCAGATCTGGGCCCAGGCCGGGGAGTACACGCGCTTCCTCATGACGGGGCAGGTCGCCGGGCCGGCCAACCGCGGGCATCCGACGATCCCGGGCATCTACGGCATGTTCCGCACCCAAGATGGCTGGATCGCCATTGTCGGCGTCGCGGGACCGGCGCGCGACCGCTTCTTCGAGACCATCGGGCGCCCCGATCTCATCGCGCAGTTCAAACAGCTCCTCTACTTCGAGGACGACAAGGCACAGCTGTGGCCGATCCTCGACGAGGTCTTCGCGACGAAGTCGACGGCCGAGTGGTGCGGCCTGCTCGGCGCGGCCGGCCTGCGCTTCGCGCCCGTGCGCGACCACGCGGAGGTCGCGGCGGATCCCGGCGTCTGGCTGAACGGCTACCTGGCCGAAGGCGCGGAACCCGACGCGCCGCCCGGATCGGGCGGCCCGGTCGTGCGACCGCCGGTGCGCTTCACGAGCCCTCCGGCGGAGCCCGCGACCCGACTGCCCGAGCTCGGACAGCACACCGAGGACGTGCTGCTCGAAGCCGGGTACTCCTGGGACGAGATCGGCGTGCTCTCAGCCGACGGCGTCATCTGAGGAGACAACGCCCACACGGCTGACCACGCGGCGGGCGCCACCGACCCGGCGCCACCGACCCGGTGGGACCGGGGTGCTGGGCGATCAGGCCTGCTCGATGCGCAGGCGATTGCCGGCGGGGTCCCGGACCGCTGCGTCGCGCTTGCCCCACGGCTGGGTCGTCGGCTCCTCGAGCACTTCGACCCCCGGCGTCGCGGCGATCTTCTCGAACGTGCCGTCGAGGTCGTCGACGCGGAAGTGCACCGGGTACATCTCGCCCTTGGCGAGCAGCGCGGCCAGGGCCTCGCCGTCCTCCTGCGAGCGCCCCGCCTCGGGTTGGGACAGCACGATCCCGATTTCGGGCTGGCTGTCGGTGGCGAGGGTGATCCAGCGGAAACCGCCATTGGCGGCTTCGAACTGCACCGTGAGACCGAGCGTGTCGCGGTAGAAGGCGAGGGCCGCGTCCGGATCGTCGACGAGGATGTGGACCGTGCTGAGGGAGACGTTCATGACAAACGACGTTAAACGTGGGTCGCGATCGGTGCTTCTCCGAAACTGCTGACTTCGTCGCCCGCGGACCCCGCGTCCTTGCGCGGCCGGGTGACCACCATGATCTGGCAGGGGGACAGCACTCGGAGCGCGTCGTGGTCGCCGGCCCGGTAGACCGAGGGCGACTCGCCGACCAACTCGGCGAAGCGGGCGGAGAAGGACCCGAGGCTCGACCAACCGACGGCGAAACACACATCCGTGACGCTCATGTCACCGCGACGCAGGAGCGCCTTCGCCCGTTCGATGCGCCTGGTCATCAGATACGAGTAGGGCGTCTCCCCGTAGACCTCGCGGAAGCGCCGGCTGAAATGGGCCTGCGACATCAGCGCCGTCCGGGCCAGCGCCGGCACGTCGAGCGGCTCCGCATACTCGCGATCCATCTGGTCGCGAGCTCGGCGCAGCCGTCGCAACTCGTCGAGATCGACGCTCATCGATCCACTCTGCTCACCGGCAGCGACATCGGCGGTCCCATCTTCGTCTCGATTGCGTGGAGGTGAAGGGACTCGAACCCTCGGCCTACGGCTTGCAAAGCCGCCGCTCTTCCATCTGAGCTACACCCCCGCGGGCGCCGACACCATCGTAGACAGCCCAGGTCGGGACCCTTCTCCGGCGGGCGGGCCGATCCCTCACACGGGCACCCTGGTGCGTCGCAACAGCTCGTGGGAGATCATGACGTAGCCGATCGCCACCACGCCGAAGAGCGCGACCCCCTCTTGGATCGTCACCTGCGGCAAGTACCAGGTGACATAGGCGACGACGACGATGAAGGCGCCCGTCGTCAGGCGTTCGAGCGCCAGCGGTGCCCGCGGCACGCGGGACGAGCACAGGCCGATCGCGCACAACGAGAAGAACGCGAGCACCAACGGCACCGTCAACAGGCGGATGTCAGCGTCAGTGAGGTCGTTGCTCTGGCGCAAGGTCGCGAACGCACCCAGGCCGATGGCCGTGCCGATGATCCCGAGGTGCAGGGGCAGATGACCGAGAAGCCACCAGCGCTGGCGGCGCCGCCCCGGTGGTATCCCCGCGACCCCGACGTCGTCGAAGTAGGCGATCCACAAGCTGCACACGATCACGAACTCGAGACAGACGATGATGAAGTTGATCTCGTAGAGATGGCGACCCGACCCCGTGAGCGCCACTCGGATGAAGCTCTCGCCGAGCACGATCGTTGTCAGCGCCGCCAGGCGCTCGCCGAGATGTTCGAGGTTCGTCGCCGGCCGGTCCACCCCCTGGTCGAAGCGATCGACCAGAACCGGGACGACCAGCAGCACCGCGATGACCGCCCACATGGCCGCCGCCGCGGCGGCCGGCACCACGCCCGAGAGCGCGCTGAGCGCCGCCGCCAGCAAGAACGCGTTGCGCCGCGGGGCCGCGAAGCCGGTGAGCCGCGGCCGCGTGCGGCACGTCACCTCGTGGAGGATCGCAACGAGGAGCAGCAAGACCCCGATGATCACCGAGAGCGGGTCGCGCCACTCGGTCTCGGTGTGGCTGCCCACGATGATGAGCAACACCATGGTCAGCATCTGACCGAAGAGCAGCGCCCGCCGGACTGTGCTCATGGAGGGGTCGACATTGACCAGCAGCGTCGTGATCAGCCAGACCCACCACAGCACGGAGAAGATCGCGGCTGTCTTGAGGACCGTCTTCCACGTCGGGTCGACCGACACGCCGTGGGAGAACACGATGATGGCGGCCACCATGACGAGGTCGTAGAAGAGTTCGAGCCAACTCACGGCGAGCACCGTGGTGCGGGCCGGTCGCGGCGCGCCGGGACCGACGCCGTCGTCGGGACGCGAGGATGGAGTGGATTCGCTGCTCACGGCGCACCGATATTGGACTGGCCGCCGGCTCACCTCAACTCGACCGCCGCCACCGGTAGGGTGCGCCCCCGTGGATGCACGCACCTTTCTCGGCATGGAACCCGTCGGCGACGACCTGCACTGGCGCATGCGGGTGGTGCAACAGTTGACGACGCCGGGAAACTTTTTGTTCGGCGGCTGCGGCCTGGGTGCCGCACTGGTCGCACTGGAAGCTGCGTCCGGGCGACCGACCGTCTGGGCGACGGCGCAGTACCTGTCCTACGCGCTGACTCACGCCGAGCTCGACTGGGACGTCACACTTGCCGCGGTCGGCGGGCACGTGACGCAAGGCCGGGCGGTGGGCCGGGTGGACGGGCGCGAGATCCTGACGGTCAACGCCGCCCTGGGGGCCGACGACCTCGACGTCGGCGGCATCTGGGTCAGTCCGCCCGACGTCCCCCCGCCTGACGACTGTCCTCCCCGGTTCATCCCGGAGTTCTTCCGGAACACGATCATGGACAGCATCGAGGTGCGCAACGCACGAGGCCGGACGTTCGAGGAGATGGACGGCACCCCGGGCAGCCCCGATTCCGCACTCTGGGCCAGAGTGCCGGGCCACCTGACTCCGTCCGCCGCGACACTCGCGATCATGGGCGACTACGTCTCGGGAGCCGTCTCCCAACCCCTGGGCCGGCGGGCGATGGGCCGCTCCCTCGACAACACGCTACGCATGGTCCAACTCAAGCCCACCGAGTGGGTGCTGTGCGACATCCGCATGCACGCGCTCGTCGACGGCTACGCGCAGGGGACCGCGTTCTTGTGGTCCGAGACCGGCGACCTGCTGGCGACCGCGAGCCAATCGATCGCGGTTCGGCTTTGGCCCGACGACGCCGTCCTTCCGGGCTGACCAGGCGCGATGACCCAGCCGCACGCTGAGCGGCGAGACTGGACGGATGGCTGAGCACGCGCCGGCGACCCGTCGACGCGTGGCGCGTCCCATCGTGGTGGGTGCCGTCGTCGTGGTGCTGGCCGCCGCCGGGATCTTCATCGGGCTCGAAGCCACCGCCGGCCCCCGTGGGGCGCACGGCGTCGGCGCCTCGGCCGGACGCACCTCGACGTCGGGGTCGGCGGACGCCAAGCCCCAAGCGAACGCGCCGCAGTCGACGTCCACGTCGACGTCCACGACCGCCGCCGTACCGGGAACGGCGGGACCCGGGTTCTTGGTCGGCCAGGTCACCGCCGTGGGCGACTCCGTGATGCTCGACTACCAGGACCCCCTGAAAGCGGCGGTCCCGGGCATCAACGTGGACGCCGCAGTGAGCCGGCAGTGGTCGGACGGCGAATTGGTCCTTCAGGCGATGAAGGGCAGCGGGCAGCTCGGGGCGGAGGTGATCGTGGGTCTCGGCACCAACGGGCCCATCACCGACGCCGACTTCGACTCCATGATGTCGATTCTCGGTGGGGCATCAAGGGTCGTCTTCGTCAACGTCCATGTCGACCGCCCATGGCAGGACCCGAACAACGCGGTGCTGACGAGCGGCGCGGCGCGCTACCACAACGTGGTGATTGCCGACTGGGCGACGCTGGCGTCCCAGAATCCCCAGTGGTTCGGCGCGGACGGCACGCACCTCGCCATCGACGGGCCGGGCGCCGACGCGCTCGCCGCGCTGGTCGCGACGACGCTGGCGAACGGGTGAAACCGAGCCCAACGCGCGGCCGGGGGTCGAGTGCCGCGGCCGTGATGCTGCTGGCCGTCGGTCTCCTGCTTGCGTTGGCGACGCCGTTCGCCGCGCCGTCCGGAGCGGCCGGTGCCGCCACCGCATCCACTACTGACGGCACCGTCTGGCTCTGCCGCCCGGGACTGGCGAAGAACCCCTGCGCCGGGAACCTCACCGCGACTGCGGTCCAGGCCAACGGGACGAAGCGCGTACAACGGGCAGTCCCGGCGGCGAACCCGCCGATCGACTGCTTCTACGTCTACCCCACGGTCAGCACGCAGCCGACGCTGAACGCCAACCTCCGCATCGACCCCGAGGAGCGCGCGGCGGCGACCGAGCAGGCGGCGCGCTTCTCACAGGTGTGCCGGGTGTTCGCGCCGATGTATCCACAGCTGACGCTCGCAGCGCTGCAGCGTGACGCCATCAATCCCCGCACCACGGGCGTGGCCTATCGGGGCGTCCTGGCTGCGTGGCGCGACTACCTCGCCCATTACAACCAGGGTCGGGGCGTCGTCCTCATCGGGCACTCGCAGGGTGCGGCCCTGCTCATCGGGCTCATCAAGCGAGAGGTGGATCCCAGTCCGTCGGAACGCCGCCTCCTCGTCTCGGCATTGCTGATGGGCGGGAACGTCGCGGTCCCGGTGAACAAGGTCGTCGGTGGGGACTTCGCCCACGTACCGGCGTGCCAAACCGACACGCAGACCGGTTGTGTCGTCGCGTTCTCGACCTTCAGTTCGCAACCCTCCGCCGACAGCTCCTTCGGCAGACTCCCGACGAGCATCAACGCGCACGACGGTTTCGAGCCGGCCTCGACGAAAGGACTCCAGGTCCTCTGCACCAACCCGGCAGCGCTCAGCGGAGGGACGGGCTCCTTGCAGCCCTACTTCCTGAGCAACGGATCGGTCGCCACGCCATGGGTGACCTACCCGGGCCTCTACCGTGCGCGTTGTCGCACCCGCGGCGGCGCCACGTGGCTCCAAGTCAGCGACGTCGCCCGGCCAGGCGACCAGCGGCCGGTCGTGCAGCAGACGTCGGGACCCGGCTGGGGCCTCCACGACGAGGACGTCAACCTGACGCTCGGGAACCTGGTCGCGCTGGTCGCAGACGAATCGGCGGCCTACACCGGGCCGCGGCCGTGACGG
>DATJTU010000092.1:0-8265 GCA_035503015.1 Acidimicrobiales bacterium | reverse complement strand
TCGGCGAGGTCGGGACATCCCAGTGCGGCGGCGTCTCGGAGAGCCGCGCGACGGGGCCCAGATGCCGCAAGCGGCCGAAGGGGGTGTTGCTCGTGGTCAGGTAGGACCCGACGTCCCCGAATCCCGTGGCGTCGGGCGCTGTCGACGTGGTGCGACTCAGCCAGCTCGCGGTCTGGCACAACGAAACCCGCACGTGGTAGCTGCCACCCTTGCGCCCACGGTGCCACAGGGCAGCCATGGTGCCGAGAGCAGCGAGGTACCCGGTCGTGTAATCACACGCAGCCGCGGGAAGCAGCGTCGGGTGTTCCGGGCGGCCCTGGCCGACCGCCAGGCCGGACACGGTCTGGGCCATCTGCTCCCACCCCGGGCGGTCACGCCACGGGCCGAAGTCGCCATAGCAATTGATGGTCACGACGACGATTCCGGGACGCATCGCCGCGAGATCCTCGGCGCCGAACCCGCGCCGGGCCAACGAACCGCCTCGATAGCCCTGAGCGAAGACGTCGGCCTGCGACGCCAGCCGACGCAAGGTGGCGATCCCATCGGGATCATCGAGCTCGATGCAGCACGACCGCTTGCCGTGACCGGTGTCCATCACGAAGGCGGGGATGTTGACAAGATGCGCCGAGTTGACGAGCAACACCTCTGCCCCGTACTCGGCCAAGGTGCGGCCGTGCGTCGGTCCGGCGAGGAGGCGGCTCAGGTCGAGCACGCGGACGCCCGAGAGCGGGCGATCGTTCCGTGCGCCGGAGCCGGGCGGTTCAGGCGGACTGTCGCCGATCTTCTCGATGCCGACCCGTCCGAGCGGGTCGACCGCGCGCGCTTGGGGATGCGCCGACCATTCTTCGACGGAGCGCGCGAGCGCGCCACAGGTGCCTGCGGCGGCCAGGGCCTCTTCGAGGTCCTGGCCGTCCCAGCGCGCGACGTGGTCGCGCACGACCTCGGCCGTGCTGTCGACGGGACAACCGAGGACGTCGCAGGTGCGCTCGGCGAGGTGCGGGAACTGACCGTGGAGATGGATCCAGCGGCCGTCGCGGCACGGGTACAGCCGGACCAGCGGACGGTCGAGGCTCCAGGGCGCAACGGGCGTCTCGCCGTCCTCGAGACTTTGGAACGCGAATCCGACCAGCGAGGCGCCGGCGTGACCCCGGCGAACCGTGACCTCTTGGGGCGCGCCGCCGCGGTCGCACCACAGCAGTGAGGCCGCGGCCCCGATGGCACCCTGGACCGAGGCGGCGGCCTCCACAATGCCGAAGGGCGTGGCGAAAGGACGTTCGTCGCCCGTGATCGTCACCTGCTCGGCCGCGGCGGCGGGCAGGCCGACCTCGCTGAGCAGCCCGGCGATCACGCGGGCATCGTAGGGCGCGATACTCCACGTATGCCCTATGCGGAAGGGCGGATCGTCCACGACGCCGACGCCCACATCATGGAGACACCGACGTGGTTGCGCGATCACGCCGAGGCGGCCTTCAGGGAGCGAATGCCGGTGCTGCAGTATCTCGGCGGCAACGAGTTGCGGCAGACGGGCGACCCCGCCGAGCAACAGCGCGACCTCGCCGCTTCCTTCGACCGGCTGCGTGAGACGCATGCGTCCGCGGACTACCGGGCGGACGAGCAGGCACAGATCATGGCGCGCAAGAACTTCGCCGCCACGGGGTCGTTCATCGCGGCGGACCGGCCTCGCGCCCTCGACCTCCTGGGGTTCTCGAGCCAGCTCGTCTTCAACACGTTCCACAACCGTCGGCTCTACGACATGGAGCACGCCGATGCGGACCTCGCCTACGCCGCGGCCCGGGCGCACAACCGCGGGATGCTCGAGTTCTGCTCCGTGGACGCGCGCCTGCTGCCGTCGCTGTACGTGCCGTTGTGCGACCCCGAGCGGGCGGTGGCGGCGGCGCGCGACGCGTTGGCGCAGGGCGCGGCCGCGCTCTTGGTGGCGTCGGGGTGCCCGCCGCAATACTCCCCGAGCCATGTCGACCTGTTCGGGGTGTGGGCCCAGGCCGAGGAGGCCGGGATCCCGGTCGTGTTCCACGTGGGCGGGACAGGCGACCTGATCGATCCGCACTACTTCGTCAACGGGTTGCCGGTGCCGCCCGACTTCCACGGCGGCGAGGAGAACTTCCGCTCCGTCGACTACATGGGGATCCCCGGTCCGCCGGCCCAGACGCTGGCGACGTTGATCTTCGACGGCGTGCTCGAGCGGTTCCCCGGGCTACGGATCGGGGTCATCGAGCAGGGGGCGATCTGGGTGCCGTCATGGCTGCGTCAGATGGAGTCGGCGTTCGAGGCGTTCGCCCGGCACGAGGAGCGTCTGCAGGCGCTGTCGATGCGGCCGTCCGACTACGTGCACCGCCAGGTCCGCATGACCCCGTACCCGACGGAGGACGTCGGTTGGATCGTCTCGCAGGGAGCTGCCGACCTCGTGATGTTCTCGTCCGACTACCCGCACGTCGAGGGAGGGCGCAAGCCCCTCGAGCGTTTCGAAGCGTCGCTGGGCGGCGCATCGGATGAGGTGCGACAGGCCTTCTACACCGACAACTTCTTGTTCTTGATGGGGAGCGCCGCAGACACCCTGGCGGCCTGACGGAAGGCACCAGGGTCGCCGCCGGCGACTCGGTCGAGGGGGTCCGGCGAGTCGGTGCGGCGTCGTAGGACGTACTCGTCGACGCCGCACGGTCGTCGACGAGTACGTCGGCTCGTTCGACCCCGAGGGCTCCTGGACGGACGGGCCGGACACGGTGCAGCTCGTCTTTCCCCGAGCTGTCGGCGCCCGCCGCCTACCCGTCGACCGGCGCCGACAGGAAATACATCAGACCAGCTCATGGTTGCAATTAGTGGAAAAGAAAGGTTGTGTGATGTTCACGCGTAAGACCGACGAGACGACGACCTACGAGGTCACCAAGAGCGATGACGAGTGGAGGCACGAGCTCTCTGCTGACCGCTATTCCGTCCTGCGCAAGGCCGGAACCGAGCCCGCCTGGTCGGGCGACCTGCTCCACGTGGACGGGGACGGCGTGTTTCACTGCGCCGGCTGCGGCGCCGAGCTGTTCGACACCGACGCAAAGTTCGAGTCAGGGACCGGTTGGCCGAGCTTCGACCGGGCCCGCGCCGAGGGCACGATCATCGAGAAGACCGACCGCAGTCTGTGGATGGTCCGGACCGAGATCCTGTGCGCCCGGTGCGGCGGCCACCTGGGCCACGTGTTCCCAGACGGGCCGACCGACACCGGCATGCGCTACTGCGTGAACTCGCTCTCCCTCACCTATGAGCCCGAGAGCGAGCGGGCGGAGGCCCCCTCAGCCGAGTCGCCAGCGGCCGGCTGAGCCTCGGCCAGACGGCCCTGCACGACGCCGAAGAGGCTTTCGAGGCGGGATGCCTCGGCACCGAGCCCGAGGCGCTGCAGCAGTGCGGCGCCGAGGGCCAGGGCACCGCAGATGTCCGCGACCTCGTCTACGAGGAAGTGGACCGGCGTCCCCCGCAGAGCCGGATCAGCAGGGCGCTGAGACATAGCGCCGCCGCAGCCGAGACAGCCGCGACAGGCACCGGCTGCGCCACCAACCGCACCAGGGACAGGCTGGCCCGGATCATCAGACCCGGCCAGCCTGTCGTCGTGATCAGCCAAGGTGACACTCACGCCTCGACGGGCATCTCGTCAGCCGGCTCGGTCACGTCTGCTCGGCGCTCGGTGCGGTGGATGTCCGCCGTGGCGAACCGAAGGCTGGCGCCGACCTCCTCGGCCGTGATCTCGACCTTGGAGCGGTGGTCGCCCTCCTCGGTCTCCCAGGTCCGCTGCTCGAGCCGCCCGGTGACGACGACGCGCATCCCCTTGGTCAGCGAGAGCGCGACGTTCTCGGCGAGATCACGCCAACAGATGACGTCGAAGAACGAGGTGGACTCCTGCCACTCTTGGGTGGCCCGGTCCTGCCAGCGCCGGTTGACGGCGACACCGAGCTGCACGGTCGCCTGACCGTCCTTGGTGTAGCGGATCTCGGGCTCGCGGGTCAGATTGCCCGTGATCGTCGTGGTGTTCGCCATCAGTGTCCTCGCTTTCGTCACGCCCTCTGGACGAGGGGCGTGGCGCAGCGTGACGAGGGCGCCTTGCTCGAAACCTGACAGAACGCTTGCCGTCAGACCGAACGTCGATCCGAACCGCTGCTACGTCTTGGGCTTCATGCCCAGGACTCGAAGGACGAACGAACCGAAACGGCCCGGTTCCTTTCGTTGACCGTGGTGATCAGCCGAGTGCCCGTACCGGGACGGGAAGACGGCGTCCGAGCTCCCGGTCAAGCCTGGCGCGGGGAGCGTGTTCGGCTCTTCGTACTTCGGCACCTTGGCCAGGCGCCGCTTCGGCTTCCTCGGCTTCTCTCCGGCACTCCCCATTGCGCCAGTCTGGCGGAGATCGCGCGCCGCCGTCGGTGCGCACGTCGGGCAGCACGTTATGGGAGCATCGGCACGTGGCCCGGTCCTACGTTGCGCGACCCCTTGTCGTCGTGCTGCTGGGTTCGGCCTTGGCCCTCGGACTCATGGGCTGCGGGAGCGCGGCGAGCCATCACAGCGCCAGCGCCCCGCGCGGCCATCGGAGCCGGGTCATCACGACCCCCTCCACGTCCGGCGGTGGCGCCACGACCCAAGAGGTCGTGTTCAGCCCCTATACCGCGCAGGGGACCATGCTCGGCTCCATGCACGTCACGCAGACCGTTTCCGGCACGTGCGTCAGCCCCGGCGTGGCGGGCACGTCGAGCTATCGGTGCTTTGCCCAGCCGGGTTCGACGGCATACGACCCCTGCTTCGCGCCGCCGCACGCCACGAGCGGTCCGCTCGTCTGTGTCGCCGACCCCGCCGAGTCGCAGGCGGTGTCGTTCGACGTCACCAACCTGCCGGCCTCGACCGGCGCCGGTCCGCCGACGCAGCCGTGGGCCCTGCAGCTGTCGAACGGGCAGGCATGCATCTTCGTCTCGGCCGCCTGGCCCGCCGGCCAAGGCCCGTTCGCCTGTCCGAGCCCGGCCGGCGCCACCTCGTCGTCATCGGAGGCCGACTGCCACTCCCCGCAGAAGAGCGGTTCCGGGTTCGTCGCGGCGTGCCAAGCCCGAGAGTCGTCGCAGAGCACCTTCCAAACGCTGCCGGTGATCAAGATCTGGTCCTGAGCGCTGCGTCTCAGTCCGGTTGGTCTCGGCGCTCGAGCTGTCGGCTGCCGACCAGGTAGGCCACCAGGGCCAGCACCAGTGCGCCGAGGATGATCCAGCGGATCAGCGCGGTCTCGAGCGAGGTGGGCGACCCGTTCGACGAGATCTCGGCGAAGCCACCACCGATCACGAGCGCTGCGACGGCGATGCCGATGCATGCCAGCGAGAGCTTGCGCGGCGTGTTGCAGAGGAAGCGCGACCGCGAACGGTCCGGCCGAGAGCCGTTGCGGACGGGGTCTGCTGGTTGACTCACGACCCCGCGGAACGGGTCGGCATCTCCGGCTCCGACCCTCGCACCGGCAACACCTCGTCGAGCGCCGCACGAAAGTGTTCGCAGTCGAAGACGTTGGGACTCGGGCAGCGCAGGGCATGGTCCAGCTGATCGGCAATCGTCTCGAGGTGCTCGGCTTGTGCCCGCAACTCGTCGCGCTTGCGGGCTGCGAAGTCCTTCCAGGCGGGGCCGCCACCAGTGGCGAGGACAGCCTTGATCTCCTCGATCGAGAACCCGGCCTGCCGGCACAGCGCGACGACCGCCAGGGTCGTCAACACCCCGGGCTCGTACTGCCGCCGCAGGCCCTTCCGCTCGGCGCTCTCGATGATCTGCTCGCGTTCGTAGAAGCGCAGCGCGGACGGCGCCATCCCGGCGCGCGCGGCCACTTCGCCGATATCGAGCAGATCGTCCATTGACTTGAAGTGTACTTCAAGTGCTTGGCTTCCCGCATGGGCAGCGACACGACGGGGTTCGAAGGCACCGCCGGCCGGCTGGCGGGCGCCGTCATGGCCCGACTCAACCGCGACATGGAGGACGCGGCCATCGACGAGCTCGACCCCGGCGCCGCCGACTGCGTCCTTGCCGTCGGGTTCGGGCCCGGCGTCGGCATCGCCGGCCTCCTGGCACGGCTCCCGGGAGGACTGGTGGCCGGCATCGACCCTTCGTCGGCCATGCTCGAGCAGGCCCAGCGGCGGAACAGGGCGGCCGTGGACGCCGGGCGGGCCTGTCTCGTCGAGGCGGACGCGGCGGCGATCCCATGGCCCGACCGCACGTTCCACGGCGCGGTGGCGGTCAACAGCATCCAGCTCTGGGACCCGTTCGACGCCTCGCTGCGCGAGGTGGCGCGCGTGCTCGCGCCCGGCGCCGCCTTGGTCACGCTGACGCACCGGTGGGCCATCGAGCGGCGCGCGCCCGTGACCGAGTGGACCGAGGCGACCACAGCTCAGTTGCGAGACCGCGGCTTCGAAGCGGTGGGATGCAAGACAGCGCGGTACCGCTCCGGCGAAGGTGTGCTGCTCCGGGCCCGTCGATGCACGTCGCCGCGCTGCGGCGATCGAGCGGCTACCTAGACGTCGAGGAAGCGACGGATGGCGATGGCCGATCCGATGGTCCCGATGGCCATGCCGACGATGAGGACGACCACGTTGGTCAGGATCATCTCTGGGCCGGTCATATGGATCGCCGTGAAGATGTTGCTCGTGGTCTTTCCGCTGCCCCAGTGGTTGATCAGGACGTAGAGGAGATAGACCACGCCCGCGGCCAAGACGGAGCCGATGAAGCCCTGCAATAACCCTTCGGACATGAAGGGGACGCGTATGAACCAGTTGGTCGCGCCGACGAGCTTCATGACCGAGACCTCGCGTCTTCGGGCGAAGATGGCCATGCGGATCGTGTTGAGGATGAGGACGGCCGCCGAGATGATGAGGACCACGGCGACCGCCAGGAACGCCCACTTCACGATGTTGATGACGGTCTCCTCGTTGTGAATCGCCTGCGAGGGCTCGGTGACCGCGAGGACACCTGCGGTGCCGCTGAAGGTCCGCACCACCGACGCGGCGTCGGAGAGGACGAGCGGCCTGCACCAGAAGGACGTGGGCATCTCGGCCTGCGTGGTGGCCTGGAAGACGTCGGAGGGCAGGAGCTGGCGCGCTTCTTTGAAGTTGCGCTCCTTGTTCCAGTACTCACACGGCTGTTGGATGGTGTTGAGCTGGCCCAACTGCGTATTCACCGCGTTGATCTGCTGCGACGACGCGTTCGGCTCCATCCAGACGGTGACCTTGGTGCCCCGCTCCAGTGTCCCGGTGGCGTTCGCCGAACCCTGCCGCAGCAGCAGGGCGGCACCGACCAGCGACAGCGACACTGCGACCGTGAGGACCGCAGCAACCGTCATCAACCGGTTGCGCCACAGGTTCGACGCCGTCTCGCGGACGACGTAGTCAACCGAAACGGGCATCAGCCAGCCCCACTCGCGGCGACGTCGAGGCGCTCTTGCGCCGCCCCGTCGAAGCCGTACACGCCGCGCTTCTGGTCGCGCACCATGGCGCCGTTGCTCAACTCGATGACGCGCCGGCGCATCTTGTCGACCAGCACCTCGTCGTGCGTTGCGACGACCACCGTGGTCCCGGTGCGGTTGATGCGATCGAGCAGCTGCATGATGCCCTGGCTCGTCTGCGGGTCGAGGTTCCCCGTGGGCTCGTCGGCGAGCAGGATGAGCGGACGGTTGACGAAGGCGCGCGCCACCGCGACCCGTTGCTGTTCGCCACCGGAGAGCTCGCTCGGGAGGTTGTCCCGCTTGTTGGCCAGGCCGACGAGGTCGAGGACCTGCGGCACCTGGTTGGCCACCACGTGGCGAGGGCGCCCGATGACCTCGAGGGCGAAGGCCACGTTCTCGAACACGGTCTTGTTGGGCAGGAGGCGGAAGTCCTGGAAGACGCAGCCGATGTTCCGCCGCAGGTAGGGCACCCGCCACTTGGGGAGCTCGACGATGCTGCGCCCCGCTTCGAGGATCTGCCCGGAGTCCGGGAGCTCCTCTCGCAGCAGCAGGCGGATGAACGTGGTCTTGCCGGAGCCCGACGCCCCGACGAGGAAGACGAACTCACCCTTCTCGATGTCGACCGTGATGTTGCGCAACGCAACGGTCGAACCCTTGTAGGTCTTGGTGACGTTTTGGAAGCGAATCATGAGGCAGAAAAGAAAATACGCCCCGGCCAACCGGCGGGGCACCGGCAAAATCCTAGTGAATCTGCATTACGGTCTTGGGTCATCCCCTCCGGTGCAGGTCAGCGCGTCGTCTCTGACGGAGAACGCTCC
>DATJTU010000091.1:0-2955 GCA_035503015.1 Acidimicrobiales bacterium | reverse complement strand
CGCGGCCCGCCAGGTGGCCGCCGCGGTCAGGGGTCCGGCGGTCCGGGCGCTCGGGCTCGCAGTGGGGGACCGCGCCCAGGTCTCGTGCAACCTGATCGAGCCTGACCGGGTGGGCCCCGACCGCGTCTATGACGAGGTGGCGGGCCTCGTCGGCACCGCCGGCGGCCACGTCGAAGGCGCCGAACTGGTGGGACTCATTCCCGAGGCCGTGCTGCACGCCATACCGGCGGCACGCTGGCGGACCCTCGGGTTGTCCGACGAATCGACCGTCGAGGCCCGCTTGGAGGCGGGTCCGGGACCGCTCGTCGAGACGACCTAGAACCCCCGACGAGCCGCTCGAACAGCGCTGGCCCCGGAGGTGCTCGGAGGGGTCAGGAGGCGGCGGCCTCGCGGCGGGCGAGGGCACGGGCCCGGCGGAGACGGCGACGCTCGCGCTCGCTCATGCCGCCCCAGATCCCGAACTTCTCACCGTTGGCGAGGGCGTACTCGAGGCAGTCTTCCCGCACGACGCAGCCGCGGCAGACCTCTTTGGCCTCCCGGGTGGACGCCCCGCGCTCGGGGAAAAACAGGTCCGGATCGACTCCCATGCAGTTGGCCTGCAGCTGCCAGCTTCGTTCTTGGCGACCGTAGAGCGTGGTGACTATGTCAACTGGCACTTGGTTCGCCCCCCTTCTTTGCCTCCAGGTGGCATGCGTGTAGTTACAACGATGTGATCAACATCTTTGACCGCTGATCACTCCGAGCGCAAGACCCAAATCCGGCCCGAGGGCAAAAAACGTGTGTTCTTCAAGCAGGAGTGCGTGTGGATAAGTGCATGAAACCCCAGTTCGCGCGTTCCGCAGGCGCGGGGAGGTGCGCACTCGCGGGAAATTCGGAGTAGATGGCGGCGAATTCGGCCCGACCCCGGCGTGGGTCAGGCCTCAGCGGCGCGCCGGTGCCTCTGCGCCCTTCGTGAGATCAGGTCCCGGCCGCGCCGCCGACAAAGCGGGGGGTCGGCGGGAGGGTCGTCGGAGACCTGGTCACACGGGCCTTTCAGAGTTTCGGAAGGATGTGATCACCCGCGACCCCCATCCCGCCTCACCGGCTTCCGGGCCCTCAGCGGAGCCGGCGAAGGCCGGTCCGGCGAGCCTCGTTCGGGGCCGGCGCCGGGCGCGGCCGGACTCAGCCGGCAGGCCGCAGGACCCGGCGGTGCTGGAGGAAGTCCACCAGCACGTAGCCGCCCAGGGCGTCGGGCGTGGTGTAGAAGGTGCGGCCGCCGTTCACCCGGGCGATCTGCTCGACGAAGGGGTAGTGCGTGCGCTGGAGGTCAAGGGCGAAGGTGTTGATCACGATGCCCGCGCGGGTGCAGCGGATCACCTCGGCCATGGTGCGGCGGAGGGTCTCGGGGATCGGCGGGTAGTTGAACGTCACCTCGCCGAAGTCGTCGATGTGCGCCGTTGGCTCGCCGTCGGTCACCACGATGATCTGCTTGGTCCCGTGCTGGTGCGCGAGGAGGCGCCGCGACAATGCCAGCGCGTGTTGCAGGTTGGTGCCGTACACGTAGTCCCACATGGCGGTCGGGATCTCGTCGGGCCGGATCTCGCGAGCCACCTCGGAGAAGCCGACGATGCCGAGGTAGTCGCGCGGGAACTTGCTCGAGATCAGCGTCTGCAGGGCCATCGCCATGCGCTTCGCCGGCACGAAGTTGTCGCGCATCGGCATCGACATCGAGAGGTCGACGCACAGCACGGTCGCGCTGCGCGAGAGCGCCTCGACCTCGACCACCTCGAAGTCCTCAGGCGTCAGGCGGACCGGCACACCCGAGCCGCTACGGCGCACCGCGTTGTGCACCGTCGTCGAGAGGTGCAAGTTGAGCGGGTCCCCGTACTCGTAGGCCTTGGTCGTCTCCTCGCGGTCGTGGCCGGCGCCCGTGAGCACGGTCGAGTGGTCCCCGATGCGGTCCTTGTTGATCTGGCCGAAGAGGTCGGCGAGCGCCTTCTGGCCGAGCCTCCGCACGCCGCGCGGCGTGAGCTCGATCCGGCCGCCCTGCTGCTCGATCAGGCCCGCATCCGACAGTGACTTGGTGAGGTTGGCCAGGCGGTCGAGGGCGCGGGCGGCGTCCTCGCCCATGTGGCGCTTGACCTGATCGAGGTCGATCTCGCCGAGGGCGGCCGGCGTGGACGCGGACTGGAGGACCTCCTCCATCCGGTCGAGCTGGCCGAGCTGCGACGCCAGGTCGGTGGCGCGGTTCATCGGCATCGACCCCTCGCCGTTGAAGTCGTAGCTCTGCTGCCAGCCGGCGTCGGGGAAAGCACGTTGGAGGTTCTCAGCCAGGCGCTCCACCTGCCAGCGCAGGTCCATGTCTTCGAGCACCGCCTCCATCAACTGCGACAGCTGCGCCTGTTGCTCCGGGGACAGCGAGTTCCACACGGCCTGCGCGGCGGCCATGCGCTCGGCCAGCTGCTGGAGCAACTCGTCGAGGTTCTGCGGGTTGCCCGGGAACATGTCGCCGAACTCGGCCATGAACTCCTCGAAGCTCGGGTCGAGGTCCTCCCCGGCCTCGCGCTGCTCGAGCATGCGATTGAGGGCGTCGTACGCGTCGCGCATGCGCTGCATCTGCTCGGGGCTCATGTTCGAGAGCGCGTCGGACGCACCCTCGAAGAAGGTGTCGGCCATCTCGCGCCGCAGCTCCTCGACGAGCTCCTCGAACTTCTCGCGCGCCTCGGAGGAGACGAAGTCGTAGTGCTGCAGCGAGCTGATGCGCCCGGCCGGGTCGTCGGGCTGGAGGTCGAGTGCCATGCGCCGCTCGGTGGCGACGTCGTCGGTGACCTCCTTGCGCCGCTCGTCACCCGATGCGCCGGCCTCCTCCACCAGTTCGTCGATCCCGGCGCGCTCGTCCTGCTCGATGTCGTCGAGCTGGCGCGTCAACTCGGCCATGCGCCCGTCGGGATCTCCCTCGGCCAGCATCTCCTGGCG
>DATJTU010000090.1:0-9900 GCA_035503015.1 Acidimicrobiales bacterium | reverse complement strand
GTCGGCCACGCCATCGGCACGGCCATGCACGAGCAGCCCCAGGTGCCGAACTACTGGCCCGGCAACAAGGGCCCCACCCTCAAGACGGGCAACGTCTTCGCCATCGAGCCGATGGTCAACGTCGGGTCGCCCGAGACGGTGTTGCTCGAGGACAACTGGAGCGTGGTGACCGCCGACGGGAGCCTCTCGGCCCACTTCGAGCACTCCATCGCGGTCACCCCCGACGGGCCAGAGGTGCTGACCCTGCCTTGACGCCGAGCAGGCCCGACCGGCTGGTCGCGACCGGCACCCTGGGCCACGGTCGCGAAACCCCAGGTCAGGAACGTAGGAGCCGCCCGACGCCGGTTTCGGCGGCTCCCGGACGGCGCCGGCGCAACGGATCTCGCCCCCGACCAGGCGCAACGGCCAAGACCGGGTGGAAATCTCGTGCCGAAACGATAAAATAGTTCGCTGGCTCAGGGGCCAGGGCGTCACGCGTCCGGGGCCCTCCGACCGCATCCGAGCACCCTCCGTGTGGCCCTCGCGTCGCCCGGTCCGTGCCCGGACACAAACAGCACACCCAGTTTTTCGAGGAGAGTCACCTGCCCAAGCCCAAGGAAGACGCCATCGTGCTCGAAGGCACGGTGGTCGAGCCACTGCCCAACGCCATGTTCCGCGTCGAGTTGGAGAACGGACACAAGGTGCTGGCGCACAGCTCGGGAAAGATGCGGATGCACCGCATCCGGATCCTGCCGGGCGACAAGGTCCAGGTGGAGCTCACCCCGTACGACCTCACCCGGGGTCGTATCACGTATCGCTACAAGTAGGGACGGAAGTCATGAAGGTTCGGCCGAGCGTCAAGCCGATTTGTGAGAAGTGCAAGGTCATCCGGCGCCGCGGCGTGGTGCGGGTGATCTGTGACAACCCGCGCCACAAGCAGCGGCAGGGTTAGGACACGGTCTAGGGAGAGGACGAGACATGGCCCGTATTTCCGGGGTGGACATCCCGCGTGAGAAGCGCCTCGAGATCGCGCTGACCTACATCTACGGCATCGGCCCGACGCTGTCGAAGCAGATCACCGACGCGGTCGACATCAGCCCGTCGACGCGCGTGCGCGACCTCACCGACGAGGAGGTGGCCAAGCTCCGCAGCTACATCGACCAGAGCTTCCGCGTCGAGGGTGACCTGCGCCGTGACGTCTCCCAGGACATCAAGCGGAAGATGGAGATCAACTGCTACCAGGGCGTGCGCCACCGCAAGGGCCTGCCCGTGCACGGCCAGCGCACCCACACCAACGCCCGCACCCGCAAGGGCCCCAAGAAGACGGTGGCCGGGAAGAAGAAGGTGAAGAAGTAGTGGCCAAGCCTGCCAAGCCCGGTCAGCGGCGTCCCCGCCGCAAGGAGCGCAAGAACGTCGCCTACGGCGTCGCGCACATCAAGAGCTCGTTCAACAACACGATCGTCTCCATCGCCGACCCCGAGGGCAACGTGCTCGCGTGGGCGTCGGCCGGCAACGTCGGCTTCAAGGGCTCGCGCAAGTCGACGCCGTTCGCCGCCCAGCTGGCGGCCGAGGCGTGCGCCCGGCGCGCCATGGAGCACGGCGTGCGCAAGGTCGACGTCTTGGTGCGCGGGCCCGGCTCCGGTCGCGAGACCGCCATCCGCTCGCTCGCCGCGGTCGGCATCGAGGTCGTCGGCATCAAGGACGTCACCCCCATCCCGCACAACGGCTGCCGCCCCAAGAAGCGGCGCCGGGTCTAGCGGGACGACGAGGAAGAGGAAGAGGAACCCCACCCCATGGCTCGATACACCGGTCCCGTCTGCCGCCTCTGCCGGCGCGAACGGACCAAGCTGTTCTTGAAGGGCGAGCGTTGCTACTCGCTCAAGTGCCCGGTCTCCGAGGCCGTCACCGACCGCCACAGCCGCGCCTACCCGCCGGGCGAGCACGGCCGCGACCGCATGCGCCAGGGCTCCGAGTACCTCGCCCAGCTGCGTGAGAAGCAGAAGGCGCGTCGGATCTACGGGATCTTGGAGAAGCAGTTCCGCAACATGTACGAGGAGGCCACCCGCCAGGGCGGCATCACCGGTGAGAACCTGCTGCGCAACCTCGAGCTGCGCCTTGACAACGTGGTCTTCCGTGCCGGGTGGGGCGCCAGCCGCCGCCAGGCGCGTCAGTTTGTCCGACACGGGCACGTGAACGTGAACGGCAAGCGCGTCACCATCCCGAGCTACCGCGTGCGCAAGGGCGACATCGTCACCCTGCGCGAGGCGACCCGCACCAACTTCCTGGTTCGCCGCAACATGGACACGCTCGAGCGGGCCACCCCGGCCTGGCTCGAGGCGGCCGACGCCGGCTTCTCGGTGTCCGTCCTCAACCCGCCGCTGCGCGAGCACATCGACGAGCCCATTCAAGAGCAGCTCATCGTCGAGCTCTATTCGAAGTAGCTCGAACCAGCTCGAACCAGCCCCGCCCCGCCCCGAACCCCGCCAACAGGAGTACCGCCATGCTGATCATCCAACGGCCCACCGTCGAAGTCGTCGACGAGGAGGAGAACAACCGCCAGCGCTTCGCCGTCGGCCCGCTCGACCCGGGCTTCGGCACGACGCTCGGCAACTCCCTGCGCCGCACGCTGCTCTCGTCCATCCCCGGCGGCGCCGTGACCCAGCTGCGCTTCGACGAGGCGCTGCACGAGTTCACGACGCTCCCCGGTGTCAAAGAGGACGTCACCGACATCATCTTGAACCTGAAGGACCTGCTGGTGCGCGTGCACACCGACGAGCCGGTGACGCTGCGCCTCGACGTGCGCGGCCCGGCCGACGCCACGGCAGCCGACCTCCAGCTCACCCCCGACGTCGAGGTCCTCAACCCCGACCTGCACATCGCCTCCATCAACGCCAAGGGCCGCCTGGCCGTCGACGTCACCGTGGAGCGCGGGCGCGGCTACGCGTCGGCGGACAAGAACAAGAAGTCCTCGACCATCGGCGTCATTCCGATCGACTCGATCTTCTCGCCGGTGCACCGGGTGACTTTCGACATCGAGCCGGTCCGCGTCGAGCAGTCCACCAACTACGACCGCCTCGTCCTCGACATCGAGACCGACGGCACCATCTCGCCCCGCGAGGCGCTGGCCTCGGCGGGCGACACGCTGCGCAACCTGGTCTCGTTGGTCGCGGACCTCGAAGAGGCGCCCCAGGGCCTCGAGCTCGGTGACACCGGGACGGCGTCGAGCGGCTCGCCCGACCTCGACCTGCGCATCGAGGAGCTCGACCTCTCCGAGCGCCCGCGCAACTGCCTCAAGCGGGCCCAGATCAACACGATCGGCGAGCTGGTGGAGCGCACGATGGACGACCTTCTGGCCATCACGAACTTCGGGCAGAAGTCGGCCGACGAGGTCGTCCAGCGCCTCGACGAGCGCGGGCTGTCGCTCCGCACGAGGGACTGAGGCCGCGATGCAGGCAACCCCCAAGCGCGGCCGCCGGCTCGGCGGCTCCTCCGCGCACCAGAAGTCGATGATGGGCAACCTGGTCGCCTCGCTGATCGCCGCCGAGTCGCTGGTCACCACCGAGGCCAAGGCGAAGGCCCTGCGGCCCGTCGCCGAGAAGTGCGTGACGGCGGCCGTCAGGGGCGGCCTGGCCAACCACCGCAACGTCGTCGCCCTGATCCGCGACAAGGACATGGCGCACAAGCTCTTCGAGGAGATCGGGCCGCGCTACGCGGACCGCCCCGGCGGCTACACGCGCATCTTGAAGCTCGGCCCGCGGCCGGGCGACAACGCGCCCATGGCGCGCATCGAGTTCGTCTAGGAGCAGGAGAGGGGTGGAGGACTCCGCCGGCGCTGCCACGCAGCGCTGGAGGCTCCTTCTCGCGTACGACGGCGCCGCCTTCCGCGGCTTCGCCGTCCAGCCCGAGGTGCCGACCGTCGCCGGCGCCCTCCGCCAGGCCATCGGCCGCGCGGCGCGGCTGAGCGAGCCGCCGTTCGTCACCTGCGCCGGCCGCACCGACGCCGGCGTGCACGCGCGGGGCCAGGTCGTGCACGTCGACCTCCCGCCCATCCCCTACGACGGGATCGGTTTCGCCCGCGCCCTCAACCGCCAGCTGGCCCCCGAGGTCGTGGTGCGCCGGGCCGAGGAGGTGGGCGACGACTTCGACGCGCGCCGCTCGGCGACCGCGCGTACCTACCGCTACCTCGTCTGGAACGCGCCCGAGGCCGACCCGCTGCTCGCGCGCACCGCCTGGCACGTGCGCGACCCGCTCGACCTCGTCGCGATGCGCACCGCGTCCGACGTGCTGCTCGGGAGCCACGACTTCCGCTCCTTCTGCCGGCGGCCACCGGGGAGCGACGCCGCCGAACCGATGGTGCGCAACGTCCTGCGCGCCCGCTGGCGGGTCGACGAGGGCCCCGAGGCCGCCGACGCCGCCGGAAGCGCCGGGCCCGGCGGGGCGGACTGGGCGCGGCTCTTGCGCTTCGAGATCGCGGCCGGCTCGTTCTGCCACCAGATGGTGCGCTCGCTCGTGTCCAGCCTGGTCGAGGTGGGGCGGGGCAAGGAGACCGCGGCCGGGCTGCTCGAACGCCTGCGCGCCGCCAGCCGCCAGTCGGCCCCCGAGCCGGCGCCGCCCGAGGGCTTGTGCCTGGTCTCGGTCGACTACGGCCGCGCTACTCCGAGCTGAGCGCCGACACGGCAGGGGTACGTCCGGCGATCCTCCCGGGTATCGCGCTCAGACCGGCCGCCAACGTGAGGGCGACGAGCGCGGCGAACGCGATCGACGCGAGCGGGACGACGGGCTCGGGGACCGCACCGATCTCCTCGGCGAACAGTGTCCAGAGCCACCGGCCGAGTGCGACGCCCAGCGGCACGCCCACGACGATGCCGACGCCGGCGACCACAGCGGCCTGCCAGAGCACGCTCGACTGGAGTTGCCGGGGGGTGAAGCCGATCGCTTTCAAGATGGCGAGCTCGCGCCGCCGCCGGCGCACCGACGCCACGAGCGTCAGACCCAGGGCGGCTGTCGTCCCCGCGGCCAGCCCGACGGCGAGGAGGAGCGGCGTCAGCCCCATCGAGCGGTAGTTGACGATCTGCGCCGGGCGCTGCACCGCGAGCACGGTCGCCTGGTACCCCCCGCAACTCGACTGGGCCGGCTCCTTCGCCAGCACCTGCGATGCCGTGCCCGCGAGCTGCCGCGCCGTCCGGTCGACCGCGGCCACGCTCGTGCTGCCCCGCCCGCGGAGGAACACCATGTTGGGACCGCTGCAGCCTGGATACCCGAGCGGGCCCAAACTCTCGGTGAGCCGCCCGTTGTCGACCGGCACGACCGCGCCGACCCCCATGGAGGAGTGCAATCCCTCGGCGATGCCGATGGCGGGCATCGTGGCCACGCCGACGATCGTGAGCCGGACGGCGGTCGGCGGGTCGGACGGCGCGAAGCGCATCGACACCGTGTCGCCCAGCTGCTTGTGGAGCTGGGCCAGGGTGGCCGCGCCGAGCACGAGCTGGTCCTTGCCCTCGAGGCCGTGGCCGGCGACGAGGGGTGGTGCGACCGACGCGCCCGGCGATGCGAGGAGAGCGGGCACCTCCTCGCCGTCGAGCTGGAGGCCGGCGAACCACACCCCGGACGCCTCCACGCCGTGGTGGCGCGCGAGCACGTCCTGCACCGTGGACTGGGGGACCGGGCCGTAGCCGTCGGCGCTCTGCACGGCGTCGTCCCAGTTCCACCCGTAGAGGCGCGGCTGCGCCACCAGGTTCCCCAGGCTGTGCCCGAACGTCAACGTCGCCGAGACGACGAGCAGCGCGACGACGGAGCCGAAGAGGACCCAGCGCGTCGGACCGCGGGTGGTGCCGTCCCCCGCATCGAGGGCGAAGCGCACACCCATCGCAGCGCTGGGAAACGCGCCCGAGCGAAAGACGGCGTCGGCGATGCTCGAACGACCCGTCCGCTGGCGCCGCCCGGTGGTGTGGCGGTGCGGTGCAGCGAGGACGGCGCCGAGCACGGCGGCACCGAGGAGGAGCGCGACCAGCGCCAGCGCGCCGAGCGCGAGCACGGTCCAGTCGGCGGCGAAGCCCGCGTCCGGGTACACGGGCCGGGCGGGGCCGATGGGCGTGAGGGGGGACAGGGCGACCGCCACCCCGACTGCGAGAAGCCCGCCCACCACGATGGCGATCCCGGCACCGATCAGCCCGTCCGTCACCGTCATGCCCGGCGACGCGCCCAGCGAACGCATGACCCGCAGGTCCGCGGCGCGTCCTCGGCGTTGGCGCGCCAGCTCCTCGAGCGCGATCAGTGCCGTGGTGACGCCCGCGATGCAGCCGAACGCACCGAGCGCCAGCGCCTCGGGACGGATGGACTCGTCGGCCTCCTGCGCGCTCTGCGCGGCAACTTGGAAGTCCGTGAAGTACGGCTCGGTCCTGCTCCAGTCGCGTTCGACCGCCGGGACATAGCGGGCGCCCCCGTCGACCTGGACGCCGAAGTAGGCCAGTTGCGAGGTCGAGGAGGTGAACCAGGCACGGGTCAGCGCCGGCGTCGCGACGACGTACGTCGGGAAGCGCTCGATCTGGTCCTCGACGACCTCCCGGTTGAGGAGCCCGATGCCGGTCACGCGCACGCGCCATGCGCTCCGGCGGCTCGCCGTGGCCTGTGCGCCCTGTCCCGCCGCGGTGCGCGCGAGCTCGATGCTCTGGCCCGGGTGCACACCGAGCACCTGGGCGGCAGCCTGCGTGACCATGACCTCGTGGGGGTTCTTCGGGTCGGCTTGCCGGCCGGCGGTGACCGTGAAGCGATCCTGGTTGAAGAGCAACCCGTCGGTGCTGCCCACCACGAGCACGGAGGGGAGGTAGTTGACGAAGGTGTGCGAGCCCGGCTTGGCGATCGTCGCACTCATGGCGACGTAGCTCTCGACGTGGCGCACGTGGGGGAACTTCGAGATCGCCTCCACGAGGTGCCGGTCGAGGGCCGGGCCGATCGGGCCCCCGCCTCCACCCGCCGGCTCGATCGTGAGGTCCGACGGGTTCGTCGACGCCAAGAAGACCGAATAGGACGAGCTCGTGCGCCGTGCCGCGGCCACCGAGCCGAGCGCCAGGCCTCCGCCCAGGCCGACGACGAGGATCAGGGCCAGGTAGCCAGCGCCGAGACGCCGCCACGACGACGCGAACCGGTACCAGCCGGTGCGCAGCACGGCCCGGTCCTGCTCGGCCAGCCCGAGGGGCTCGGTCACACTGCGAGCCTGACGAGCGGCGGGCACCGAAGCAATGAGGTCACCCGCCATGGCCCAGGGCGTAGTACCACGAGGACGACGTCACGGGGTGGGCCGAGCGCATCGGGGCCCGGCCGCCGGATCTGGGTCCGGGCGGAGGGGGCGGCTGGCCGCCCTGAGGGGCCACGAACAGGCGGCTTGCTGGGCCTTCGCGTAGCCCCTATCCTGGTACGTCGGCTTCCGGGCGCCCCGGGAGGCCACCGCACCGCCTGCATGGGGTGCGCCCGTCCACCACCGGATGCGAAAGATCGGTCTTTGTGCGCACATTTTCACCGAAGGTCACTGAGATAGAGCGAGCCTGGTACGTCGTCGACGCCGACGGGCTCGTCCTCGGGCGCCTGGCCTCGGAGGTGGCGGCCATCCTGCGCGGCAAGCGCCGTCCCTATTTCGCCCCGCACGTCGATACGGGTGACCACGTCATCGTCGTCAACGCCGACAAGGTCGTCCTCACCTCGGGCAAGGCCGACGCGAAGATGGCCTACCGCCACAGTGGCTACCCCGGTGGCCTGCGCGCCACGAGCTACGCCACGCTGCTCGAGGACGAGCCGGCCGAGCTGGTGCGCCGCTCGGTACGCGGCATGCTGCCCAAGAACACGCTCGGCCGCCAGCAACTGTCCAAGCTGCAGGTCTACGCCGGGCCCGACCACCCGCACGCGGCCCAGAAGCCCCAGCCGCTCGATCTGCCCCAGGCGCGCCGGGCCGGCTGAGCCGGCACCACGGAGCAACGAAGTAGCAAAGAAGTAAGGAAGGAACCGACCGACCCATGCCCGCACCACTGAGCCAGACGACAGGCCGCCGCAAGCAGGCAGTGGCCCGCGTCCGTTTCCGCCCCGGCCAGGGCAAGATCACCATCAACAAGGTCCCCTTCGAGCGGTACTTCACCTCGGCGACGCACCGCATGCTGGTGACCGAGCCGCTGCGGGTGACCAACACGGCGGAGTCCTACGACATCGACGCGACGATCGACGGCGGCGGGATCTCGGGCCAGGCCGGGGCCATGCGCCTCGGCATCGCCCGCAGCCTGTGCCTGGTCGACCCCGAGCAGCGCGCCCCGCTGAAGCGCGCCGGCCTCCTCACCCGCGACGCCCGCGAGAAGGAGTCCAAGAAGTACGGGCTGAAGAAGGCCCGCAAGGCGCCGCAGTACTCCAAGCGGTAGTCCCGGGACACCGATGCCCCCGGCCCGCTTCGGCACCGACGGCGTGCGCGGGGTCGCCAACGAGGAGCTGACCGCCGAACTGGCGCTGGCCCTCGGGCGCGCCACCGCCCGCGTGCTCCCCGCTCCCACCTTCGTGGTGGGGCGCGACACCCGGCGTTCTGGCCCCCTGCTCCAGGCCGCGTTCGCCGCGGGCCTCGCCGCCGAGGGCGCCGACGTCGTGGACCTCGGCGTGCTCCCCACGCCCGGCGTCGCCGCGGTGGCCGTCGACCGCAAGTCGCCCGGCGCGGTCATTTCGGCGTCGCACAATCCCTTCGGTGACAACGGGATCAAGTTGTTCAGCCTGCTCGGGACGAAGTTGCCGATGGAGATCGAGGGGGAGATCGAGCGCGAGCTCGAGGCGATCGTCTCCGATCCGGAGCGCCCGCCCCGCCGTCCCACCGGGCACGGTGTGGGGGCCATCACCAGTGACCCCGACGCGGTGGCGCACTACGAGGCGCACCTCGTCGGCACCATCGAGGGCCGGCGGCTCGACGGGCTGCACATCGTGGTCGACTGCGCCAACGGTGCCGCCAGCGCGATCGCGCCGCACGTGCTGGCCGGTCTCGGCGCCACGGTCACCGCGCTGCACGTCGAGCCCGACGGCGCCAACATCAACGACAAGTGCGGCTCGACCGACCCGTCCGAGCTGGCGCAGGCCGTCGTCGCGCGCAACGCCGACCTCGGGCTGGCCTTCGACGGCGACGCCGACCGGGTGATCGCGGTGGACGAGAGCGGCCGGATCGTCGACGGCGACGTCCTGCTCGCGCTGTTCGCCCTCGACCTCGCGGAGCGGGGCCGCCTCACGGGCAACACGGTCGCGGTGACGGTCATGACCAACCTCGGCTTCCGCCTCGCCATGGAGGACCGCGGCATCGCGGTGCGCGAGACCGACGTCGGCGACCGCCACGTCCTCGCCGCGCTCGACGCCGACGGCCTGAGCCTCGGTGGTGAGCAGTCCGGCCACATCATCTTCCGGTCGCTCTCGACGACCGGCGACGGCATCCTCACCGGCATCGCGCTCGCCGACCTCGTCGTGCGCTCGGGGCGTTCGCTCGCCGAGCTCTCGGCCGGCCTGGTCGAGCGGGTGCCCCAGCGCCTCGTCAACGTGCCCATCCCACAGCCCGAACGCCTGGCCGACTGCGCCGACGTGTGGGAGGCGGTGGTGAAGGCCGAGGCCGAGCTCGGCCACGACGGCCGCGTGCTGCTGCGCCCGAGCGGGACCGAGCCCTTCGTGCGCGTGATGGTCGAGGCCCGCATGGAGGAGCAGGCCGACGCGGTGGCCCTCCAGCTGGCCGCAGTCGTCGAGGCGGCCCTCGGGCAGGGCGGGTCGCAGGCCTGAGGCGCTGAGGCGCTGAGGCGCTGGTCAAGGCGCTGGTCGGGTCCCAGCCCGGCGCACACCAGGAGCCGCTGGCACCGCGAGAGCCCCAGGTAGCCTGGGTCACCATGTGCGGCATCATCGGCGTCACCGGCGAGGCCGACGCCG
>DATJTU010000089.1:0-14662 GCA_035503015.1 Acidimicrobiales bacterium | reverse complement strand
GGACTCGGGGCGCCGGCGACCGGAGCGGCTCAGGCGCCAATCGGGCGGGAACGCACTGTCGTTGTCCTTCACCGCGAGGTTGAGCCCGGCGTCCATCGTCTCGTTGCTGAGCGTGGCGCGCCCGCCGTCCTCGTCGTTGCGAAGCTGGCCACCCATCGACTCGAGCCACGCGCTCAACAGGCTGCCCATGTACTCGCCCTGGTGCTGCTTCATGACCTCGAAGAAGACCTTCTGCATGAAGACGGTGTCGGTCGGCCTCGTGCGCGCGCAGGCCAGCGCGTACTTCGCCACCTCCGACTCGAGGTCGTCACGCGGAACCACGCTGTTCACAAAGTTGCACTCGTACATCTGCTCCGCCGTGAACGGCCGGCCGGTGAAGACCATCTCCTGGAACTTCCGTAGCCCCATCATCATCGCCCACTGCCACATGCGGGGGGCGTAGCCGACGTAACGGAAGGCTGGGTGCCCGAACAGTGCGTCGTCGGACGAGATCACGAGATCGGCATCGGCCGCCTGGTAGAAGTGCCACCCGTAGCAGTACCCCTTGACCTCGAGGATGCTGATCTTCTTGAAGTCCTGGAGCGTGCGGCACCCCGAGCGGGTGTTGCCGTACCAGTGCAGCAGCGACGCCCCGGCGCGGTACGAACGCGGGCCGGGCATCGTGACGTCGTCATCGTCTTCGAGCCCGTACTCCTCCCGCTCGGCGGAGCCCTCCACCCGCTTCGCCATCAGCTCGTCGAGATCGGCTCCCGTCCCCAGGTGGTCGCCGACACCGCGCACGACGAGCACCTTCACGTCGTCGTCGATGCTCGCCTTGAACAACAGGTCCGCGTAACGCCGGCGAGCGGCGATCGTCGGGATGTTGAGCTGGTCGGGCCGGTTCAACGTGATCGTGGCGATCCGGGTGCTCGGGTCCTTCTCGTAGAGGATGATCTCCTCGGGGGGCGGGACGTCGACAGTGCTCACGGCAGCGGTGCTCCTAACTTCGAGAACGGGGTGGTGGACAGTAGTTCGGGCCCGCTCGGGGTGATCAGGACGGGTTCTTGGCCGTACACGGCACCGACGCCTTCCTTCCAGACGTAGGCGGTCAGTGCGAGCACCATGCCCGGCGCCAAGTGCTGGGCTGCCGCGGCGCCCGGCATGGCGTGGGTCACGAGCGGGAGGTCGAAACCGAGACCGAGCCCGCGCGCCACGGGGAAGGGGGGTGGCGGGATCCGCATCGCTCCGTAGGCGTCGAGCAGGCCGGCCGCGGATGCCCCGGGCCGGCATCCCTCGATGAGGCGGTCCCACAGGTCGCACCACTGGCGGGACAACGCAGGGTCGATGTCGCCGTCGGTTCCCGTTCCCACCGCCCACGTGCGGCCCAGCTCACCGACGTACCCGCCCCGGATCACCCCGGCGTCGAATGCCACGAGATCGCCCGGCAGCGCAGGCGCGTCCCGGGTGACGCGGCGCCAGGGGTCGTCGCGCGAGGTGATCCACGCCACATCCTGTGCGGCGGGCGTCGTCACGCCGGACGCCGCCATCGCCTCCATGAACACGCCCGTCAGCTGTCGCTCCGTGACGCCAGGCGCGAGCGCCGACTCCGCCTCGGCGAGCGCGTGCTCGGCCACACGGACGGCGGCGCGGATCGCGTCGACCTCCTCGGGTGCCTTGATGGAGCGAACCGTGCCGAGGAGCGCCTCGCCGTCCACGAGCTCGGCCGCCGGGAACGCCTTCGACAAGAGCCCAGCGGCTGACGGGGTGAGGCCATCGGTCGCAACCGTGCGCGCGGTCTCGGCGCCTTCGACCCGCCGGAGCGCCTGCAAGAAGTTCGACGCGTTGAAGGAGATGCCGTACAGGTTCTCTCGTGGGATCTCCTCGGGGATGCCCTCGTCCCAGGTGCTCAGCAAGTGCACGACGCCGCTCGCGCGCACGAGGACGCATCCGGGCCCGAAGGCCCGCGAGCCCGCGGTCCACAACCGCGGCGCGCCCGAGATGTAGCGCGCGTTCGCCTCGCGCCCGACCACGAGTATGTCGATGTCCCGAGCATCCATCTCGGCGAGCACGCGCTGCCGACGTGCGACGCGCAACTCGGCGTCGTCAGGGGCGATGTCGACGACCTCGACCAGGGGGTCCACGATCAGAACGGATCGTAGGGGTAGTCGGTCATTGGCTCCCATCCGTCCTCGGTGATGAGGAGCACCTCCTCGGAGCGATAGCCGGCGGCCCCGTCGTCCCAGACGATCGGTTCGAGCACGAGCACCATCCCGGGGGCCAGGACGAGAGAGGCATCGAATGCCTCGCCGATATCGCTGCCGACATAGGGCATCTCCGCGCTGTCGATGCCGAGCCCGTGCCCGAGGTAGAAGTGCGGCATCCAGGGCTTCGTGCCCCCGGCGGCATCGATCGCTGCGGCGGTCAGGTCCGCTGCCGTCGCCCCGGCTCGACTGACCGAGAGGACAGCAGCCATGATCTCCTGCCAACGCTCGAACTGCGCTCGCTGGCGGGCGCTCGGCCGGCGGCCGACCACCCAGGTGCGGCCGAAGTCGGAATGAAAGCCCGCATAGCTGATGCCGGTGTCGACCCAGAGCACGTCGCCCTCGACGAGCGCCCGCTCGGTGGAGAGCAGCGGGCACGCGAGATCACCGGTCGTCGTCCACGGGCCGTCCGCCATCCGTGACGGCATGACCTGCCAGATGGGGTCGAGCACGTTGGCATCCGCCCCCGCATCGAAGATCGCCCGCAGGAATGTCGCCGTGAGCTCGGTCTGGCGGACACCCGGTGCGAGCTTCGCCTGCACCTGGGCGATCGCCTGCTCGGTGATCCGCAGCCCCTCTCGCATGCACGCGAGCTCGTCGGGCGTCTTGGTCGCCTTGGCCTTGCTCAGCACGCGCCCGTCGTCGCGGGGTTTCTCAGACGCGAAGAGGATCGAGCGCTCGCGACGCACGGCGTTGGTCCATTCGTCCATGCCGATCACCGCCGCGTCCGGCACGATCCCCGCCAACTCGGAGGCGAACAGAGCGACGCCTTCGTCGAAATCGAGGTAGGCGGGGCCGTGGAGATGATCCGCGGGGAAGCCGACGCCGAAGCCATCGTCCTCGCGGAGCGTCGAGAAAAGGTGCGGCCAGTCGTCGTCGGCCAACACGACCGCAACCGGTTGCTCGAAGTTGGCCCGGCCCGAGTCGGCCAAGGGCCAGATCGCGCCCGTCGCGTAGACGACGTTCGTGTTCCCGAGCAGGATGAGGACGTCAAGACCCTGCTCGCGCATCCCGGCGCGGATCCGAGCCCCGCGGTCGCGCTGCATCCGGGCTCGATCAGGCGCCGCCGGGATGCATGTCGCCCTGGCGGGCGACATGAGCCCCCCCGACGGCGTCACTCGTCCAGTCCGAGGAATCGCTTGACGTTCTCGCTGACGATGGCGGCGGCCGGCTCAGCGCCGACGGCGTCGACCACCTCGGCCAGCGACTCCGTGCTGTAGCCGTAGGTGCTCTCGTTGTGCGGGAAGTCGGTCGACCACATCACCCGCTCGATCCCGATCCGGGCCAACAACGCGAGGCCGAGGCGATCGACCATGAACGAGGCGTACATGTGGTTGTCCCAGTAGTACGTGGGCTGGTGCTCGATCTTGAGGTTCGCCAGGTGCTGGAACGAGGCCGCGATGTGCTCGGCATCTTGGAGGGCGGACGGCACCCAATTGATCCCTCCTTCGAACCAGCCCACCCGCAGCCCGGGATGGCGGTCGAGGATCCCGCCGAAGATGTACTTCCCGAAGGCGTCACGAAACGGCGCCACGGACTGGAGCATGCCGATGCTGACCGCGTTGTACTCGTTCGGCGTCGACGGCGGGCTTTCGCCGATGTGGTGCGCGACCGGGACCTGCGCCTCCTCGATCGCGTCCCACACACCGTCCATCGCCCTGCTCGCGTAGTCGATCGGTCGCTTTTCGAGGTCCTTGCCCGGCGACAGCGGCAGAAGGAAGGTCTTCAGCCCGAGCGCCTTGAGTTCGTTCACGGTCCGGCGCGCACCGTCGGGATCCCACCAGTTGATCAGCCCCACCCCGAAGATCCGGTTCTTCGACCGTTCCTGGACTTCGGCGATGTGCTCGTTGTAGATCCGGAAGCAGAGCTCGCGCACCTCCCGGTCCGGCCACCCGAACAAAGCGAGGATCGCGTTCGGGAACACCAGCTCCTTGGCGACGCCCTCCGAGTCGAGCGCCGCGAGCCGCGCGTCGACGTCACCGGTGTGCGACCCCGAAACCGGGTCGTACTGCGTGAGCACTTCGATGAACTCGGGCACCAGGACGGACTGCCCGTCGACGCCGATGACCCACCCCCCGTCGACATTCATCACACGCGGGGCGCGGTCCTTCATGCTGTCGGGAAAGCGCTCGAAGAAGATGTCCTCCGCGAGGGAGATGTGATCGTCCGCCGAGAACACCTCCGTGCCGGCCGGCAGCCCGAGGTCCAAGACCGGGCCGGGGTGCCGGTCCTTCGGTGCGCCCAGGCCGTCGGGTGGGTACGTCAGTCTCGTCGAGATACCGCTCATAGCCCCCGCTTCCTTCAGTAACCGGTAGATCGAAGATTACTTCGGCTCCGTAGCAATCGTCAATGGACCCTGCTAGCTTGCTCGGCACCGAAGTGGTTCCGGGGGAGGTCGGAGTGGTCGTGACATGACGGCATGGGACGACACCGTCGATTTCGTCAGCGTCGGATCCGGCGGGGGCGGCATGGCGGCGGCGCTTGCCGCCGCCGACGCGGGCGCACGCGTGCGGGTGCTCGAGAAGCAGGACCGGATCGGCGGCTCGACGTGCATGTCGGGCGGGATCCTGTGGGTCCCCAACAACCCGGTCATGCTGGCACAGGGCATCCCCGACTCCTACGAGGACGCCATGGCCCACTTCGAGGCGGTCGTCGGCAACGTCGGACCGGCCTCGTCGTTCGAACGCCGGCACGCCTTCCTCTCGGCAGGCCCCGAAATGGTCACGTTCCTCCAACGACGCGGCATGCGGTTCTCCTATTGCCGCGGCTACAGCGACTACTACTCGAGTGCGAAGGGTGGCCACGACCTCGGGCGCGGCATCGAGCCCGTCCCCTACGACGGCCGTGTGCTCGGCGAGTTTCTCGGGCGACTGCAGCCTGGCCTCGCTCAGAGCCTCGGGTTGGCCGTGATGACGAACGAGGCGCGCTCCCTGTCGCACTACAACCGAAGCGTCCGTGCGTTCTGCACCTCGGCGCGAGTCGTCGTCCGGACCTACGGCGCACGGCTGCGCGGCGAGACCCTGCTCACCAACGGTGCGTCACTCATCGCGCAGATGCTCACGGACGCCCTCGCCCGTGGGATCTCGGTCTGGACCGAGGCGCCCGTCGACGAGCTGATCGTCGAGGATGGGCGGGTCGTCGGGGTGCGCACCCAGCAGGCCGGGCGCGCGGTGTGCATTCGGGCCCGGCAAGGTGTCCTGCTCGCCTCCGGGGGTTTCGCCCACAACGCGGCGATGCGAGAACAGTACGGGGCGGACCAGCCCAACCGCGCGCGCTGGTCGATCGCGAACCCGGGCGACACCGGTGAGGTGCTCCAGCTGGCGATGGAACTCGGAGCCAAGACCGACCTCATGGACGAAGCGTGGTGGCTGCCCTCTCCGCGGACCGGCCGCTTCGGCCAGTCGACGCTCGACCAAGCCCGGCAGCGGCCGCGCACGATCTACGTCGACGCGGCCGGACATCGCTTCGTGAACGAGTCGAACTCCTACATGGAAGTCGGCAAGGAGATGTATGCGCGCAACAAGACGAGCAGGGCGGTCCCGTGCTGGCTCATCTTCGACGACCGCTACCGGAAGCGGTACGCCCACTTGCGCTCACGGCCCGGCCGTCTGCCACGCACACTGCTCACGAGCGGGATGGTGAAACAAGCCTGGACACTCGACGATCTCGCCGCGATGTGCGGCATCGACCCGGGCGGGCTGAACGAGACGGTCGAGCGCTTCAACGAGGGCGCCCGGCTCGGGATCGACCCCGAGTACGGACGCGGCGAGTCGGCGTACAACAAAGCGCTGGGTGACCCGAACCACCGCGTGCACCCGTGCCTGGGGCCCGTCGACGAACCCCCGTACTACGCGGTGCAGGTGGTCCCCGGTGACATCGGGACCTGCGGCGGGCTCGTCACCGACGAGTTCGCCCGTGTCCTCGACGAAGAGGACACGCCGATCGCGGGCCTGTACGCGACCGGCAACGGCACCGCCACGGTCATGGGGCGCCACTACCTCGGCCCGGGAGCGAGCATCGCCAACACCATGGTCTTCGGGTACGTGGCCGCCCGGCACGCCACTGAGAACCGGAGGAGCGCATGACCGAGTTCGCAGACGTCAGCTTCTTCAGCGACCGCGCGGTCCAAGACGACCCGTATCCGTACTTCGACTGGGTGCGCGACCAGGGTCCCGTGTGGCAGGAGCCGCATTTCGGGCTGTTCATGGTCACAGGCCACCCCGAGGCGATGGCGGTCTACAACGATCCCGCCGCGTTTCCCCCCGACGCCTCCCCTTCGGGCACGTACTCGTCGTGCAACGTTGTCGGCGGCCCGTTCGTCAAACTGTCCGAGCCCTTCGAGGGGGACGACATCAGCGACGTCATCGCGCGCTGCCGGGACGAGCTGCCCTTCAGCGACCAGCTCCCGGCGTTCGACCCTCCGACACACACCGCGCACCGCCATCTCCTGCTTCGCCTCATCACGCCCAAGCGGTTGAAGGAGAACGAGGACTTCATGTGGCAGTACGCCAACCACCTCATCGATACCTTCATTTCGGACGGGTCGTGCGAGATGGTCGGGTCATACGCCGAACCTTTCACCCTGACGGTGATCGCCGACCTGGAGGGCGTGCCGGAGTCGGACCATTCGCTCTTTCGCGAGCGGCTGTCCACTGCATACGAGGACGTCGGGCACAAACCACTCGAGTTCCTCTACGAGCGGTTCTCCGAGTACATCGAGGAGCGCAGGCACGACCCGCGGCAGGACGTCCTCAGCGGCCTGGCCACTGCGACGTTCCCGGACGGTTCGACGCCCGAGGTGAAGGATGCCGCGCTGCTCGCAGCCAACCTGTTCGCCGGGGGCCAGGAGACCACCGTGCGCCTGCTCTCGTTCGCGCTGCGCATGCTCGGTGAGCGCCCCGACCTCCAGCAGCTCGTCCGTGACGACCGTGAGCGGATACCGAACTTCATTGAGGAGACCCTGCGGCTCGAAAGCCCCCTCCGGACACAGTTCCGCATGGCCCGCGTCCGCACGGAACTCGACGGCGTCGACGTCCCGGCGGGTGCCACGCTCATGCTCGTACCGGGCGCGTGCAACCGCGACCCGCGGGTGTTCAGCCGTCCCTACGAGTTCGACATCGACCGCGCCAACGCTCGCCAACACCTGGCCTTCGGGCACGGGATCCACACCTGCGCGGGCGCGCCGCTCGCCCGCGCCGAAGGCCGCGTCACGATCAACCAGTTCCTCGATCGCACGTCGGACATCACCATCTCAGAGAAGCACCACGGCCCGCCGGGTAGCCGCCGCTACGAGTACCTGCCGACCTTCTTCCTGCGCGGGCTCCAGCGCCTCTATCTGGATTTCGACGCCGTCGACTGATCGCCCCGCCCCGCACGGCCGAAGCCTCCGGTCAGCTTGACGGCGTGCCGGCCGGGGGCTCCTCGGCGGGCTTCGCCGTCGACATAATCAGCTTGGTCTGCGCGTACGGCGGTCCAGCCGTCGTGCCGCCGTCGATCGGGAACACCACGCCCGTCACCTGCGCGGCGCGGTCACTGGCCAGGAACACCACCGCCTGGGCGACGTCCTCGGGTTGCGCCTGGCGCTCGAGCGGCTGCATGTAGCGCAGCACCGGGCCCATCTCATACGTCGTGATCCCGGTCCGGATGTGGGCCGGCGTGATGCAGTTGACCCGGATCCCGTAGGGCGCGAGATCGATGGCCAGGCATTTGGTGGCGTGCGCCACCGCCGCCTTGGACGCCCGGTACGAGATCATCCCGGCGCCGGCGTTGATGGCGGCGATCGACGCGTTGTTGATGATGCAGCCGCCGCCGTGGTCCTTCATGTAGCGCGCCGCCCGCTGGGCTCCTGCGAGCACACCGAAGAGGTTGACGCTCATGATGCGGGAGAAGTCCTCGAGGTCATCGGGCAGGAACCGCTTGAGCGGGGTCCCGATCCCGGCGTTGTTGAACATGATGTCGAGGCCGCCGAAGCGCTCGACGGCGAAGTCGACCAGCGACTGCACCTGGTCAGCGTCGCTCACGTCGGTCTCTTTGAAGGCGGCGGCCGCACCGATCTCGTTCGCCGCCTCTTGGCCCGCCTCGACGTCGATGTCGGCCACGACGACCCGCGCGCCTTCGGCGGCCAGAAGCCCGGCCGTCGCCCGACCGATGCCACCGGCACCGCCGGTCACCACCGCCACCTTGTCCGCAAGCTCGAGCTCCCTCATAGGGCAATAGTACGGTGCCGTACCTTTGGGCGCACCCGGCGACTCCGGCGGCCCCGGGGGCGGCTGGGCCTACGCCGGCGCCGCGTCCGCCTCGAGCAGCTGGACAGTGCGCCCCGCGAGCGTCGGGCCGTCGGTGTGCAGGTGGCAGCGGACCGTGGTCCCCGCCGGCGTGCGGAACGGCGGGGGCTCCACCGTGGCGCACATCCCCATCGCGAAGGGGCAGCGGGACCGGAAGCGGCACCCTTGTGACTCGCCCGTCGCTTCCCCCACCTCACCGCGCAGGATGATGCGCGTGCGTTCGCGCTGGCGTGTCGGGTCGGGCACCGGGATGGAGGAGAGCAGCGCCGCCGTGTAGGGGTGTGCAGGCCGCTCGTAGACCTCGTCGGCATCCCCTTCCTCGACGATCTGGCCGAGGTACATCACCGCGATCCGGTCGCTGATGTGACGCACGACGGACAGGTCGTGGGCGATGAAGAGATAGGCGACGCCCAGTTGGCGCTGGAGGTCGGTGAGCAGATTGATCACCTGGGACTGCGTGGACACGTCGAGCGCGCTGACCGGTTCGTCGCAAACGAGGAGGCGCGGCTCGAGGGCCAGCGCCCGGGCGATCGCGATGCGCTGACGCTGTCCTCCCGAAAATTCGTGCGGCTGGCGCGACAGCACGTGGGAGCCCAAGCCGACTTTGGCGAGGAGCTCGACCGAGCGTTGCTCCCGCTGGGCGCGGGTCATGGAAGTGTGGATCGCGAGCGGTTCGCCGACGATGTCGGCGATGCTCTGGCGCGGGTCGAGTGACGAATAGGGGTCCTGGAACACCAGCTGCATCGACTCGCGGTGCCGGCGCAGTGCCGGCCCGCGCAGCGATGTGACGTCTTTCCCGTCGACGACGATCCTCCCCGAGGTCGGGTCGATCAGACGGAGGACCAGCCGGGCCAAGGTGGACTTGCCGGACCCACTCTCGCCCACGAGGCCCAGCGTGGTCGCGGGCGGAATACGCATGTCCACCTCGTCGACCGCGCGCACCGACCCGGTGACGCGCCGCAACACCCCACTACGCAGCGGGAAGTCCTTGACGAGCCCCGTGACGTCGAGCACCGGCGGGCTCGCGTCCGGGGGCCCAGGTTCCTCCACGGGGCTCGACGACACCGACGATTCGCCGTGGTCGATCGGCGTGCCGGCGAGCACGAGCTCGTCCTGGCGCACGCACCGTGCGAGCGTGACCGCCGAGCGTTCGGCTCCGTCCTCTTCGGCGAACGTCGTCGTCGCCCCGGCCGAGGGGGCCCGAAGCGCGACCGGGGCCGCCGTGCACGCCGCCTCCGCATGGGCACACCGCGGTGCGAAGCGGCACCCGGACGGGAATTGGTCCGGGCGCGGCACCATGCCCGGGATCGTGTGCAGCGGTTCTCCCTTGGGCGTCAGCTGCGGGATCGAGTGGAGCAGGGCCTCGGTGTAGGGATGCCGAGGGTGCGCGAACTGGCCCAAGGCGCCGCGCTGTTCGACGATCTGACCGGCGTACATCACGACCACCTCGTCGGCGACGTCGGCGATCACCCCGAGGTCGTGGGTCACGAAGATCATCGCCATGTCCTCTTCGCGCTGGAGCGTGTGCAACAGCTCGATGATCTGTGCCTGGGTCGTCACGTCGAGGGCGGTCGTGGGCTCGTCGGCGATCAGCAATTTCGGCGAGCACGAGAGCGCCATGGCGATCATGACGCGCTGGCGCATGCCGCCGGAGAACGCGTGCGGGTAATCCTCTGCCCGCACGGCTGCCCGCGGGATCTCGACCCGCTCGAGCATCTCCACCGCAGCCTTCGACGCGTCGGCGCGGCTGACTCCCCGGTGCGTCCGGATCTGTTCGGCGATCTGATTGCCCACGGTGAACGCAGGGTTCAGGCTCGTCATCGGCTCCTGGAAGATCATGGCGACGTCGTTGCCCCGCAGCCGGCGCATGCCGGCCGAGCTGAGGGTGGTCAATTCCTGGCCCTCGAACCGGATCGACCCGCTCACGCGCGACACCTTGGGCGGCAACAGCCCCATGACGGCGAGCGCCGTCACCGTCTTGCCCGAGCCGCTCTCACCGACCAGCCCGAGCGTCGTGCCACGGCGCACCGAGAACTCGGCATCCTCCATCACCGGACGCCACTCCCCCCTCGTGCGGAACTCGATGCGCAGCCCCTCGACGTGGAGGAGAGGTGCGTCGGGAACCGGCTCGGGTGGGGCGGATGCGGTTGTCGCGGCAGTGGCTGCGGCCGCGGCGGGCTCCTCTGACGTGGCGCCCGACCGGGACAGACCGAGCCGTGCGAGGCGGCTGCGGTCGTCCGTCCGGCTGCCCACGAGCCCGCTGCCGGCAGGACGTTCGCGTCCGAGCGAGTCGCGCAGGCCGTCGGCGACCAGGTTGAACGCGAGCACGGTCAGCATGATGGCGATGCCAGGGAAGATGACCGCCCAGGGCGCCGAATTGATGAACTGGAACCCTTCCTGGAGCATGCCGCCCCAGCTCGGAGTGGGCGGCTGCTCGCCGATGCCGAGGAAGCTCAGGCCGGCTTCAGTGAGCAGCGCGAAGCCGAGGGCGAGCGCGAGCTGGATGATGATGGGTGACGCCACGTTCGGCAACACGTGGCGTCCGAGGAGCCGCTTGGAGGTCGCGCCGAGACTTCGGGCCGATTCGATGTAGGCCTCTTCACGCACGGCAATGACCTCACCTCGCAGCAGGCGCACGAAGCTCGGCACGAACACGATGGCGATGGCGATGGCGGCGTCGTTCACGTCCGCGCCGAGGAGTGCAGCAACCGTCAACGCGAGGACCAAGGGCGGGAACGAGAACAACGCGTCCATCGTCCGCATGATCACCGAGTCCACGGCACCGCGGAAGAAGCCGGCGATCAAGCCGAGCGGGATGGCCACGATCGCCGCCAGGCCGACGATCTCGAACGCCGCCCGCAGTGAGATGCGAGCGCCCCAGATGAGCCGGCTCAAGATGTCGCGCCCCAGATCGTCGGTGCCGAGCCAGTGCGACACCGAGGGCCCGGCGTTGATGGCGTTGACATCCTGGGCGTCGGGCGGGTGCGGCGCAATGAGCGGGGCGAAGATGGCCGCGACGATGACGATCAAGAGAAAGATCACGCCGGCGATGGCCCAGCGCTGATGGAGGAAGCGGATCCAGAAACCCGGCCGCCGTTCGGGCAGCTCATCAGGGCTGTCGCCCGTCTCGGGGATCGCGGTGAGGCCGACAAAGGGGTCTCCTGGGTCGGGCGGGCTCCACGTGCTCATCGGCTGGTCCTCACGAGAGCCGTACCTTGGGGTTCAGGTAGGCGTAGACGATGTCGACGACGAGATTGATCAGCACGAAGGCGGTGGCGACCACGAGCACGACGCCCTGGATCTCGGGGATGTCCTTGTCGTTGATCGCCTGGATGATGTACGTGCCGAGACCCGGCAGCGAGAAGATCTGCTCGATGATGAGCGTGCCCCCGAGCAGGTACCCGAACTGGATCCCGATCACGGTGACGGCGGGGCTGAGCGCGTTCTTCAGTGCGTGCTTCCCCACCACCATCCGTGGGTTGAGGCCCTTCGCCACTGCGGTGCGCATGTAGTCCTGGTCCAAGGTGTCGATGAGCGCGCCCCGGACCTGGCGCGCGATCACCGCAGAGCCGCCGATGCCCAGCGCCAGCCACGGAAGCAGGAGATCCTCGAACCACTCGCCCGGCGACTGGGTGAACGGCGTGTAGCCGAGAGCCGGGAGCCAGGCCAGCTTCACCGCGAAGATGATGACGAGGATCATCGCCAACCAGAAGTCGGGGACGGCCACCGCGATGCTGGTGCCCACCGTGACCCCCCGGTCGCGCGCGGTGCCCTGGTGGAGGCCGGACACGATCCCCGCGGGGATCCCGATCAGGATGGCGATGACCATGCCCCCCGCCGCCACGCTCAGCGTGATGGGAAAGCGGGCTGCGATGCCCGACGCCACCGTCTCGTTGTTGAAGAGCGAATTGCCGAGGTTGCCCTGCAAGGCCGCGCGCAACCAGTTCCAGTACTGGGCGAAGAATCCCTCGTTCAAGTGGAGCTGCGCGGTGATCTTGGCGATCTCGGCCGGTGTCGCCTTCGTGCCTCCGGCGAGGGCGATGGCCGGGTTACCCGGGATGATCAGGATCAGCGAAAACACCCCGAGCGAGATCAGGAAGAGCAACAGGATGGTGATGAGCAGCCGACGAACGACAAAGGTCAGGAGCGATCCGCCGGAACCCATCGCCGCGGGCTAGCTCAGCGAGATCCGGTAGGGCGGCACACCCTCGATTCTCCGCCCATGTTGACCTCGGTCACCAATTGCGGCTGCTACTTCTTGATGTAGATGCCGGCCAGATCCGAACGGCACTGGCCGATCGGGGCCACGACCTTCCCGCCCACTCTGTTCTTGTTGTAGGCGACGATCGACGGCATGAAGACCAGTGGGACCAAGAGCCCCTGCTGGATCACCGTCTTGTCGATCTGCTGCATGAGCGGGCCCTGCAGGCTCGGGCTCAGGGATGCGTTGGCCTGCACGATCAGCGGTGTCAGCTGCGGGTTGACCGAGCCGAACGACATGGCAGGGAAGCCGGTGGGCTCGAAGAGCGCCTCGAAGCTGTTGGTGAGGTCGGGCCCGTTGCTGAGCTCCTCGCTCAACAAGGCGTCGCCCTCCTTCTTGATGTAGACGTCGGTGACGAAGTCCGAGCCGGGGATCTGCTGCAAGTTGACGTTGAACCCCGACGACGCCAGCTCCTGTTGGAGCAGGGCTGCCGCGCGGGCGTACGTGGCGTCACCCGACGGGATGATCATGGTGAACTTCACACCGTTGGGGTACCCGGCCGCCTTGAGCATGGACTTGGCCTTGGAGGGCTCGTACTGGTCGGACTGGCCGAGCGCCTTGGAGTACCCGGGCGACCAGGAGGGCACGGCCTGGTACGCCGGCTCACCGAGGCCGTCGAAGACGACCTTGTTCAAGGTGGCCCGGTTCACCGCGTACTCCAGCGCCGCACGCACCTTCTCGTTGGCGAACGGCCCGGTGTTCTGGCGCAGCTCGATGTCCATGTAGTCATAGGACTTGGACACCGAGATGCCGACGTTGGGATCACCCTTGAGCTGGGGGTAGTTCTCGGGCTCGACCTCGATCATGTCGACCGCACCCGAGGTCAGCGCCGTCGCCGCCTCCGGTCCCTGCGTCACCTGGGTGAAGTCGATCCCGCCCAGTTGATAAGCCTTCGAGTCCCAATACTTCGGGTTCTTCGCCAGCACGATCGACGAGCCCTGCTGATAGCTCTTGAGCACGTACGGACCGGCGCCCACCGGCTGGCTCGACTGGCTCGAGATCGCGTTGGCCGGATAGATCTGCCCGTCGATATAGGTGGACGCCCACAAGAAGTCGCCGGCGGTCGGCTTGCTGAGGTTCACCACCACGGTGGAGGGGTCGGGCGTCTGGATGGACGAGATCGCGAAGAGGGACGAGCGCAGCGGGCTGGTCTTGGTCTTGTTCAAGCTGGCCGCCACGTCGGCCGAGGTGACCGGCTGCCCGTTGGAGAACTCGAGGCCGGGGCGGATGTGGAACGTGACGGTCGAGCCGTTGTTCGAGATGGTCCAGCTCTGGGCGACGCCCCCACCGATGGCGGTGTTCCCCGGTGTCGTCAGCGACTGATAGATGTTCGACGTCACGGTGTAGGAGCAGTCGTTCTCCTCCGTCGCCGGCGCGAAGTCGTTGTTGAACTCGTTGTTGAGGTCGAACCCGTACTTCAAAACGCCGTTGGGATCGACGTTGGAGGACGCGGCACCGGCCGGCCCGCCCGTCGACAGCACCTGGCTCAGCGGCGCCAGGACCACCCCGGCGATCCCGACCGCTATCAGGTTCTTGCGCGTCAGTCGTGTCCAGCGCCGGTTTCGCTGCCTCCGGCGCGCCCCGGCACCATTCGTGCAGCCCGGCTCTTGCCCATCGAAGCCCATCTGTGTCCCCCCGACTCGGCCGCCCATTCCCCTGGGAGTGCCGGCGAGCATCTCCCGTAGCGGGAATATAGCCATTCCCTGACACCAGCGTCAGTCAGGCCCGCCGCCGGATCGCTCGGTACCGTAAGAGCAGCCCAGCCAAGGAGACACGGAGATGGCCGATGCCTACGTTCTCGGTGGAGTCCGGACCCCGGTGGGCCGCTACGGGGGCTCGCTGTCCCACATCAGGACGGACGACCTGCTCGGCCAGAC
>DATJTU010000088.1:0-2682 GCA_035503015.1 Acidimicrobiales bacterium | reverse complement strand
TGCGCGATGGTGGTCGGCTTCGTCGGCGCGGCGCCCGACGGCGCGGGGCTGGCCAACGCGGCGGCGATCTGTGCCGGCGGCCGGATCGCCGGCGTGTACCGCAAGCGCTGCCTGCCGAACTACGGCGTCTTCGACGAGCAGCGGTGGTTCGTCCCCGGCGAGGGTCCCTCGCCGCTCTTCGGCGTGGCCGGCGCGTGGGTGGGGCTCTCGATCTGCGAGGACGTGTGGTTCGACGACGGGCCGGTCGCGCACGCGGGGCGGGCCGGCGCCGACGTCGTCGTCAACATCAACTCGTCGCCCTACAACCGGGGGCGGCACGCGGAGCGCCTCGCCGTCTTGCGGCGGCGGGTGGCCGAGGCGGGCTGCGCCGTCGCGTACCTCAACCAGGTCGGTGGCCAGGACGAGCTCGTCTTCGACGGCGACTCGCTGGTCGTGGCCGCGGACGGTTCCCTGCTGGCGTCGGGCGCGCAATTCAAAGAGGACCTGATCGTGGTCGACCTGCCGGTCGGTCCCCACCGGCCGCACGGCGTCAGCGAGCTCGTGCCCCGGATCACCGTCACCGAGCCGACCACCGCGACGCGCGAGCCGCTCCCCGTCACGTCCCCGCGTGCGCCGCTCGGCGACCTGGCCGAGGTGTACGCGGCGCTGGTGCTCGGGACGCGGGACTACCTCGGCAAGAACGACTTCACCGACGCGGTGATCGGCCTGTCGGGCGGCATCGACTCCTCGCTCGTCGCCGCGGTCGCGGTCGACGCGCTGGGGGCGGCGCGGGTCCACGGCGTGTCCATGCCCTCGCGGTACTCGAGCGACGGCTCGCGGGCCGACGCCCAGACGCTGGCCGAGCGGTTGGGCATCGACCTGGACGTGGTGTCGATCGAAGAGGCGCACATCGCCTTCGCCTCGATGCTGGCACCCGTCCTCGGCCGCGAGCCCTCCGGCCTGACCGACGAGAACCTGCAGTCGCGGCTGCGCGGCGTCCTGCTCATGGCGCTGTCCAACGCCAAGGGTTGGATCGTGCTCACCACCGGGAACAAAAGCGAGATGGCCACCGGCTACTCCACGCTCTACGGCGACTCGGCCGGCGGTTTCGCCGTGATCAAGGACGTGCCCAAGACGCTCGTCTACGAGCTGTGCCGCTACCGCAACACGCAGGCGGTGCTCGAGGGCCTGCCCGGCCCGATCCCCGACAGCGTGTTGGACAAGCCGCCGTCGGCCGAGCTCCGGCCCGACCAGCGCGACGACCAATCCCTCCCGCCGTACGAGGAGCTCGACCCCGTGCTCCAGGGCTATGTCGAAGGGGACCGCACGGCGGCCGAGCTCGTCGCCGAGGGGTTCGACCCCGATGTCGTCGACCGCGTCGTCCGCCTGGTCGACGGCGCCGAGTACAAGCGCCGGCAGATGCCGCCGGGCGTGCGCATCACGACCAAGGCGTTCGGCAAGGACCGCCGCATGCCCATCACCAACCGCTACCGCTCCTCGGCGCGTGAGGAGTCGGCGGGTGGGTGAGGACGCCCGCCGCGCCGCGTGGCGCGGCATCGACGAGCTCGCCGCGCTCGTCGGCGCCTACTGCTGGACCGAGCACCAGCTCTTCGCGGTCAGCGGCGCGCTGGCGACCGCGCCCGTCGAGGGCCCGCTCGTCGGGGTGGCCGCCGAGGCGCGCGTGTGGTGCGCCGCCGTCTCGCGGCGCCACGGCGAGGTGGCCGCGCGCTGGGCCGGCCGGCTGCCGGTGCGCGCCGGCGTCGATGCCCCCGCCCTGGTGGCCCCGCCGCCGGGCCCGCTCGCGGACGGCTTCGCCGCGCTCGCGGCGGGCGACGCGCTGGCCGGCGCGGCCGTGCTGTGCGGCGCCGTGCTGCCCGGTCTCGACGCCGTCTACGCGTCGCATCTCGAGAGCGCCTCGCCGGTGAGCGAGGCGCCGGTGATGGAGGTCCTGACGGGAGCCCGCCGGGACGTCTCGGCGGAGATCCGGGGCGGCCGGACCCTCGTCGAGGCGCCGTCAGGAGCGGGCGAGCAGCACGACGGGCAGAACGCCGAGATCAGCCGCCTTTTCGAACGGGCGTTTGCAGAAATGCGCATTTTCCCTGCTGTACGCCCATCTTGACAGCGCCATTACACTGTCTCCGCAGACCACGGACGCCAGGAACGGGCGTCGGCTGCGTTCTATCAGCGCGAAAGCCCGGCCAGGTCCCCCTGCCGAGGCAATGGGACGGAAGGTTTGGCGAGGATCTTGGCGAAGGAACGAATCGAGCGCGACGACGAGGATCTCGTCAGGCTGTACCTGACCGACATCGGCCAGTACCCGCTGCTGACCAAGGACGACGAGGTTCGCCTCGCCCAGGCCATCGAGGCCGGGCGGGCCGCCGAGGGGGATGTCGCCAAGGCACCCAAGGGCCTGACCACGGCGAAGAAGCGCGAGCTCCGGCGTGCCGTGATGGAGGGTGAGCAGGCCCAGCAGACATTCGTGCAGTCGAACCTGCGTCTCGTCGTGTCGATCGCCAAGAAGTATCAAGCGTCGGGGCTGCCGCTGCTCGACCTCATCCAGGAGGGCAACCTCGGCCTGATGCACGCCGTCGAGAAGTTCGACTGGCGCAAGGGCTTCAAGTTCTCCACCTACGCCACGTGGTGGATCCGCCAGGCGATCACCCGGGGCATCGCCAACACCGGCCGGACCATCCGCCTGCCCGT
>DATJTU010000087.1:0-4441 GCA_035503015.1 Acidimicrobiales bacterium | reverse complement strand
GCGATGCACGTCATCGCAGCGTGGCCCTCGGCGTAGCCGGGGCACTGGAACGTGAACCCCGGGGCGGCGTAGGCCTCGAGGTACGCCAGCGCGGCGGTGCACCCCCAGGCCGTCGCCTGCCCGACCGGCGGCACCGCGGCGACGGCGGAGCCCGTGGGAGCCGTGGGCGTCCAGGCGGTCTTGGCGTCCGCGCCGCCGGGGGCGGCAGAGGGTGTCGCGGCGGTGTTGGCCGGGGCGGGTGAGAGCGCCGTCGCAGGGGTGGCGGAGGAGGGTGCTCCGGTCGCCGGAGAGGCGGGGCCGCCGGGACCAGTGCCCGGTGGGGTCGTGGGCGTCGTCGGGTGGCGGATCACCGAGGTCATCGCGATGGCGGCCTGAGTGAGGGCCCAGCGCTCGGTGTGTCGCGCCGGAACCGTGGCGGCGCCACTGGAGGGGAGCTGCGTCGCCACGAGTGTGGCGGCACCGAGCAGCACGGCAGCGACCAACGGCGCGCCTCGCCCCTCCCGTGAAGATCGCACCCCCGATGAACGCCGTGGGGACGCGAACCTGTCAACGAATCTTGCGCCACGTCATTGGAACCGGGGTTCGGGCGACGCGGCGTCACAACCCCGCTCGACGCGCACGGGCAGATGCGCGCGCGTCGGAACGGCCGAATCGATTCAGATCCGGACGACGGGACAGGTGATGGTGCGGGTGATGCCCTCGATCTGCTGGACGTCTCGGACGACCATGCGGCCCAGGTCGTTCATGGTGGGTGCCTCGGCTCGGGCGATCACGTCGTAGGGGCCGGTCACTCCCTCCGCAACGACGATGCCCTCGACGGTGCTGACCTGCTGGGCCACCTGAGCCGCCTTGCCGACGTCTGTTTGGATCAGGACGTACGCGTGGACGGTCACGGCACACCGTACATTGGCTTGGTGGCGAAGTCCCCCAGGATCGAGCAGTTCAAGGAGCTGGCCAGACAGGCCCAGCGCGACCTGTTCGACCAGTCACACCCGATCGGCCGGCTCTCCCTGGTGCAGTGCGCCATGCTCGGCGGGGACACGCTGGTCACGATCTCGTTGGCGGGATCGTTGTTCTTCTCGATCTCGCCCAAGGCGGCCGACCACCAAGTCCTTCTCTACCTTCTCTTCACCCTGGCGCCGTTTGCGATCGTCTCGCCGTTGCTCGGGCCCCTGATCGACCGCAGCCGCGGCGCGCGGCGGCTGATGGTGGTGGCGTCGGGCATCGGCCGGGCGGTGCTGTGCCCGCTGATGGCGATCCACATCCACAGCCTCTATCTCTTCCCGCTGGCCTTCCTCGTCCTCGTGTGCTCGAAGCTCTATCTGGTCACCAAAGGCGCGCTGGTCCCCGAGATGGCTGCCCTCGACCGGCCCGACGAACAAGAGGCCGGTTACGCGACGCTCAACGCTCGCCTCACGCTGCTCGGGACGCTGGCGGGCTTCGTGGTCTCGGTCCCGGGCGTGATCCTCTACAAGCTGGGGGGCTCCCCGGCCGTGCTCGTCTTCGCCACGCTCATCTTCGTCGCGGCCTCCGTGGCGGGCGCGCGGCTTCCCGTGCTCTCGGGGCGCGCGGCGGAGCGTCTCTGGAAGGACGAGTCCTCCCGGGTCCGTGACTACGGCCAGGCCGGCGAGGCACAGAAGCGCGAGGAGGACCTCCTCAAGCTCCAGCCCATCGCCAACCCCGAGGTGATGCTCGGCCTGACCGCCATGTGCATCGTGCGCGGCCTGCAGGGGTTCATGATCTTCATGCTGGCGTTCGGGTTGCGCCGCATGCACGGCGTGGGCCTCTATTGGTACGGGCTGATACTCGCCGGCTCCGGTGCCGGCGCCATCGTCGGGTTGGTGCTGGTCGGCCGGCTCCGGAAGCGGTTGTCCGAACAGCAGCTGCTGCTGTCGTCGTTGTCTGTGATCGCGGTCACGGCGATCGGGTGCGCCGTCTGGGGCACGCTGTTCGCGCAGGTGATCCTGGCCTTCATGGTGGGGCTGTGCGGCGCGGTGGCACAGCCCTCCTTCGACGCGATGACCCAGCGCTACATCCCGCTCTCCGCCCAGGGCCGCGCCTTCGCCCGCTTCGGGATGCGCCAGCAGCTCGTCTGGGTCGTCGGCTCACTGATCCCGGTGATCATCGCCTTCACGCTGCCCCAGGGCGACGCCACCATGGGCGTGCTCGCCGCGCTGGGCGCGCTGTCCTATGCCACCGGGCGCCGTGCGGCCCACGCGCCGCGCATCGTGCGCGGCGTGCGCGACATCGGGAACATCCGCGACGTCGGTGAGTTCGGAGGTTCGCCCGGGAGCTGATCGCCCGGGCTCGGGCTCAGCCGAGGCGCTGCTCGAGGGTGTCCGCCTGGTCGGCGAGCGCCTGCGGGAGCCGGTCGCCGAACTTGGCGTAGTACTCGCGGATCAGCGGCACCTCGGCGCGCCAGCCGTCGACGTCGACCCGGAGCAACTCGGCCATGTCGCCGGTCGACACGGCGAGACCGTCGGTGTCGATGGCATCGACGGTCGGCACGGAGCCGATGGGCGTGTCGACTGCGGCCGCCTTGTCGGTCACCCGGTTGAAGATCCACTCGAGCACGCGCGAGTTTTCGCCGTAGCCCGGCCACAGGAACTTGCCGTCGGCGTTCTTGCGGAACCAGTTGACGTAGAAGATCTTCGGCAGGGCGTCGCGGTCGGGTGCTTCCGCGCCGATGCGAAGCCAGTGGGCGAAGTAGTCAGCCATGTTGTAGCCGCAGAACGGCAACATGGCGAAGGGGTCGCGGCGCAGGTTGCCGACCGCACCGGCCTGGGCGGCGGTCGTCTCCGACGCCATGATCGACCCGAGGAACACGCCGTGCTCCCAGTCGTGGGACTGGAAGACGAGCGGCACGACGCTGGCGCGGCGGCCGCCGAAGAGGATGGCGCTGATCGGCACCCCCTTGGGGTCCTCCCATTCGGGCGCGATCGCCGGGTCCTGCGCCGCCGGCGCCGTGAAGCGCGCATTGGGGTGTGCGGCGGTGGTGCCCGACTCGGGCGTCCAGTCGTTGCCCTTCCAGTCGGTGAGGTGGGCCGGAGGCGAGTCCGACATGCCCTCCCACCAGATGTCGCCGTCGTCGGTCAGTGCGGTGTTGGTGAAGATGCAGTTGCCGTCGAGCGTCAGGATCGCGTTCGGATTCGTGTGCATGTTCGTGCCGGGCGCCACGCCGAAGAACCCGGCTTCGGGGTTGATGGCGTAGAGGCGGCCGTCGGCGCCGAACTTCATCCAGCAGATGTCGTCGCCCACCGTCTCGACCTTCCAGCCCTCGATGGTCGGGATCAACATGGCGAGGTTCGTCTTGCCGCAGGCAGAGGGGAACGCACCGGCGATGTAGCGGGTCTCGCCCTCGGGGGACGTGAGCTTGAGAATGAGCATGTGCTCGGCCATCCAGCCGGCGTCGCGGGCCATGACCGAGGCGATGCGCAGCGCGAAGCACTTCTTGCCCAGCAGCGCGTTGCCGCCGTAGCCCGAACCGTACGACACGATCTCGCGCGTCTCCGGGAAGTGCACGATGTACTTGTTGTCCGCGTTGCACGGCCACTCGGCATCGCTCTGGCCCGGCTCGAGCGGCGCGCCGACCGAGTGGAGGCAGGGGACGAACTCGCCGTCGTCGCCCAGCACCTCGAGCGCGCCGGTGCCCATGCGCGTCATGATCCGCATGGAGACCGCGACGTACGCGGAGTCGGTGAGCTGCACGCCGATGTGCGCGATGTCCGAACCGAGCGGACCCATCGAGAACGGCACGACGTACATCGTGCGGCCCTTCATGGCGCCCTTGAAGAGACCGTTCAGCGTTGCGCGCATCTCGGCGGGGTCGCACCAGTTGTTGGTGGGACCGGCGTCGATCTCGTTCTCCGAGCAGATGAACGTCCGGTCTTCGACCCGTGCGACGTCGCCCGGATCGGAGTGGGCCCAATAGCTGTTGGGCCGCTTGGCGTCGCTCAGTTTGGTGAACGTGCCGGCGTCGACGAGCTCTTGACAGAGGCGGTCGTACTCGTCGGCCGAACCGTCGCACCATTCGATGCGGTCGGGAGTGGTCAGCGTTGCAATCTCGTCGACCCAGGCCAGCAATTTCTGGTGCTTGGTTGGCGCCATATCGGGGGGATCAGCTCCTTCGTCCGACCTATTTCGGTGGGTTCCAATGCTAGGCATGTGCCGTGGGATCCCCCAAACCTGCGCACATGACACCTCTCGCCACGGAAGACGAGCTTTTGCAGTCTATTCGGGGGATCCTCGGAAACGGAATCGAGTCGTTCGGCTTGCGAGATGACGCCGGTGTCATGTCCACGCCCGACGGGGGTTCCATCGTCGTGTCCGTCGACAGCGTCGTCGACGGCGTCCACGTAGATCTTGCGTTGTGCGACCCGGCTGACGTGGGGTGGAAGGCGCTCATGCAAGCGTTGAGTGACCTCGCCGCCATGGGGGCTGC
>DATJTU010000086.1:0-6141 GCA_035503015.1 Acidimicrobiales bacterium | reverse complement strand
CGCCGTCGAAGTCGATGATCACGCCGATCACCGGGGGCGACAGCGAGAAGGCCAGGTGGTCGATCGTGAAGGTGGCGACCGTGGCGGGCACGTCAGCCAGGCGCTCCGCCTGCATCTGGTCGATGGCGTGGCAGTTGAGGCAGGCCCGCGTCGGCGGCATGTGACGGAAGCCGCACACCGTGCACCGGCTGGCGGCGAACGCGTACTTCCACTCCTCGGAGCGGTGCACCGTGGGGGCGCCGGGCCGCTCGGGGTCCGGGCGCCGTGGCGGTTCGCGATGCATCTGGCCGCGCCAGGTCAGGAACGACGCATAGGACAGGTCGTCACGCCCCGACTCGATCTGCTGGGCCACCGTCGTCACGCCGGCCGCGGCGCGGGCGCGCTGCGCGCCGGCGAGCGCGTCGGTCGTGCGGAGCACGAAGGCGTCGGCACCGTCGGCGAGGGAGAGCACGGCGATCACCTGTCCGGGCTCGGCCCGGTCGAGCACGTCACAGAGCGCGATGGCGGCGTGGGCCGCGCCGAGATTCCCGAGCGCGCCCATGAGGTCCGGCGCCAGGACCCCGTCGCGCACGCCCAGGCCCTTGGTCGCCGCTTTCACCGCCCGCGCGTGCAGCCCGGTCACGATCGCGTGGTCGACGTCGCCCTCGGCGAGCCCGGCGTCCTTCAACGCGGCGGCGAACGCCTCCCGGGCGAGCGGGACGTAGAGCTCCTCGCCAAAGCGCTCCTCCCAGACGTGCGAGTCCGTTTCGCCGGGCACACGCCAGCGGTCGAGGAACTCGTCGCTCGCGGCGCCCCGCCCGATCAGATGCGCGACGGCGCCCGTGGGCGCGCAGACGAAGGCGGCCGCGCCGTCACCGCTGTCACGCTCTTCGCCGGACCCCGCCAGGCCGGTCCGCAGGTCGGCGACCGCGGCGAGCGTGGTGCGCCCGGCGGTGCTCCCCTCGCCGGCAGCGACGAGCGCTTGAAGCAGCGTCCCGATGGCCGAGCGTGACGAGCCGTCGAAGTCGTATGCCCCGCTCGCCCGTCCGAGGCCGAGCGCGGCGTGCACGGTCGTGGCGCTGGTCTTGTCGAGATAGGGCGGGTCGGGCGTCGAGAGGAACAGGTCCTGCACCGCGCCGGCCCCCGGGCCCGAGGCGAGCGCCCGGCGGCCCGCCTCGACCGCCAGCGTCGTGGTGTCCTCGTCGTAGGAGGCCACCGCCCTCGTCCCCTTGCCGCCGCCGCTCCCGAGTACCGAGCCGATCGCCGCACGCTGCAGGCGCCAGTACGGCAGGTACGTGCCCCAGGCTGTGATGCCGCCGCTCATCGCTCCCCCCGACTGGTCCCTGCACCGAGTTCGACGATCATGACCTTCCTTCGAGCCGCCGCTGCGGCGCGCGTCCGTTGACGCTCGTTCCGTGATCGCTGTGAGACAGTGCCCTGGCCTGCACGAATGGGCGGGCCAGCTGCTGACAACCGCTGACAGCTGTGTCAGAGCAGATTACACGGAGGCTCGAGAAGGCCCTCAGGACGCGGGGAGGCCGACGGCACATGGGTCGGGTGCGTCGTCCAGGACTCGGACCGGGCGTTGGGGCCGGCCGTTGGTGCAGCACGGCCGGCCCGTGAGGCGCGTCTAGCTCGCCATGCCGACGATCGGCGCGTTGAGCGTCAACGACCCCGTCGATCCCAAGAAGGGAGGGCCGCCCGTCGTTTCGGGGAAGGCGAAGATCCCGCCGTCGGAGCCCGCGAGGTAGTAGCCACCGGGCCCGGTCGCCATCCCGACGATCGGCTTGTTCAGCTTGATGGAGCCGGTGGAACCCTCGAAGGGCGGGCCGTTGACGGTCGGGAAGGAGAAGATGCCCCCGTCGGAGGCGACGAGGTAGTACCCGCCTGACACGGGCGCCGCCATACCCACGATGGGCTGGTTGAGCCGCGTCCCGCCCATCGACCCGAAGAACGACGCGTCCCCGTAAGTGAACACGCCGCCGTCGGAGGCGACGAGGTTGTACCCCCTGCCGTCGGGCGTCGGGGCCATGCCCACGATGGGCTTGTTCAACGTGATCGAACCCGTCGAGCCGTAGAAGGTCGCGTCGCCGTAGGAGAAGATCCCGCCGTCGCTGGCGACGAGCCAGTAGCCCCCTCCGTCTGGCGTCACCGCCATGCCGACGATGGGCTTGTTCAACGTGATCGAGCCCGTCGAGCCATAGAACTGCGCGGCGCCGTAGCTGAAGACGCCGCCGTCGGATGCCACCAGGTAGTAGCCGTCGCCACCAGGCAGGACCGCCATGCCGACGATCGGCTTGTTGAGGTGCTGTCCTCCCATGGAGCCGAGGAAGGGGGCGCCGGAGCCGTAGGCGAACACCCCGCCGTCGGACGCCACGAAGCGATAGCCCGAGCGGACGATGGAGCTCGTCATCAAGAAGGGATCGGTGGTCCCGCTGTTGCTGTACGAGCCACCGGCAACGCACTCCCAGTTCGTGACGCAGGAGACGCCGGCCACGCCCGATGCCGTGAAGTCCGCGCTCGACGGCGTGCTCGCGGCCAACGTCCACCCTTGGCCGTTCCAGACCAACGCCAAGGGATTGCTCGTGTTCGTCGCCGTGTCGGCGGTGCCGATGGCGGTGCACGTCGTCATGCTGACGCAGTCCACCGCGCTCAGGACATTGTCCTCGCTGGTCGACGAGTTCGGGCTCGTGGCCACGGTCCACGCGGTGCCGCCGAAGCTCTCGACGAGCGTCTGGAACGTCCCCGACGCGTTCGTCGTGCCGACCGCCTGGCAGAAGGAGGTCCCGATACACGACACCCCACTGAAGGAGGCAATGCCGCTGGCAGGCAGCGTCAGCGACGCCCCGGGCACGATGGCCCACCCGGTCCCATTCCACTGCTCGATCAGGGGAACGGTCGAGGTTCCCGACGTCGCCTGACCCACGGCGACGCAGAACCCGGCCGAGGTGCACGACACGCTGGCCAACGTGGTCGCGGTCGACCCCGTCGGCGCCGGCGTCGTCTGGATGGTCCACGATGACCCGTTCCACTGCTCCGCCAGAGGCTGTGGCCCGCTCCCAGTGTTGAACTGTCCCACTGCCGTGCAGTTGATCGCGCTCAGACAGGAGACGCCGCTCAGCGTGGTCGACGTTGCGGACGGCGGCGTCGCCCCCGTCACGGCGGACCACGTCGAGCCGTTCCACTGGTTGACAAGCATGCTGCCGGTCGAATCGACCGCGCCGACGGCGGCACAGAACGACGGTCCCACGCAAGATACGCCGTTGAGGCTCGGCGTCGCACTCGACGTCGGCGTGTTCGTGACCTGGCTCCACCCGGATCCGGCCCATTGTTCGATGAAGCTCGCGTCGTTGCCTGTCTCCGATCCGACGGCGACGCAGAACTGCGAGCTCGTACACGAGACCGCGTTGACAGACGATGAAGTCGCCGGCGCCGTCGGGATGACGGCGGTCCAGTTGTTCGCATTTACGGTCGGCGCTGACGTCAGGGTCGCGCGAGCCGTGTGGGCGCCGACTGCGGAGGCGCCTGTTACGGAGGTGCCGGTCGCGGCGACGAGAGGGAAGGCTGCGAAAACCAGGACGAGGATGGCGCGACGTGCGATGCGGGACATGGCGACTCCTTGTGCAGGTGTCCAAAGGGGAACACAGCGACGGTACCCAGTCGCGTACGAAGTCAAAAGGACTCACATGGGTTCCGCACCATCGACACCGGGGTGCGTGGCGTTCTGCATCCAGGGTTCCACCTGTGGGCGCCGCTGGGACAGACTCAAACGATGGCAGCCGGCTCCTCGAGCCCTGTGGTCCGAATCGCTTGGCTCCTCCTCGTATGGCTGGGATTGACCGGGCTCCTCGTGGCGGCTGGCATCGGGGTGGACCATTCGTCCGGCGTTGCCGCCTTCGACCATCACGTCACATCGTTCGTGGTGTCGCACCGGAGCCCCGGCCTCAACGCGGCGATGAAGGTGATCACCTGGCTCGGATCATGGGTCGCGCTGACCACGGTCGGCGTTCTGATACTCGTGTACGCGATCCGCGGCCGTCTTCCCTGGGCCGCGGTGCTCGCCGCACTGACGGCATGGGTCGGAGAGGCAGGCGCCGTGGCGGTGGCGAAACACGTCGTCCAACGCCAGCGACCGCCGGCGCGCGTGTGGCTGGTTTCGGCGCACGGCTGGTCGTGGCCCTCGGGTCATGCCGCGACCGCAGCCCTCGTGTTCGCCGTGCTGGCCCTCGGCGCGTCTCGTGCCGGGTGGTCCAGCCCGAGGACGACGGGAGTCTGGATCGTCGCCGTCCTCGCCACCGCGGTCGTCGGGTTCTCACGCATCGAACTCGGCGTGCACTGGACCACCGACGTGCTCGCCAGCTACGCGTTCGTCTCCCTGTGGCTGTTGGCCGTGGTCTCGCTGTTCCCGGTCACAATTTCGGGGAGCACCAGAATGCACCCCACGGGGCAACCCGGGGCTGGCCAGGTCGGGACCACGCTCGGCGGGTCCTGAACCTCCACTGCTCTGCCCCTGCGTGTGGACAGGCTCAGGCCGTCGCGACGACGACCATCTCCCAACTGTCGAGCTCGAGTGGGCCGCCACCGCCGGCGCGGAACAGGACGTCGCGGAAACCCGCTGCCTCGAGCCAGACGACCCACTCGGGGGGCGTCGGCAGACGGACGAAGTACGACGCCCGCCGCACGACGCTGTCGCGGTGCACGGTCCGCTCGATACGCATGCGCCCCGACACCGGCTCGAAGGTCGACAGCTCGACCATCGTGTCGTCGCCCCGGTGGACGACGACCGCGTCGGGTGCCGGCGTGAAGTGCCGCACGCCCCCGTCGTGATGCATCGTGTCGATGGCCAGCTTGCCGCCCGGTCGCAGGACGCGGTGGAACTCGGACAGGACGCGGTGGCAATCGGCGTCGTCGTAGTAGCCGAACGAGTTCAACCAGCACACCACGGCGTCGTACGGACCGTCGACGGGGAGGTTCCGCACATCTCCTTCGAGATAGCGGACCGAGTCCGGCGGCAGCAAGGGATCCGACCGGGCCTGCTCGAGGTACGCGGGTGTGATGTCGACACCGGTGACCTTCATGCCCGCCGAAGCCAGCCGCCGCGCGATGCGACCGTGCCCGCAGGGCGCGTCGAGGATGTGCGACCCGGCAGGTAGGTCGAGCAGACCGAGGATCTCGGCGGTGTCTGCGTCGGAGTGCGCGTCGTTGATGGACTCCGCGTAGAAGTACAAGTAGTCGTCGCTGAACGTGCCCTCCAGGTCGAAATGCATGCGTCATCATCGCCGCTAGGGTCGACCTCGTGCCCGGCGCTGACGACATCGCGTTCGACGTCGTGACCGCCGTCCGCCCCACCGACGACGCATGTGTCTTCGAGGTGGACGTTCACCCGCTGTGGGCGGTGGGTGACAAACCGAACGGCGGCTACCTCCTGGCGATGTTGGGAAGAGCCGCCCGGTTGGTCGCGGACGTGCCGGCGGGGAGCCCCGACGGTGGCGAGAGCGCGTCGTGGGAGACCGTGTCGGCGTCCATCACCTACATGGCGCCGCCCGACCTCGCTCTGGCCACGGTGCGGACGAACGTCCTACGCCAGGGCCGCACGGCAGCGCAGGTCCGAGCCGTCCTCGTCCAGGACGGCCGCGAAAAGGTGGACGCAGTGTTCGTCGTCTCGACGGTGCCACCCGCCACCGCGCGCTACGACGGGATCGGGCCGCTCGACGTGGCACCGCCCGACGCGTGCGAACGCCTGGGGACCGAGATCCCCGGTGGCATGCGCGTCGGCCTGATGGATGCCCTCGACCTGCGGCTCGATCCGGTCACGAACCCCTTCACCGGCGCCGCACACGAAGGAGCGCGGGCGGAGCTGCGCGGATGGACCCGCTTCCGAGACGGGCGTGAGCCCGACCCGCTTTCGCTCCTCCTCTTCTCCGATGCGGTGCCGCCGGCAACGATGATGATCGGCTCGAGCGGGTGGGTCCCGACCTTGCAGCTCTCCACCTACGTGCGCGGCGTGCCCGAGCCCGGGTGGCTCGGTCTCCGCTTCACCGCGAACCTGGTCGCCGGAGGCATGGTGGACGAGACCTGCGTCCTCTGGGACAGCGCCGGCAGGGTCGTCGCCCAGTCGAACCAGCTGGCGCGGCTTCGCTTCCCGAACGACCCGGGCTGAGC
>DATJTU010000085.1:0-10352 GCA_035503015.1 Acidimicrobiales bacterium | reverse complement strand
GCTGTGGGCGTTGACGAAGCGCAACGTGTCGGAGGCCGCCCAGACCGGCGTCCCCGGCATCGGCGGCTCGGTGTTCAAGCTCTCGTTCTCCGAGCACGCGCAGGCGCTGGGCGACCTCGCGATGGAGGTGCTCGGGGCGGCGGCGCTGTCGGGGGACCCGCTCGAGCGCGACGGCAGGCCGATCGGCAACGCCGAGCAGGTGCACAACTGGTTCAAGTCGATCAACCTGACCATCGCGGCGGGCACGTCGCAGGTGCAGCGCAACATCGTGGCCGAGCGCATCCTCGGCCTCCCGAGGACACGCTGATGGACTTCCGCGTCGGCGAGGCCGAGCGCGAGCTGGCCGAGGGGATCCGGACCATGGTGTCGGGGAGCCTGCCGCTCGAGGTCGTCCGGACCCGCGAGGGCGAGGAGCGCACGGTCACGGCCGACGAGTGGGCGGCGCTCGGCGAGACCGGCGTGTTCGCCTTGACGCTCCCCGAGCCGGAGGGCACCGGACTCGGGCTGGCCGAGGCGACCGTCGTCTTCGAGGAGCTCGGCCGGGCGCTCGTCCCCGGACCTCTCGTCGGCACCTTCCTCGCCGCCACCACCGGCTTGGTCCCCGCTGCGGCGGAAGGACGCGCGTTCGTCGGCGTCTGTGAGGGCGCCGGCGAGGCGGGCGCCACGCCGTGGCTCGTCGAGCACCTGTCGTCGCTCGACGCCGCATTCTTCCTCCCCGACGGCGGGATCGGTGACGGCGCCGGCCTCATGGCGACGATCCGCGAGGCCTCCACCGCGCGACGGGTGCGCGCGCCGCTCGATCCGCTCACGCCCATGTGGCACCTCTCCGAGCTCCCCGCGGCCGAGCCCGTCGACGACCCCGGCCGGCGCCTGTTCCGCGACGGCGCGATCCTCACGGGCGCGCTCCAGGTCGGCCACGCCGCCGCGTGCCTCGACCTCGCGGTCGCCTACGCCAAGGAACGGCACCAGTTCGGCAAACCGATCGGCAGTTTCCAGGCCGTCAAGCACATGTGCGCCGACATGCTGGTGCGCGCCGAGGTGGCCCGTGCCGCCGTCCACGCGGCCGCCTGCCTCGCCGACGCGCCCGACGTGCTCGCCGCGGAGGCCGAGGCGGCGGGCACGACGCCGCTCGCCTCCATGCAGCGGGCCGCAGCCGGCGCGAAGCTCCTCGCCGACGAGGCCGCCGTGGCCAACGCGCGCACGGCGATCCAGGTGCATGGGGGCATGGGCTACACGTGGGAAGTGCCGCTCCACCTGCACCTGAAGCGTTCGTTCGTGCTGGCGAGGACGTTCGGCGACAAGGCCGTGCTCTCCTCGGCGGTCCGATCCGATCGCAACACCGTTGCCGCCTAAGGGAGGACCCCGATGACCGACCCCGTCTTGATCCCCTCCGACGTCGTCCTCGTCGTCCCCGAGGGTCAGGTCGTCTACGGCATGCAGTTGCCGATCCAGTCGCAATCCACGCTCTACGTCGCCGACTGGGAGAAGGAGGCCGGCCCGGTCGAGCTGGCGCGCATCGCGCGCGTGGCCGACGAGTCAGGCTTCTTCTATCTCGGCGTGTGCGACCACACCGCGATCCCGCGCCGGCTCGCCGACGCCATGGGCACCATCTGGTACGACACGACGGCGACGCTCGGCTGGCTCGCCGCGCTCACGACGCGCACGCACGTACTCAGCCACGTGCTGATCCTCGCCCAGCGCCATCCGCTGCGCGCCGCCAAGGAGCTCTCCACCATCGACGCGCTGTCGGGCGGGCGCCTGATCGTCGGGGTCGGCGCCGGCCACGTCCCCGAGGAGTACGAGCTCCTCACCGGCGGCTTCGACGAGCGCGGGCGCCACACCGACGAGGCCGTCTCCGCGCTCGCTCGCGCCTTCACCGACGAGTTCCCCGAGTTGCCCGGGCCCCGCTTTCCCGCCAAGGACATGGGGCTGGGGCCGCGCCCGATCCAGCAGCCGCGGCCGCCCATCTGGATCGGCGGGTCGTCACCGGCCGCCATCCGCCGTACCGCAGCGTTCGGCGACGGCTGGCTGCCCCAGGGGACGCGGCGGCGCGACCTCCCCGGCCAGATCGCCCGCCTGCGCGAGCTCCGCGCCGAGCTGCGCGCTGGCGCGCCCATCGACATCGGGACGATCGTCGAGCCGATCTACCTCACCACGGGCACCCCGGGCTGGGACGTCCCGGGCTGGGTGCTCTCGGGCGGCGGCGAAGAGGTGGCGGCGTCGCTGCGTGAGCTGGTGGCGATGGGCGTCAACCACCTCCAAGTCCGCTTCATGGCTCGCAGCGTCGAGGAGTTCTGCGAGCAGACCGCCCGCTTCGGCGTCGAGGTGGCCCCCCTGCTGAACCACTGAGCCGACCCCGGCCATAGGCTGGTAGTGATGTCGTTCTTCTCCTACGCACTCGGCACGATCATCCTGATCCTCGTCCTGCTGCGTCAGGTCAGGGTGCGCCCTGTCCCCCGCGTCTTCCAGCCCCGGCTGCCGCTCGTCATCGGCGTGATCGGGCTGTTCGAGATGTTCTCGTACGCCGGCAACCACCACGTCTCGGGCGATGCCTGGGGCTGGGTGATCGGCACCCTGCTCATCGGCGCCCTCGGCCTCGGTGCGCTCCGTGGCCTTTCCATGCGCGTCTGGGCGGGCGACGGGTGGGTGCTGCGCCAGGGCAACGCGCTCACCATGGGCCTGTGGTTGGTGTCGATCCTGGTGCACTTCCTGGGCGACGCCGGCGGCGACCACGCGGGTGCGGCCGGCCTCGAGGGTGCGAGCTTCCTCTTGTACCTGGGACTGACCCTCGCCGTGCAGTACTACATCGTCTACCGCCGGGCGCTGCCGCTGTGGGCGGAGCTCGGGCCCAATGCCGGCCGCCCGTTGCAGGTCCACTTCACCCAGGGTCCCGGCACGTTCTTCGCAACCTTCCGTTCACCCGCGGGCGCCGGCGCGCCGGGCGCTCCTGGCAGCGGTGGCTGGGGAGCGCCGGGCTGGGGAGCACCAGGCGCGGCGCAGCAGGGCGACTCGACGATCATCGACGCCGAGGTGGTCGAGGACGACGACGGCGACGGCACCAGCCCTCCCGAGCTGTCGGCACCGCACTGATCGTTCCGTACACTCGGCGTCCGTGACCACGGCGCCCCGCAGCTTTAGCCAGCGGCCCTACGTCGGCCCTCCCGGCTCGACCGAGCTCTTCTTGGTGCGCCACGGCGCGTCCGCCGACTCGGTCGAAGGCGAGACGTTCGAGCTCGTCGAGGGACAGGGTGATCCCCCGCTCTCTGAAATCGGACGGCACCAGGCCGAGCTGGTCGCACTGCGTCTGGCCAACGAGCCCTTCGACGGGCTGTACGTCAGCACCTTGCGGCGGACGGCCCAGACCGCGGCGCCGTTGGTCGCCCGCAGCGGCCTGACCCCGGTGGTGGACGCCGACCTGCGCGAAGTGTTCCTCGGCGAGTGGGAGGGCGGGCTCCTGCGCCAGAAGGCCACGGATCAGGATCCGCTCCTCGACCAGGTCTGGAAGGAGCAGCGCTGGGACGTGATCCCGGGCGCGGAATCGCGCGAGGTCTTCGGGGGCCGCCTGCGCCGCGCCGTCGAGCGCATCACGGCGGCGCACCCCGGCGGCCGTGTCGTCGTCTTCAGCCACGGAGCGGCCATCGGCGAGCTGCTGGCGCAGGCGAGCGGGTCGAAACCCTTTGCGTTCTTGAACGCGGACAACGCCTCGATCTCGCGCATCGTCGTCGCGCCCGAGCGCTGGGTCGTGCGCGGCTACAACGACACCGCGCACCTCGCAGGCTGAGACTCGTGGCCCGCGTCGTCCTCGTCCACGGGGCCTTCAACGAGCTGTGGGGGCCGAACGAGCTCAAGGCGCGCTGGCTGCCTGCCGTGCGCGACGGGTTGTGGCACCACGGCGTGGATCTGGCCGAAGAAGACCTGTCGGTGTGCTTTTACGGTGACCTCTTCCGCCGTCATCCCGGCAGCGACGCGGACCGCCAGCTCGAGCAGTCGCGCGCCGGTGTCGCCGAGGCCCTGTCCTCGCTCGACGGCGGTGCCGACGCCGTGGCCGCGCTGAGCGAGATGGTGGGGGAAGCAGCCTTCGACCGGACGGTCGACATGGTCACGATGATGACGACCGAGCCCGACTTGCGCCAGCGCCTGCAGGCCCGGCTCGAGCCCGAGGTGACGGCGGAGACCCGGGTCCTGGTGGCCCACTCGCTGGGCACCGTGGTGTCCTACAACGCGCTGGCCGCGCACCCCGAGTGGCCGGTCCACACCTTCATCACCCTCGGCTCACCCTTGGCCGTGCCCATGGTCTACGGCTCGCTCGACCAGGCTCCGGTCGACGGCACCGGCGCGTGGCCGGGCTCGGTGGCGCGGTGGGTGAACGTGCGCGCCGCGCGCGACAAGGCCTGCGCGGACTCACTGACCTCGCACTTCGGCCCACGGGTCGAGGAGGTGGTCGTCGACAACGGGCACCGGGCCCACGCACCGGAGCCGTACCTCAACGCGGCGGCGACCGGTGCGGCGATCGCCGCCGCGCTCCGCGCCTGATCGCCCGGGGAGGCGACACCCCACGTCCTTTCGGCCACACTGCGATGGTGGCTGCCCGCCGGAAGCGCCGACGCAAGCCGAAGCAGAAGCTGCCGCCGGTGCCCGACTACGTCCGTTACACGGGCGGTGGCAGGCGCTACTGGCGCCTCGGGGGACCGCTCACGCGCGACCACGAGGCCGAGGCCAAGGCGGCGCAGCGCCGGCGCCCGCCCGGGCGGATCGGCCGCTTCGTCTTGCGCGTGCTGGGGGGCGACACACCGTCACCGCCTCCATGAGTGATCCGCCCGGGGGCCCGGTCCCCTTCCCTGCGACTGGGCTGCCCGCTGCTCAGGCGCGGACGATGCCGTCGGACGCCGTGCCGGGCTGCGGCCGCCGGATCTCGGTGATGACGCTCGGCTTCGCCGCCGCGTGGAGCGCGGACTCGATCACCTCAGTGATCTCCGAGCCGACGAGCTCGTCGCGCTCGAGCAGCGCGTCGCGCAGCGCCTCGACCACTTCGGGATGCTGGGCCACGATCGCCTTGGCGGCGTCGCACGAGCCCATGAGGAGCGCGTCGAGCTCGGCCCGCGCGTCCGTGTCCCCGAGCACCTTGTCCACCAGGCTGCCCTCGAGGTAGCCGTTGCCGGCCGCCGCCACCGAGATGAGCGAGTTGCCCATCCCGCAGGCGCCGATCATCTGGGCCCCCATGGCGGTCGCGGCAGCGAGGTCCGACGCCGGCCCCGTCGAGACCTCGTCGAACCACTGCTCCTCGGCCACCATGCCACCCATCGCGATCTGCAACAGCGCGTGCAGCTCCTCGCTGCTCTTGGTGAACCGCTCCTCCACGTCCGAGTGCTGCAGCAAGCCGAGCGAGTCCCGCCGCTTGACGATGGAGAGCACGTCGAGCTGGCGGGTCTGGCCGACGAAATACGCCACCGCCGCGTGCCCGGCCTCGTGGGTGGCCACGCGTTCACGCTCGTCGGGCGTGTAGATGGTTTCGTCGGTCACGCCGAGCTCGACGAGCATCTTCGCCTCGGCAACGTCCGACATGGTCATGGCGGAGCGCCCGTGCGTCAGGGCGATGACGAGCGCCTCGTCCATGAGCCGCTCGAGCGCAGCGGGCGAGTAGCCGAACGTCATGCCGGCCACGATGTCGACGGCGCCGTGCTCGTCGAGGTCCGGCGCGTGCGCTTTCTTGCCGAGGTAGTAGGCGACGATGTCGGCCCGGGCCCGCCGGCCGGGAAGGCCGAAGTAGATGCTGCGGTCGAAGCGGCCGGGCCTGATCAAGGCGGGGTCGAGGTCGTCCTTGCGGTTGGTGGCACCCACCACCAGCACGTTCGCCGGCGGGACGGTCGGCTTGCGGAGCTTGCCGCCGTCGGGGAGATAGCGGTTCAGCAGATCGATCCATGCGGAGGCGAAGCGCTGGCCGCGCGTCGGCGTGTCGAAGGACTGCAGCTGCACGAGCAACTCGTTGACGACGCCGGTCACGCCTTCGGTGACGCCGCTCCCGCTCATGCCGCGCCGTGACGCACCGATGGCGTCGATCTCCTCGATGAAGCCGATCGCACCACCCTCCCTGCGCGCGTGCTTGCGCAGTTGCTTGAAGAAGGAGCGGATCTTGCGGTTCGTCTGGCCGTAGTACATCGACTGGAACGCCGAGGCCGAGACGAAGAGGAAAGGGACGTTTGCCTCCTTGGCCATCGCCTTGGCCACGAAGGTCTTGCCCGTGCCGGGCGGGCCCTCGAAGAGCACGCCCCGCCGGGCGGAGCCGCCCATCGTGTCCCGGAAGGTCTGGTGCGCGAGGAAGAGGTTGATGGAGCGCACCACTTCGGCTTTGATCGGATCGATCCCGACCAGGTCTTCGAGGCCGACCGCGGTCTCTCCCGGGCGAATGAGGGTGTGCGGCGACCGGCCCGCGCCGATGAGCGGCGCCAGCATGACGACGCCGAGCATGAGGCAGATGAGGATGATCGGCAGGGCTCCAGCGAGCCAGTGCGGCAGGTGCACGGCGGGAAAGATGCTGTGGTGGGTGACGCGGCGGATGACGACCCACCCGAGCACCAGTGCGCTGACGGCGACGAGACGGCGCAGGCGGGCGATCCGCCGTCGTTCTCGTGCGTAGGCGACGTCCGCATTCACCAGGATCGAGTCGCCCACGATCCCGCTCATCGTCTCGTTCAGGCGCGGCGTCGGGCCCGCGAGGGCGCGCTTGGAACGGGTGGGCTGGGCGCTGCTGACCTCGATCCTCGGTTGGAGGCTGGGGTGCGAGCCGCCTGACCCGGGTCGCGTGGGGCCGGGCACCGCATCGGCGGGTCGACTCATGACCAGACTCCGTTCCTCCCCCGTGGACGTTTCCAATCTAGAGAATCTCATAGGGACTTTGCCCTTGCGAAGTGACGAAAGTCATAAATGACGCTGCTCGTCGGGGTGGGAGCGGCAACGGTGTTCGTCCGTTGTGATCGTTGTTCGTCCGTTGTGTTTCGAGGCGGTCGCGAGGGCTCACCCAGAGGCGAAGCGCCGGGTGAGCCCTGTCGACCCGCAGGCACCGGGCAGCGTGCCAGGCGCTTTGGCGACCAGGGATGGGGCGGGGTTGAATGTGACGGGCCGTCAGATCCGCCGGCCGCCAGAGCTGGGAGTACACATGGCCGAGACCACGACCCGCGACGAGCACCAACTCCTGATCGGGGGCAAATGGGTCGATGCCTCCGAGGGGACCTACGAGATCGTCAACCCCGCCACCGAGGAGGTCGTCGGGCGAGCGCCCAACGCGAGCGCGGAAGACGCATTGGCCGCCGCGGCGGCGGCCAAGGAGGCCCAGCCTGCGTGGGCGGCCTGGTCGGTCGAGGAGCGCAGTGCCCTGATGCGCGAGGCCGCCGAGGCCATCCGCGCGAAGTCCTCTGAGCTCTTGCCGCTCGTCATCGCCGAAACCGGCGCCACGGCGACCGTGGGCTCGCGCATGCAGGTGCCGGTCGCCGCCGATCGCTTCGAACGCTACGCGCGCGACCCGCGCGTGGTGCTCCAGACCCCGTTGCTGCCGCAGCCGGCCCAGGCGACGCCCCTGGCACCGGGCGGGATCATCGGCGGGATGGTCAACCGCCAGCCGCTCGGCGTGGTCGCATGCGTCACCTCGTACAACTTCCCGATGGTGAACATGGCGGGCAAGGTTGCGCCGGCGCTCGCCGCGGGCAACACGGTGGTCGTCAAGCCGGCCCCCCAGGACCCGCTCGCCATCGTGGAGCTCGTGCGCATCCTCAACGACGCCGGCTTCCCGCCCGGCGTCGTGAACCTGGTCAACGGGAACACGCCCGCGTCGTCGGCTGCGCTGGTCGACGCGGACGACGTGGACTGCGTGAGCTTCACCGGATCGACCCAGGTTGGCGTGACTATCGCCGAGAAGGCGGCGCGCCGGATGAAGCGCACCCTGCTCGAGCTGGGCGGCAAGGGTGCCTGTGTGGTCTTCGAGGACGCCGATGTCAAGGGTGCCGTCGGCTGCATCGGGTCGACCTGGTCCTTCCATTCGGGGCAGATCTGCACTGCGCCGACCCGGGCAGTGGTGCACCGCAGCGTGTTCGACCAGGTGCGCGAGGGTCTCGTCCAGATGGCCGGCTTCCTCAAGGTCGGCGACCCCACGGACACCTCGACGATCATCGGGCCGGTGATCTCCGCTGCACAGCGCTCACGGATCGAGGCGCACATCCAGACCGCGAAGGACGACGGTGGCGAGATCGTGATCGGCGGAGAGCGGCCGGCCGATCTGCCTACGGGCTTCTACGTCGCACCGACCCTGATCACGGGTGACAACACGATGCGGGTCGCCCGGGAGGAGATCTTCGGTCCGGTCATCACGATGATCCCCTTCGACGACGAGGATGAGGGGATCGCTATCGCCAACGATTCGGACTTCGGGCTCTACGACTACGTGTTCTCGAAGGACGGCGCCCGCGCCCTCCGTGTGGCGAAGCGACTCCAGGCAGGCCATGTCGGCATCAACACCGCGCAGCGCAACCACGACGCGCCGTTCGGTGGGTTCAAGATGTCGGGGATCGGCCGGGACGGTGGCGACTACGGGCTGCTGGCGTACACCGAGCCCCAAGCGATCATCTGGAGCAGCTGACCCGGCCCCGCCGAGGCAGTACCTCCGCCTCGATCACAACTTTCCGAGACTCCGGGGGTATTTCGGAAAGATATCGCCCGATCTTTCGTCAACTCGTGGGCGGTCTCAGGGGATCACCGCAATTAGCTCCACGTCTCACCACGCTGGTGGGACCCGAGCAGGAGGATTGCGGTGGCCAAGGGTTTCAAGTGGCTGAGCGCCGAGGAACGACGCGAGATTCGGCGCCTCGACAAGGCGGGGCATTCGTTGAACGAGATCGCCCGCAGGCTCGGCCGGAGCCGCCCGAGCGTGAAGACGGCCCTCGACCAGGGCCCGCGCACCCTCGAGCGCCACTTCGACCCCTCACCTGCCCGGCTCTCGCTCGCAGAGCGCGAGGAGATCAGGGCCGGTCTGGTTGCCGGCGAGACCCTCGCTGCCATCGCGACCAGGCTCACCCGGGCCCCCTCCACCATCGGGCGCGAGGTGGCGGCCAACGGGGGGCGGGCGGCCTATCGGGCGCATCAGGCCCATCGACGCGCCGCGCGCTGCGCCCGGCGACCCAAAGCCTCCAAGCTCGCGTCCGCGAGCCCGTTGCGCACCCAGGTCGAGGCCTGGCTCGAAGAGCTCTGGTCCCCCCAACAGATCGCTCGCCGCTTGCGTCACGAGTTCCCCGACGATCCGATGATGTGGGTGAGCCACCAGAGCATCTATCGCTCGCTCTTTGTCCAAGGACGAGGCGAGCTGCGCGCTGAGCTGGCCCGTTGCCTGCGCTCGGGGCGTGCGGGGCGACGCAAACGCGGCCACGCCGACGGGCGGGGCCAGATCCCGCACATGGTGATGATCACAGAACGCCCCGCCGAGGTCGCCGACCGCGCCGTGCCCGGGCACTGGGAGGGTGACCTCATCATGGGCACCGGCTCGTCTGCGGTGGGCACGCTCGTCGAGCGCTCGACGCGCTACGTGCTCTTGTTGCACCTGCCCGGCGACCACCGCGCCGAGACGGTGGAGGCGGCGATGAAAGCGGCCATCGCCACCTTGCCGGCCAAGCTGGCCCGCTCGATCACCTGGGACCAGGGCTCAGAAATGGCTCGGCACCGCGAGTTCAGCGTCGCCACGGGCATCCCGATCTACTTCTGCGACCCGCACAGCCCCTGGCAGCGCGGCTCGAACGAGAACACCAACGGGCTCTTGCGCCAGTTCATGCCCAAAGGGACCAACCTGCGTGCCCTGAGCCGCGCCGATCTCGACGAGATCGAGCGCAAGATGAACGGACGACCCCGAGAGACCCTCGGCTGGCTCAAGCCCTGTGAGAAGCTCGCTGAGTTAATTGCAGCGACCGGTTGAGACCGCCTGCGAGTTTCGGAAGGAACGGGCGTGATCTTTCGTTAAGCCTGGCCGCGGTAGTCGAGCTCGTCCCAGCGGTAGTGGGTCCAGCCGCCCATCGGCCGGGCACCCAGCTGCTGGTAGAAGGTGATGGCCGGCTCGTTCCACTCGAGCACCTCCCACTCCACCCGGCCCTCCGTCTGGCCGCGCAGGTGGGTCAGCAACGCCCGCGCGTGACCCCGGCGCCGGTGATCCGGACGGACGTAGAGGTCTTCGAGCCAGATGCCGGTCTTGCCCAAGAACGTGGAGAAGGTGCGGAACCACAGGGCGTGGCCGGCCAGACCTCCGCCGTCGTCTTCGACCACCGAATCGTGGACGATCGACCCCGGGCCGAAGAGGGCGACGGCGAGCGCGTCCTCGGTGA
>DATJTU010000084.1:0-15459 GCA_035503015.1 Acidimicrobiales bacterium | reverse complement strand
GTACATGTTGGGCGAGGTGCCGATGTAGCCCCCACCGTGGAGGTAGAGGATGACGCCGACGGGGGGCATGGACCGTGGGAGGTAGAGGATCCCGGGCACCCCGCCGAACTCGCACGCGATCCCTTCCACGTCGAGCGTGCGTACCACCGGCGGCATGATCCTCTGGCAGATCCCGTCGATGACGAGCTCGAGGGAGCGGAATTCAGGGATACGCAGCGCCGACGCGTAGCCCATGAACGTACGGGTCAGCTCCCGGGTGACCGTGACGCCGAGATTTGACCACGGGGTCGACTGCCCGCGGAAGGGGTGCCGCCAGGGGACCCGAGCCATCGCGGTGGCGAGCTGTTGCGCCAGGAGCGACACGTCGAGCACGACGATGGGACCCGGGGCGGTCTTGACCTCCGGCCTGTTGCCCATTGCCATACCTGCATGCTCCCCGCTGCTTCGGCCCCCGTCATGCTGGCACGCACGCCGCGGGCTATTCCTCTGGCCCGTCAGCGTATGAGGGCTGCGGACGCAGTGGGGCCGGTCGACCGCGTGTTCGTTAGGAGCTGGGACCGCGCGCCGCCGAGACCATGGCGTCGCGCAGCTCGGGCCGCGGCGCGGCGGCGCCCCGGCTCCCCAGATAGGGAAGTGAGTACGTGGTGTAGGTGACGACCCGCTCCACCGTCTTGGGCGCTTTGGTGCCGTGCAGGATGCAGCTCACGTGGATCGTCAGGTCGCCAGGCTCGGTCTCGACCGGGAGCACCGGCAAGCCGGGGTCGAACCCGTCGAAGAGGCCGGGAGCCGGCGTCGAGACCCGGTGTGACCCGGGCATGACGCGCAGATAGCCGGCGTCCGCGCCCGTGACGGTGAGGGGCAGGCCGACGGCGTAGCCCGCGCAGCGGAAGTGATGACCGCCCATGGAACAATCCCGGTGCCACGGGAACTCGCTGAGCCCGGACGCCACGTCGAGCGGCTTGATCAGCCCCTCGCTCGCCTGCGGCTCGTCGGCGCGGAATTCGTGGCCGTCGTCGAACAGTCTCTGCAGGCGCGCGAACACCTCGCCGTGCGCAAGCTCTGCCATGTGCGGCGCGGAGTCGAGGAGACGCATCACGCGGACACAGCGCGTGGTCCCGTCCTGCAACGTCGCCCACCAGCGATCGGGCTCTTCTGGTTGCGACGAGCGCGCGGCGGCCTGGACTTCGGACTCGATCGCCGGGAGGAGGGCGGGGTCGATCCAGCCCCGCAAGCGGCAGAACCCTGCTTCGGCGAGGAAGTGCCCGATGGCCGCGTCATCGTCGTCGGGGCCGAACGTCTGGTCGAAGCTGAGCTCGCTGCCGTCGGGGGCGACGAAGTGCAGCGCGCCGGGCTCGTGGAGGGGGCGCCCGTCGAAGAAAGCTTGGAGGACATGGTCCCAGGCGAGCACCTCACGGAAGCTGTCGTTCTCCGGCCGGCCACCGCCGAGGAAGACCAGCCCGTAGGTCGAGCGGACACCCGCGACGAGATCGGCCAGCGCGCCGGGGTCGACATGGAGCACGGCACCGGGGCGAGCGCCGCGCTCGATCAGCCCGCGGTCGACGGTGCACGACGCGTCGCCGACAGTGAGCACGAGCGGCGGGAGGCCGAGCGCCGCCTGTGCGTGCGCGGCGAGGTCGCCATTGGCCCGCGTGGCTGCGGCGCCGATCTCGTCCACGAGCTGGTCGAGGGTGAGGGGCTCGACGTCATCGAGGACGCGGCTGCGGTGATCGAGCGACGGTGCGGTGCTCCGTGTCGTCATGTCGTGCCCCCGGACACTTCCTCGACGCCTCCGGCACACGCACGCAGGCGGCACCGGTCAGTCGGCAATGTACACCCGTGCCACCCGGTCGCTGCCGTGGCGATCCCAGCGTGCTCCCAGCGGGTACCGGGCGCCATCGGCCGGCCCGCGCACGTGGGCGAGACTCCCGGTGTGACGGAAGTCCCCGTATGGGCGTGGTGCGCCGTCGTCGGGGCGATCGCGGTGCTGCTCGTGATCGACATCCGGACCTACCGGTTGCGACCTCCCACGCTCGGCTGGGCGCTGCTCGCGAGCGCGGGGTGGATCCTCGTGAGCGTCGTCTTCGGGCTCATCCTCGGCCTCGTCCAGGGCTCCGACGTCGCATCGCAGTACTTCGCGGCCTACCTCCTCGAGAAGGCCCTGAGCGTCGACAACGTCTTCGTCTTCGTGGTCCTCTTCGGCGTCTTCGCGGTTCCCCGCGAGTACCAGCACCGTGTTCTCTACTACGGGGTCGTGGGTGCGCTCGTCTTGCGCGCGGCCTTCATCGCCGCCGGGGCCAACCTGCTCGACACCTTCAGTTGGGTGCTCTATATCTTCGGCGCCATCGTCATCGTCGGCGGCATCCGCATGGCGAGGAGCGGCGAGGCGGCCGACCCTGACCGCAACCTGCTCGTGCGCGCCACGCGGCGCGTCATCCCGGTCACGCGGGATTTCCAGGGTGACCGCTTCTTCGTCCGCGACCAGGGCCGCCTGTGGGCGACGCCACTGTTCATCGCCTTGGTCGCCATCGAATCGAGCGATCTCGTGTTCGCGACCGACTCCATTCCCGCCGTCTTCGGTGTCACGCGAGACGTCTTCGTCGTGTTCACGTCCAACGCCTTCGCAGTGCTCGGGCTCCGAGCGCTCTACTTCGTCCTCGCCGACATCATGGACCGCTTCGCCTACCTCAAGTACGGGCTTTCGTTGATCCTGATCTTCATCGGCATCAAGTTGATGCTGACGAACGTGGTCGAGCTGCCGATCTACGTGAGCCTTGTCGTCATCGCCGTCGTCATCACGGCCTCCGTACTGCTCAGCTTGCTGATGGCCCGGCGGCGCGGCCGGCCTCCCGCGTAGGGCGAGCCCGCGAGGAGCTCCGGATGGGCAGGAGCTGCAAGCTCAGCCCGCGGCAACCAATTCGATCGCGATCCCATCGGGATCACGGAGCTGCAGCGACGGGTTGCCGTTCTCGAGGACCACGCCGTCGTGCGCGACGCCGAGTCCGGCGAGGCGCGCCGCCCATCCGTGGAGCGCTTCGCCGTCGGACACCGCGAAAGCGATGTGATCGAGGCCGTCCGACGCGGGGTCGTGCTGCCCGGTCCTCCCCGTGCTTTCGTCGCGTGGCTCGCGCTCCGTCAGGACCAGGACCATCCTCGCCGCAGGCTGCCGGAGCGCGACGTATCCGATGGCGCGGTCCTCGGCGTAGGGAACGAGTCCGAGCACGGTCGTGTACCACCGAGCGCTCGCGTCCACGTCCGACACGAGCAGCTGCACGTGCGAGAGCTGGGTGATGGGGGCGGCGGTCACATCGTCACGCCCAGACGACATGGACCGACCCTACAGTGCCGCCCTGGCGCGGCAGTAGCGACGAAAGCCGGGAAGGGCCAACGCCACCACCAGCGCGCCGACGACGGTGACGGCACCGCCCGACACGACCGCGAACCGCGTCGATAGCGCGCTCGAGACCAACCCCGACTCGAGGTCGCCGAGCCTCGGACCACCCTCGACGACGGCGCTGTGGAGCGCCGACACCCGGTCGCGGAACCGCTCGTCCACCGCGCTCTGCACGATGGTGCTCCGGAGCACGGCAGAGATCAGGTCCAAGCACCCGGCGAGCATGAGGAGGACGAGCGCGACCCAGAGCACCGCGGCGATCCCGAACACGACGATGACCGATCCCCAGGCGACGACGGCAGCGATCACCGCCAAGCCCTGGCGACCGACCCGTGCCAGCCAGCCCGACGTGACCGAGCCGAGCAAGGCTCCGAGTGCGGGGGCTGCGGTGAGCGCGCCCAGGGTCAACGCCCCGCCGTGGAAGACGCTGACCGAGAGCGCGGGGAAGAGCGCACGTGGGAGTCCGAACACCGTGGCGCACAAATCGACCAGCGAAGCCCCGAGCAGTTCGGGACGACTCCGGACGTGCGCGAAGCCCTCGACCAGCGCGCGCGCTCGTGAGCCGGCCGCCACTGCTGCCCCGGCCCGCAAGGATGCCGTCGCCTTGTACAAGAAGACCGCGCACCACAGCGAGGTCAGCGCGTCGAGACCGAACAACCCCGGGAGGCCGACCACGGCGATCACGGCGCCCGCAGCCAGTGGACCGGCGACCATGCCCACTTGGTCGATCACCTGCATGGTGCTGTACGCGGCTGTCAGGTGCCGAGGTGCGACCAGCGAGGGCACGGCGGCGGTGGTGAGCGCGGCGACGGCGCCGCTGAAGCCGGCCGAGACGGCCATGAGGAGGTAGATCACGGCCAGGGAGGAGGACGTGCCGAACGCTGCGTTGAGAGCGAGCCCCGTGCTCGTGCAGGCGAGAAGGAGCGACGCGAGGACGAGGAGGCGCCGGCGGTTGACACGGTGCCGCACCGCCCCGGCACCCAGGCTGCCGAACAAGAAGGCGGGGAGTTGGGCCAGGCTCACCGCTCCGACCTGGAACGAGGAGTGGGTCAGTTCGAAGACCTGGTAGGCGACGGCGACGGCGGTCAGCTGACTGCCGACCATGGTGACGACCTGCCCTTCGAAGAGCTGGCGGAACGCCCGGCTGTCCCGCAGCGGGTCCAGGTCGATCAGGACGCGCCGGGCCATGGCCCGATGGTGCACGTTCAAGTCAACTTGAGCGCAAGAGCCGGCGCGGGCAAGATGCAATCGTGATGCCGCATCCAGCAGCGGACGCGGACGCCGACGCGCTCGTCCCGATCAACGAGGTCGCGCGGCGTTTCGGCGTCCCGGCATCGACGATCCGCTACTACGAGGAGCGTGGCCTGCTCGACCCCGTGTCACGCCGTTCGGGGCGACGCTGGTACGGGGACGCCGAACTGCGCCGGCTCGCGGTGATCCGCTACTGGCAGCGGGCCGGCTTGATGAGCCTCGACGACATCGCTTCGCTCCTTGCCGGAAGCGAGGAGCTCCCACAGTGGCGCGTCGTGATCGACCGCCACGTGCGCACGCTCGAAGAGCAGATCACGCAGCTGCAGACGGCCAAGGAGTTTCTCGAGCACGTGGCGTCGTTCCACGAAGCGTCACCGGATGGTTGCCCCCACTACGAGGCTGAGATCTGGTCCTCGCTGCGACACGCCCAGCCGGACGCGCAGCCGGAGGGACCCGGCGCCCGGCGCGGCGCGCGCCGTCTAGCTCGGGACGCCTCCGGTGGTCGTCGGCGCAAGACCCTGCTGTTGCGCCATGATCGCCGCTTGGACGACCTGGAGGTCCGACGGGTCGATCGAGAGCGGGCCGCCTGGGACCGGCACCTGCCACACGTGGGTCATGAACGGTGTGGTCGGGTCCGGATGTGAGCCGCTGTCACACGGCTGGAGGCCGTCGATCTGACCTGTTCGGTCGCTCGTGCAGAGGTTGGTGTGCGCGTGCCACTGCACCAGGCACCCGTAGGGCATGGGCCCGTCGCTGCGGTCGGGCATCAGGTACATCGCGGCGACGAGCACCGGGCCGTAGGGCGTCGTCGCGTAGACGAGTGAATCGACCGCGTTGGGGTTCATGACGTCCTGGGGGTTCATGTACTTGATGTTGAGGTAGTGGACGACCGGGTAGTTGGTGCTGGTGATCGGCACGTAGCCCGCGGCCAGGGCGGCGCTGAGGTTCTTGTACTTGGCCACCGCGGCCGACGTGGTCTGGATGTACTGCGTGGCGCCGAGCATCTCCTGCGCAGTCGGCTTGGCGTCGCAGTTGGGCGTCTGCATCAGATGGCCCTTGTCCTGCTCGTCGCTCGAGACGGTGAGCGCGTTCACCTCGGCAGCGGGCAGCGCCGGCCCGGTGTATTTCCAGTTGGGGTTCACCGCGTTGAGGCCGCCCATGGCCGACATGTTCATGGAGTGCGATCCCGAGTGGGACGTGGCGGTCGCGTTCGACCGCGTGCCGGACATCGACATGCCGTCCATCGAGGAGCCGCTCGAGGACGAGGACGACGCGGTGGTGGCGGAGCTGGACGGAGCTGATGCGGAGACGGCGGCGTCGCCGGAGACCGGGACGACCGCTGCCGCCAGCGGCACGACGACGATGGCGATGACGCTGAACACCGCCGCGAGCGGATGCGCCGTCAGGAGGCGGGACGCCGGGGTGGGCTCGTCGGCGCGTGCCGGCACCAGGGGCAAGACGGAGAGGCCGATGAGGGCGATGATGGGGCCGTTGCTCGGATCGGTCCCGGACCCGGTGAGCAGCTCTCCCAAACCCTGCCCGGTCACCCAGTAGACAAGGGCAAGACCGATGCCGAGACCGATGAACACCTGGGGCCGGTTCGAGAGCAGCGGGCCGAGGGCGATCACCAGCGAGAAGGCGGCCAGGATGACCGCGACCCAGACGCCGGCGCCGACGAATGCATGGCCGAACGAGGTCAAGAAGTGCGCGTACCAGCCCGGCTCGCCGTTCGCGGTGTCGGTCATCTGATTGGCGATCGCGTTGCCACTCCGGTTGTAGGGGAACAGCCAGATGACTGCCTCGAGGACCCAGAAGGCGGCCCATGCCAGCAACGACCCCGTCCCGCCGAAGAGGCCGTGGGCGGCGGCCGACGACTCGATCCCGTCCACCTGGCGCGACGACGTCTCGGCTTCGGACTTCGGCCACAGCATCAGGCCCAGCAGCACGTAGAAGCACACGGCACCGGGCGCGCCGACGAGTGGAGAGGTGTCGCCGGTGAGCACCATCCCCAGCCCCTCGCCGAAGATGTAGATGCCGATGCCCCAGACGAAGGACGCGACCAGGGCGGGCTTGAGCGAGCGGCGGAACATCATGCCGGCGCCGATCGCGATCTCGATCAGCCCGAAGAGGGCCACCCACATCGTGGCCTCGTGGGACAGGAAGTTGGCCATGTGGCTGATGGTCGAGCCGACCAGTGCCGGCTGGCCGTCCGCCATGGGCCTGATGACGTTGTCGACGAAGGAGGGCTTCAGCAGGTTCGGTTGGAACTTGAGCAGTCCGTCGAGGATCCAGATCGCACCGAGGACGACCTGCAGTGTGCGCTGATTGATGTGGAGCCGGGAGGCCACGGACCGCACAGGCTGACGTGCGTCGGTTCGAGGTTCCATCGGGGCATCCCCCTTTGGTCAAAAGTTGGCCTGAACTGGGTCAGAAGACCGAGTCAGAAGCTACCAAAACGACCGTTCCCGATTATGGCGGGCTGACACCGATGGGCTTGGTCTCGCGTCGGGTCCGCCGAGACACACGGTGGCTCCGGGCCGACCCCATCCTGTTCGGCGACGATTCGGCTCACCGACGTTCGGTGCCCGTCGCCGTGGCCGCTGCACATCGAGCGCACGTTCCGACGAGCTCGAGGGTGTGGTCGACGTCGGCGAACTCCAGCTCGGCGGTCACCCGTGCCACCCACGCTTCCACCGCCGTCCCCTCCACCTCCGCGGTGCGCCCGCAGTGGCGGCACACGACGTGGTGGTGATGTCCGGCTGTCGCGCACCGGCGGTACAGGGACTCACCGTCGGACGCGCGCAGGACATCGACGTCGCCGCTCCCGGCGAGGGCCTTCAACTGGGCGTAGACCGTGGTGAGACCGACGCGCTCCCCGCCGGCGCGCAGGTCGGCGTGCAGGTCCTGCGCCGAGCGAAAGCGCGGTGACGAAGCGAGAGCCGCGACGAGAGCCCGTTTCTGCCGGGTCGAGCGTTCGCGGAGACGAGTCCCAGCCGCCGTGCTCTTCGAAGGGGCTTCTCCTGCCCGATGACCTGGCACCGTGGCGACTCCCTTGGTTGCGTCCGAAATGGTTTTCATTTAGATTAACCTGCGTTATCGGTAACCGAAACCATTCCTGATTAGAGAGATCGCACCGGCGGGAGGAAAGGGAGGCGCGTGAGATCGCCACGGCAGGTCGCAAGGGTCGCGAGGGCCGGGATCCTCGGAACGGCGTTGGGCCTGGTCGCCCTGGCGGCGACGGTGACGGCGTCGCCCTTCGTCGTGCCCGAGACCGCGGCAGCCGCGAGCAGCCCCATCTCCATGGTCGCCGCAGAGAACCAATACGGCAACGTCGCCGCACAGATCGGTGGGCGATACGTCCACGTCTCGTCGATCGAGAGCAACCCCAACACCGACCCGCACTCCTACGAGGTCAGTCCGAGCGTGGCGGGCGAGATCTCGGGGGCGTCCGTCGTCATCCAGAACGGCGTGGGGTACGACACCTTCATGAACAGGATCGAGTCCGCGTCGCCGAACTCGAAACGGAAGGTCGTGAACGTCCAGGCGTTGCTGCACCTGCCCAACAGCACTCCGAATCCGCACCTGTGGTACGACCCGAAGACCATGCCTGCCGTCGCAGATGCGGTCGGGAAGGACCTCGGCGCACTCGACCCTCGGCACCGGGCCTATTACAGAGCGAACGTCGCGAAGTTCGATGCGTCGCTGGGTCCCTGGCTCTCGGCCATCGCCGCCTTCAGGTCGAGCTACCCCAATATCACAGCGGCAACCACCGAGCCGGTTGCGGACTACCTGCTCACGGCCATGGGCATCCACAACCTGACGCCGTTCTCCTTCCAGGCGGACATCATGAACGGGACGGATCCCACGGCTCAGGACATCGCGCTGGAGAACGGGTTCTTCTCCGAGCACCGGGTCAAGCTCTTCGCCTATAACCAGCAGGTGGTCGATTCGCTGACCGAATCCATCCGTTCCAACGCCGAGCGGTCCGGAGTACCGGTCGTCGGTGTCTACGAGACAATGCCGACGCCCGGCTACGACTACCAGACATGGATGCTGGCCGAGACCAACGCCATCCGTCAGGCTGTGGCGAAGGGCACCTCGACGCAGCAGCTGTGACGGCCCGGTCTCTTACCGAAGGGCCGCCGGTCGCCCCCGTGCTGGCGGTCGACCATGCGAGCGTCGTCCTCGCCGGCCGACGAGTGCTCGACGAGGTGAGCTTCACCGTCGCTGCCGGCCAGTTCACCGGTCTCATCGGTTCCAACGGTGCAGGGAAGACGACCCTGCTCCGGGCGATCCTGGGCCTGCAGCGCCTCAGCGGAGGCAGGATCGACGTGGCGGACGGTTCAGGTCGTCACCGCGCCATCGGCTACGTCCCCCAGAAGGTCGTCCTCGACCCGGACCTGCCAATGCGGGCACGAGACATGGTGGAGCTGGGAATCGGCGGGAACCGCCTCGGATTCTCCCTCCCCTCGAGGGCCCGCCGAGCCCGGGTGGACGAACTGTTGGCCGCGGTCGGCGCACAGGGCTTCGCCGATTCGCGGGTGGGGCGGCTCTCAGGAGGTGAGTTGCAGCGAATCCTGATCGCCCACGCCCTGATCGGCCAGCCACGCCTGCTCCTCTTGGACGAGCCTCTCGCCAACCTCGATCTTTCCAGCGGACAAGAGGTGGTCGAGCTGCTCCATCGGATCGCAACCGAGCACCAGGTGGCCGTGTTGCTGTCGGCGCACGAGATCAACCCGCTCCTCCCTGTTCTCGACCGCCTCGTGTACCTCGCTGACGGGCGCGCCGTCACGGGCACCGTCGACGAAGTCGTGCGGAGCGACGTCCTGAGCGCCTTGTACGGACACCATGTCGACGTGCTGCGGGTGCACGGGCGCGTCCTCGTCGTGGTCGGCCCCGGCAGCGACGACGGGGACAAGGTCGCGCCCCACGACGCCATCGAAGTGGGCTGAGCCCATGTCGTGGCTCTTCGAGCCGGGATTCTTCTCCAGCGCCCAGGTCCACACGGCGTTGATCATCGGAGGGGTGACAGCAGTCGTCTCCGCGAGCATCGGTGTCTTCACCGTGATCCGGGGCCAGTCCTTCGCCGGCCATGCCCTGACCGACACTGCCGCGACCGGCGGGTCGGCGGCGGTGCTCGTCAGCATCAATCCGCTCGTCGGGTTCCTGGCCGGCGCCGTCCTCGGCGCCGGCGCGATGGAAGCGGTCGGTGTGCGCCACGTCCGGTCCCGCGATCTCGCCACCGGCATCGTGCTCGGTGCCTCGATCGGCCTGGCGTCGCTGTTCTTGTACCTCACGACCACGACGACGGCGACGACCGGGGCCACCCAGGAGATCCTCTTCGGCTCGATCTTCGTCACCGCGCCGTCGACCGTGCCGGTCGTCATCGTGTTCGGCGTCCTGGCGGTCCTCGTGGTCGCTGCCGGCTTCCGCCCTCTCTTGCTCACCTCCATCGACCCCGACCTGGCCGCGGCAAGCGGGCTCCGTGTCGGCGTGGTCGAGCTGGCCTACATGGCGGCCCTTGCCTTCGCGGTCGGCCTCTCGTCGATCGCCGTCGGCGCGATCCTTTCGACCGCGCTGCTGATCGGTCCCGCCGCCACCGCCCTGCGCCTGACCAAGCGCATCGTCGCCGCTGTCGCGGTTGCGGCCGGGTTGGGGATCGCAACGACCTGGCTGGGCATCCTCCTGGCCTACGACAGCGCCGATTGGGGCGCGGGCCGCGACACGCTGCCCGTCAGCTTCTGCATCGTCGGCCTCGTCTTCGTGCTCTACCTCGTATCCGGTCTCGCCTTTCGTGTGAGCGAGGGAGCGCGCGCCGCGCGCCGCAGCCCGTCCCGCCCGGGCGCCGCGCCCCGCATGAGCTCCGGGAGCTCGTGATGTTCTCGGGCTTCATGACCAACGCGTGGATCGTCGCCACCATGGTGGCCGTGGTGGCGGGCGTCGTCGGGCTCTTCGTCGTGCTGCGCGGGGACGCCTTTCCCGCTCACGCCATCCCGAACGGCGCCTTCGCCGGCGCGGCGGGTGCGGCGCTGATCGGCGCCAACGAACTTCTCGGGCTCGGCGTGTTCGCCGTCGCGGCCGCATTGACGATCGGCTGGCTGGGCCGGCGCGGTCGCCACGACGTGGTCACGGCGCTGGCGCTCGTCATGATGCTCGCGCTCGGAGCCGCCTTCCTGAGCCACACCACGGAGTACTCCCAAGAGATCTTCTCGCTGCTGTTCGGCGAGGTGCTGGGCGTCAGCACGACCGCACTGGCGCCCGTCGCCCTTCTCGGGGCCGGCTGCCTCATCGCAGTCGGCGCTCTCTACAGACCGCTGCTCTTGTCGTCGTCGCTGCCTGATGTCGCGGCGGCGCGGGGCGTCCACAACCATCTGATCGAGATGGCGTTCCTCGTCATCCTCGCGTTGGCCACGGCCATGACCGTGCCGGTGGTCGGGTCGTTGCTCATCTTCAGCCTGATGGTGGGTCCGCCCGCAGCGGCCCGCGTGCTCGCGTCCCGTCCCTCGCGCGCCATCACGCTCTCCGTTGCGATCGCGCTGCTGACGGCCTGGTTCTCGATCGCCAGCTCCTATTGGTCGAATTGGCCGATCGGGTTCTTCGTCGGCGTCTATTCCGCCGCCGTCTACGGCGTCGCCAAGGGAGGTGCACTCCTCCACGCGCGACTCCGCGCCCCGACGCCGGTCCTCGCCGTCTCCGCCGCGGCCTGAACCGGCACGCGCTGCCGCGCCGGCAACGTCCCGGTATGGTCCGATCGGTGGCGGGAGTCCAGGTGCTGGTCGTATCGGACAGCCATTTGTCCCCGCGTACGCCCGAGGCCAACTCGAACTGGGACGCCGTGTGCGACCTGGCCGGCGGCTACGACCTGGTCGTCCACGTCGGCGACCTCACGCTCAACGGCACGGAAGACCCAGGAGAGCTCGTGCACGCACGTCGCCTGCTCGACGCGCTCGGGGTCCCCTGGATCGCCGTCCCCGGCAACCACGACATCGGGGACAACCCGGGTGCTTCGGAGCGGTTCACCGTCACGGGGGATCGCCTCGGGCATTGGATCGACCACATCGGGCCCGGCCACTGGTCCGTCGAAGCGGGGGAGTGGATCGTCGTCGGGGTCAACGCACAACTGTTCGGATCGGATCTCGACGAAGAAACGCAGCAGTGGGCGTGGCTCGAGAACTGCCTCTCTCGGGCATCAGGACGGCCGGTCGTGCTCGTGACCCACAAGCCGCTGACCGCCGACGCGGACGAGCTGGCAGCCGCACCGTCGTACCGGTTCGTTCCCGAACCAGCCCGGTCGCGGCTGACCGCGTCTCTCGACGACGTCGGGTCGCGGCTCGTGCTCAGTGGTCATGTGCACCAGTACCGGACACTGGTCGAACCCGAACGGTGCCATGTGTGGGCTCCAACGACGTGGGCGGTTTTGCCGGAGAGGTTGCAGAGGACGATCGGCGTGAAGCGAAGCGGCGTCGTGAGACTCCGCCTCGGTCCGGACGCTTCTTTCGAGGCGGAGCTCGTCGAGCCGACCGGTCTCCGGCAGTTCACGCTCGACGAGGACATCGCGAGCCCCTACGAGTCCTACTGAGAGGGCGCCGGCGAGCCGCCCCGTGTCCTTTCTCGTCTAGGCGTCGCCCGAGCGCGCCTCGTGGGCGATGAGGATGGGATGCTTCGAGTGCGACGCCAGCGTGTGCGACACGCTGCCGAGGAGCGTGGAGCGGATGGTGCCCCGCCCGCGCTGACCACAGACGATCAGGCGCGCGGACAGCTCGTCAGCGACCTCCATGATCGCGGCCGGGATGCCGTCGAACGACTCGCGGGTCAGCGCTCGCGCGTTGTAACCGTGTTCGGTGGCGCGGTTGGCGCCGTCCTCCGCCACCGACTTGGCGAAGGACTCTTCCTGATTGTCGAGATCCGATCCGCCCGTGGTGACGCCGGCGGCGAAGGCGCCGGAAATGGCCAGGCGGGTGGCGATCGTCTCCCACACCGTCAACACGACGGCGTCCACCGGGCGGGCGATCAGCCGAGAGGCGGCGCGCATGGCGCCACGCGATCCCTCAGAACCGTCGAAACAGAAGATCACTGGTCCGTCCAGTTGCTCCTCAGGCATCGGTCAACCCTTCCTCTCCATGGTGCGAGCAAGACGATACGGGTGCCCTGAACTTAACCGCGCGGCTTCTCGCGCCGTCACGGGGTGAGCCGGCGTCCGAGTCAGGGATAAGGCCGTTCCGCGGTTTGATCGACGGCTGCGGTCGAGGTGTCGAGTGACCGCTCCGCCAGCGCGAGGGCGAGCGTGACCGACGCGGTCAGGCCGACGGCGGGCAGCGCATCGAGGACGGACAAGAGGGGCGCGAGGCCGAGCAGCACGGCGACCGTGAGCATGCGGGGTACCGGCCATGCGTGTCCGGCGCGCACAGCTGCGGCCACCGTCCCCGCAAGGAAGAGCGCGACGCCCGCGCCGAGTGCCCAACCGGCCGTGGCGCCGATGTGCGTCTTGCCGAGATCGGCCATCGAGAGGTCGACGCCCAGCGCGGTCACGATGATGCCCGCGATGATCGGGAAGTGGAAGTACGTGAAGGCGTCTTCCGCCAACCGGGCGCGGTCACGTTCGCGGACCTCCTCGAGCGCCCGGCCGAGCCGGCTGAGGAGCCGACCGAAGTAGGCGAGGTACAGGCCCACCGCGATCAGAACCGACAAGAAGGCCCCCGTCACCACCCGCCATGTGAGGTGCGCGTGGCCCAGTCCGGCGGCGACGGCGACGATCGACTCGCCGAGCGCCAGGAGCACGATGAGCCCGTAGCGCTCGGCAAAGTGTGCCGCTGACTGGATCCGCCAGCCCTGCGTGACCTTCGCGGTCACGAAGACGGCCGCGAAGTCGTAACAGACGGCCGTCAGCCAGATCCAGCGCTGGGCGGTCCCGCCCAACCCTGCCCCGATGCAGAGCAGCACCAGCGTGGGGAGGAGCGCCGTCAGCAGCGTGACCAGGATCTGCCGCCGGAGGGTCGCATCCTGCCCCGCCGCCATCAGGTACACGGCGAGGTGGTCGACCCGGACCACGGCGTAACAGGCCACGACGACCGCTGCCCCCGACAGCGCCCCCGGAACCGCCCGAAAGGCGTCGGGAATCGCGATGCACGCGATGAAGACGGCGATCGTGGCGAGCACGAAGGCTCCCTCGACCGCGCCCTCGTTCGCATGCGCCTGGTTCGCGAGCCACGAGAACGAACACCACGACCACCAGAGCAGCGAGAGGATGATGAAACCGTCGACCAGTGATCCCGGCGCTTGTCCGTGCGCCATCAAGGTCGTCACCTGTGTGAAAGCGAACGCGTAGACCAGGTCGAAGAAGAGCTCCAGCGTGGTGACGCGGTCTCCGTCACGGGTCGGCGCGATTCGGAGTGCACGCCGGATGGACAGGCGGACGTCGGTCATCGGCGCCCGTCTACCGGTCCGTCCGACGAGTGTGTGCCGCTGAAACGATCATTGCGGCGCCAGGACCACGTGCGCTCCCAGCTTCGTCTTTCAAAGCCGCGAATTGTGCCTCCGTTGTTGGTAACGTGCGCGCCATCTTCCTATTGGCGGTCGGTCCTACTGGGGGTCCCAGATTGGCGAGTTCGGAACGACGAGGCGGTGCGAGGTCGATCATGACGCGGTTGGCGTCGTCGGTCGGTGGATCACGTCGCAAGTCCAGTCGCGTGCGCAGGGTGATCAAGGGAAGCTTCGCGTCCCTGCTGGCCCTCGTCGGGTTGGTGGCGTTCGCCACCCCCGCCTTCGCGCACGACAACTTCGTGAGTGCCCGGGCCAGTTGCGCCAGCCCTCTCGGCAGTGGCTACACGATCGTCTGGTCCATCGCGAACGACTTCAATCTGCCGGAGACCGGATCGGTCACGTCGGTGACCGGTGGTCTCGCGACGCTGAGCACGACTTCCTTCAGCGTCGCGGCATCCCCGGGGCAGCCATATTCCTCGACCACGATCACCCAGACCCTCCCGGCGACGGCCTCGGGTCTGATCACGCTCGACATCTCCAGCAGGTGGTCGGACGGGTTCACGACGACCGACTCGGGTGTCTTCAACCTGGCTCAGCTCAACTGCGCCGGTCCGAGCCAGACCATCGCCGGGCACATCTACCTGTGCAACAACAGCAATCCGACCACGACCGAGGTGACTGGCGGCACCCTTGCGGCCAGCGGGCCCACGACCGTCTCGGGCACGCCCAACCCGCTCGCCCCGACCCAGGTCGGTGCGGGCGGCTACACCATGACAACCACGGCCCCACCTGGTTACACGCTCGTTGCATGCGGCGGTAACTCGACACCCGACTCGTCGGGCAGCACCGCCACCGAGCCGGTCACGGTCCCCAGCGGGGGCGCCGGGGTGGGCATCTTCTACGTGGTGCAGTCGACCCCGATCACCCAGACCATCGCCGGGCACATCTACCTGTGCACCAGCGGCAGCCAGACCACCACCGAAGTCCCGGGTGGCGCCCTCGCCGCGACTGGGCCCACGACCGTCCCGGGCACGCCCAACCCGCTCGCCCCGACCCAGGTCGGCGCCGGCGGCTACACGATGACCGCGACGGCGCCCCCGGGCTACACGCTCGTCGCGTGCGGCGGCTCGTCGACGCCGGACTCGTCGGGGAGCACCGCCACCGAGCCGGTCACGGTCCCGAGCGGAGGCGCCGGAGTGGGCATCTTCTACGTGGTGCAGTCGAGCCCGATCACCCAGACCATCGCCGGGCACATCTACCTGTGCAACAGCGGCAGCCAGACGACCACCGAGGTCCCGGGCGGATCGCTGGCGGCCAGCGGGCCCACGACCGTGTCG
>DATJTU010000083.1:0-8651 GCA_035503015.1 Acidimicrobiales bacterium | reverse complement strand
CATCCGCCGCATGAGCACGCCCCCGAGCGCCAAGAAGCTCGACGAGGAGATCGCGCGCCTGCGTGCCGACAAGGAGGCCGCCATCGAGAAGGGCGCCTTCGAGCAGGCCAAGAAGCTGGCCGAGCAGGAGAAGGAGCGCCTCGACATCAAGGAGACCCAGGAGGCCGAGCTGCGGGCCGAGGGCGTCGACCTGTTCGACGTCGTCGACGAGGAGGTCATCGCCGAGGTCCTCGCCGCCTGGACCGGGATCCCCGTCTACCGCCTCACCGAGGAGGAGACCGCCAAGCTCCTGCGCATGGAAGAGGAGCTCCACAAGCGCATCGTCGGCCAGGAAGAGGCGCTCAAGGCGCTCTCGCGTGCCATCCGCCGCACCCGGGCGGGCCTGAAGGACCCCAAGCGGCCGAGCGGGTCGTTCATCTTCCTCGGGCCCACGGGCACCGGCAAGACCGAGCTGGCCAAGACGCTCGCCGAATTCCTCTTCGACGACGAGGACGCGCTCATCCAACTCGACATGTCCGAGTACATGGAGAAGCACACCGTCAGCCGCCTGGTCGGGTCGCCCCCGGGCTACGTGGGCTACGAGGAGGGCGGGCAGCTCACCGAGGCGGTGCGCCGCAAGCCGTTCTCCGTCGTGCTCTTCGACGAGGTCGAGAAGGCACACCCCGACGTCTTCAACACGCTGTTGCAGATCCTCGAGGACGGGCGCCTCACCGACGCCCAGGGGCGGTCGGTCGACTTCAAGAACACCGTGCTGATCATGACTTCGAACCTCGGCACCGCCGACCTGCGCAAGGCGAACATGGGCTTCGCCAAGACGTCGGAGGCCGTGACCTACGAGCGGATGAAGGCGAAGGTGGACGAGGCGCTGAAGGCGCACTTCCGCCCCGAGTTCCTCAACCGCATCGACGAGGTCATCGTCTTCCACGAGCTCTCGCGGGCCGAGGTGGTCGAGATCGTCGACATGCTCATGGCGCGCACCGTCAAGCAGCTGTCGGACCAGGGCATCGGCCTCGAGCTGACGCCGGCCGCCCGCACGCTGCTGGCCGAGAAGGGGTACGACCCCCAGTTGGGGGCGCGGCCGCTGCGCCGGGCCATCCAGCAGCTGGTCGAGGACCCGCTCTCGGAGCGCATCTTGTGGAAGGAGTTCCGCGTCGGCGAGACCGTCGTGGTCGACGTCGAGGAGTCGCCGATCGAAGGCGAGGGACCGCAGCTGAGCTTCCGGGCGATCGAGGGCCTCGAGCCCCCGCCGCTCGAGCTGGCCGGCGCGGGCGCCGACCCCGAGTAGCCCCGGCTACTCCGTCTCCCAGCAGTAACTGAAGCGCCCGGGCGCCGTCGCGGGCGCGTCCCCGAGCGGGCGTGCCAGGAAGTGTGGGCTGTCGCGGCCGGCCGGCGCGTACCACAGGCCGCGTGCGCCGGCCGCCTCGAAGCCGACCCGTCCATAGAAGGCGGGCTCGCCGAGCAGCACCAGGAGCGGCCAGCCGCGCGCCTGCGCGTGCCGGATCATCTCGCGCATGGGCAGGGTGCCCAGCCCGCCGCCCTGGTGCGACGGGGCGATGCAGACCGGCGCCACCCCCGCCACCGGGCTCGGGGTGCCGTCGACCCGGCCCGGGGCGGAGAGCGCGTGCCCGACGACGCCGTCGTCGTGCACCACGAGCTCCACGAGCGTGTCGGGGGCACAGGCGGCCCACGTGCCGCGCACGATGGCGAGCTCCTCGCGCGCGTCCCGGGTGTCGTCGCTGAAGGCTGCGTCGACGACGGCGAGGATGGCCTCGTCGTCGCCGGGTCGCGCGGCGGGGCGGACGGCGCCGCTCACGGGAGGCGCACGCCGACGCTGACCATGTCGTGATCGGACAACCCCCCGGCAGGGACCACGGCCGGGCGGCGCGCCACCAGGCCGCGCACCAGGACCCAGTCCAGCTTGAGCGGGACGTGGTCGGGGAGCCCGGCGGCATCGTGTGCCGTGGTCGGCGCCGCGACGTTGGCGTCGACCCACTCGTAGCCGAAGGAGCGCGCGACCTCGAAGAGCGGCTCGTGGTCGACCGGCCACGTGAAGCGCGTGGGCTCACGCACACGGAGAGTGCGGACGAGGGCGTGGTCGAAGAGCTCGGTGTAGCCCGCGCCGAGGGTGTTGAAGTCGCCCGCCACGACGGCCGGCGCACCGGGGCCCCGCTGCTCGAGCGCGCCCAGCAGGTGGTCCAGCTGCTCGGCCCGGTGCGCCGCGTCGCTGGTGTTCTCGAGGTGGGTCGAGGCGACCTGGACCTCGACGCCGTCGATGCGCACCGCGGCCAGCACCGCCATGCGGCCCCCGACCCGGGGCTGTGCTGCGTCACGCCCGAACCACCCGGCCCCGGCGCCGGGGAGGCGCTCCACCGCTGCGTCCGCCAGCGGCGCCGGCGTGACGATGGCGTTGCCGTGCAGGCCGCGCTCGTTGGCGAGGCCGGCTGCGTCCCGCTGCTCGTGCTCGTCGCCGAGGCCGAGCTCGACGAACTCCACCCCGAAGGCGAACCCGGCGTCGACCTCACGCGCCACGACCTCGGTCGTGTGCAGGTTCTGCGTGCGGGCCATGCCGGCGTCGAGCTCGGAGAGCAGGCACAGGTCCCCGCCCGCGGCCCGCAGCGCCGTCGCCAGCGACCCGGGGCGCCGGCCGCGCTGCACGTTCCACGCGACGACACGGACCCAGCCCGACAGCGCGGCGGGACGCGCCGCGGGGCGCAGGTCCACCTCGTGCAGGCACGGGAGCGTGGCCACCAGGCGCGCGTGGGTGTCGGCGTCGCCGAGTCGGGCACGCCATTCCTCACGTTGGCGACTCGTCGGCGCCTGCACGGCGCGAGCCTCGCACAGGCGTTCGGGCGGGATGTGTGTGACACCCTGTCCCTAACGTGCCGGCGATGGCGACGACTCCCCAGGCCCGGGCGCGCTCGGGCGAGTCCTACGCCTGCCGGGACTGCGGGACGACGTCGCTGCGCTGGGCCGGGCGTTGCCCCGGCTGCGGCGAGTGGAACACGCTGGCGGCCGTGCCGGCCCACGTGCGTGTCCGGCGCGGCGCACGCGCGACCGGCGTCCTCGCGCCCGCCGGTCCGCAACCGCTCGCCGAGGTCAGCGCGGACGCGGCGCGCCCGATGCCGACCGGCGTGGCGGAGCTCGACCGGGTCCTCGGCGGCGGCGTGGTCGGCGGGTCGGTCACGCTGGTGTTCGGGCCGCCCGGCATCGGCAAGTCCACGTTGCTCTTCCAGGTGCTCTCGTCGGTCGCGGGCCGCGGCCTCGACGTCCTGCTCGCGTCCGCGGAGGAGTCCCTGGCCCAGGTGCGCGGGCGGGCGGCGCGCCTCGGTGCCGTGCCCCCGCAGCTGCTCGCCCTCGAGGGGCCGGCTGTCGACGCGATCGAGGCGGCGCTCGAGCAGGAGCGTCCGACCCTCGTGGTGGTGGACTCGCTCCAATCGATCGCGGACCCCGAGCTCCCCCAACCCGCCGGCAGCCTGGCCCAGGTGCGCGCATGCGTGGAGCGCCTGACGCGCGCGGCCAAGTCGAGCGGTGTGGCCGTCCTGCTCGTCGGGCACGTCACCAAGGACGGCGATCTCGCCGGGCCGCGGGCGGTCGAGCACCTCGTCGACACCGTGCTCTCCTTCGACGGCGACCGGCACCACGCGTTGCGCGTGCTCAGCGCCGTGAAGCACCGCTTCGGCCCGACCGGCGAGGTCGGCATCTTCGAGATGCGCGACGACGGCCTGCGCGACGTCGAGGACCCGGGCCCACTCATGTTGGGCGACCGCATGCCCGGCGTGCCCGGCAGCATGGTGGTGCCGGTGCTGCAGGGCCGGCGCCCACTCTTGGTCGAGGTGCAGGCGTTGCTCGGCCCGGCCGGGGCCGGCGCCACGCGCCCGCACGCGCTCGGGCTCGACTCGGCGCGCGCGAACCTGCTCGCCGCCGTCCTCGCCTGTCGCACGCGCGTCCCGGTGCCGGCCACGGCGCAGGTCTTCGTCGCCGCAGCCGGCGGGATCGCGGTGACCGAGCCCGCGGCCGATCTCGCGGTCGCGCTCGCGCTGGCGTCGGTGGTGACGGGACGACCGGTGCCGGCTGACCTCGTCGCGTTCGGCGAGCTCGGCCTGGCCGGCGAGGTGCGGACCGTGCCCGGCGCGGCGCGGCGCCTTGCCGAAGCGCAGCGCGTGGGGTTCACCCGCGCGCTCGTCCCGGCGTCGTCGGTCGACGCGCTCGCCGGCGAGACGCCGCGGGGGATCGCGCTGATCGGTGTGCGGACGCTCGCCGACGCGCTGGCCTGTACGTCCGGCGGGGCGGTCGGCGCGCAGACCTGGCCGGATACGATGCCCGGGTGTCCGACCCCGGCGGCAGCCAGCCCCTGAACGACGCACTGGCGATGATCGCACCGGGGACCAAGCTGCGGGAAGGCCTCGACCGGATCCTGCAGGCCAAGCACGGTGCGCTCGTGGTGGTGGGCGACGATCCCGCCGTGCTTTCGGTGTGCACCGGGGGCTTCCTGCTCGACGCCGAGTACAGCCCCCAACGGCTCTCCGAGCTGGCCAAGATGGACGGCGCCATCATCTTGGCCGCCGACGCCTCGCGCATCGCCCGGGCCAACGTGCACCTCGTCCCGAAAGCGACGATCCCCACGTCGGAGACGGGGACCCGGCACCGCACGGCCGAGCGCGTCGCACGCTCCATCGACGTGCCGGTGATCGCCGTCTCCGAAGCGATGGCCACGATCGCCGTGTACCGCAACGACCAGAAGCACACGACCCAGTCGGCCGGGTGGCTCATCGACCGCTCGAGCCAGGCGCTCTCGACGCTCCAACGCTTCCGTGTGCGCTACGACGACGCATTGGCGACGCTGACCCGGCTCGAGATGGAGGACACCGTCTCGGTGCGCGACGTGGTCTCGGTCCTCCAGCCGGGCGAGATGGTGCGCCGGATCGCCGAAGAGATCGAGGGCCACCTCGTCGAGCTCGGCTCCGACGGGCGCCTGATCCACCTCCAGACCGAGGAGCTCAGGGCCGGCGCCGAGGAGACCTTGATGCTGGTCCTGCGCGACTACACCGACGACGCGGGGATCGCGCACCTGCGCTCGCTCCCGCCCGACGCGCTCATGGACCTGCCCAAGGTCGTGACCGCGCTGAACCTGCCCGGGTCGCACGACCAGATGGGGGCCGAGCTCGCGCCGCGCGGCTACCGCCTGCTGCACCGGCTGCCCCAGCAGCTCTCGGAGACCTTGATCGAGCGGCTGGTCCAGCGCTTCGGCTCGCTGCCCGAGATCCTCTCGGCCTCCGCCTCGGAGCTCGAATCGGTCGAGGGGATCGGCGCCGCGACCGCCCGCCACGTGCGCGACGGGCTGGCGCGCCTGGTCGAGGCCAGCATCTTCGAGCGCTATGAATGAGCAGCTCATCTGGTAGAATGGTTCGTCACGCCGGAGGGTTGGAGCCCGTCCCGGCACCCTCTCCAAGCGGCGCCCGCACGGCCCTATGCCCTGTGGGCGCACCCGATTCACCCAAGGGAGCCCTAGTCCTGTGTCCTTCAAGGTCGGAGACAAAGTCGTCTATCCCCACCACGGCGCCGCGGTCATCGAAAAGCGCGAGACCAAGGTCGCGTTCGGCGAGAAGCGCGAGTACCTCGTGCTCCGCCTCGCCTACGGCGACCTGATCCTCAACGTCCCGGCGGACAACACCGAGGGCGTCGGCCTGCGCGAGGTCATCAACGACGAGGAGGTCGAGGAGGTGTTCGCCGTGCTGCGCAAGAAGGAGGCGCGCATGCCGACCAACTGGTCGCGGCGGTACAAGAACCACTCCGAGAAGCTCCGCTCCGGCGACATCTACCAGGTGGCGGAGGTCGTGCGGAACCTGTCGATCCGGGACAAGGACAAGGGCCTGTCGGCCGGCGAGAAGCGCATGCTCCAGCGGGCGCGCCAGATTCTCGTGTCCGAGCTCACCTTCGCGCTCAATGTGGACGAGGAGACCGCCGAAGAGCGCCTCAACGAGGCGCTGACCTGAGCGACGGGTCCGGTCGCACCCAGCCCATGGCGACGGTGTGGTCGATCGTGGTTGCCGGCGGCTCGGGGTCGCGCTTCGGCGCCCCGAAGCAGTACGCGCTGGTCGGTGGCCGGCCCGTGCTGGAGTGGGCCGTCGACGCCTGCCGGCCCGGCTCCGCAGGCGTCGTCCTGGTCCTGCCGGCCGACGGTGGCGACGACGCGCCGCACGGCGCCGACGTCACGGTCCGCGGCGGCCCCACCCGCGCGGCGTCGGTGCGCTGCGGGCTGGCCGCCGTCCCGGACGCAGCCGACATCATCGTGGTGCACGACGCGGCGCGTCCGGTGGCGTCGTCGGCGCTGTTCGACGCGGTCGTCGGCGCGCTCGACGAGGCGGGCGTCGACGGTGCTGTCCCCGGGGTGCAGCCGAGTGACACCATCAAGGCGGTGGACGGGTCGGGACGGGTGACGAGCACATTGGACCGCGCCGGGCTGATGGCCGTCCAGACGCCGCAGGCCTTCCGCGCCGCCGTGCTGCGCGCCGCGCACGCGGCCGGGCCCGACGCCACGGCCACCGACGACGCGATGGTGGTCGAGGCTGCGGGCGGCGCGATCGTCGTGGTGGAAGGCGAAGCGGGCAACGTCAAGATCACCGCGCCCGAAGACCTGCGGACAGCCGAGCGCCTGCTGGCGGCGCGGGAGGCGTGAGCGTGCGCATCGGCCAGGGCGTCGACATCCACCGCTTTTCCGAGGACCCCCACCGGCCGCTCGTCCTCGGCGGCGTCGCCATCGAAGGGGCCCGCGGTCTCGGCGGCCACAGCGACGCGGACGCCGTGTCCCACGCGCTGGCCGACGCCGTCCTCGGCGCGGTCGGCCTCGGTGACCTGGGCCACCACTTTCCCGACAGCGATCCCGTCTGGGAGGGCGCCGACAGCATCGCCTTGCTGACCGAGGTCGTGCGCATGGCGGCCGAGGCCGGGTTCGCCTGCGTGAACGCAGACTGCACGATCGTCGCCGACACCCCCCGACTGGCGCCGCACACCGCGGCCATGGGTGAACGCCTCGCCGCGGTCGTCGGGGCACCGGTCTCGGTGAAGGCCACCCGCGCCGAAGGCATCGGCGCGCTCGGGCGCGCGGAGGGCATCGCCTGCCTGGCGGTGGTCCTCATGGAGCCGGCGTGAGCCGCCGCCCCCCACGCGCCGGCGCGCGCCGGGGGTCCAAGGGGAGTGCGCCGGCGCGCGCCCGGCAAGGTGCAGCGCGGTCGCAGAGCGGAGCAGACGGCCGCGGGCGGGCCGGCACCCACGGGCCCCGGCCCCAGGCCCAGAGCGAGCTCGGGGGCGACCAGGTGGAGGGCCGCCAGGCCGTCTTGGAGCTCTTGTCGGTCGGCCGGCGCGCGGTGCGCCGGGTGCTCCTGGCCGAAGAGCAGGACCCGTCGCCGCAACTCGACCGGATCGAGGAACTGGCCGGCCGCCTGCGCGTCCCGGTCGAGACGGTGCCACGGGCGCGGCTCGACGCGCAGGCGCGCACGGACGCGCCCCAGGGCGTGCTGGCGCTGGCGCGCCCGCTCGAACCGGTCTCGCTCGAAGAGCTGTGCCGCCCGGTCGGCGGGACCGCACCGTTCCTGCTCGTCGCGGCGGGCATCACCGACCCGCGCAACCTCGGTGCGCTGCTGCGCAGCGCGGAGTGCGCAGGGGTGCGAGGCGTCGTCCTGCCACGCCACCGCTCGGCGCGCCTGTCGCCGACGGTGACCAAGACGGCCGCCGGCGCGCTCGAGCACCTCTCCTTTGCCGTCGTCGGCGGCATCCCGGCCGCGCTGAGTGAGCTGCGCGAGCTCGACGTGTGGTCTGTCGGCCTGGCGGGCGAGGTCACGCAGTCGCTCTACGAGCTGCCGCTCGGTGAGGGCGCCGTCGCGCTGGTGGTGGGGAGCGAGGAGAAGGGGCTGGCGCCGCTCGTGCGCAAGCGCTGCGACGCGGTGGTGGCCATCCCCCAGCATGGCGCGCTGCCCTCGCTCAACGTCGGCGTGGCGGGCGCAGTGGCCTGCTTCGAGGTGGCGCGCCAGCGTGCCGCGGCGGCGACGCCGTCGCCGACCCCGTCGCGCTGACCGGCCCCCGGCGCACCGGCGCGGGCAGACTGGCCGCCTGGAGCCGCTCCGGAGACGAAGGGAGCACACGATGCCCGACGACAGCGCGCCGGCCGGTGGCGAGGACATCGCGGCGGTGTTCGATGCCCATGTCGCCTTCGAATTCGTATCGAAGGATCTCGAGGCGACGATGGGGACGATGACCGCTACACCCTGGGTGACTCACGTGCCGACCCTGGCCGGAGGCATCGGCGCCGAGGGGGTGCGCCAGTTCTACGGCGCCCACTTCATCGGGCGCTGGCCCGAGGACACCCGCATCAGCCACGTCGCGCGCACCGTCGGCACCGGCCGCGTCGTCGACGAGATGGTCATGCGCTTCACGCACGACATCGTGATGGACACGCTCTTGCCGGGTGTCGCACCGACGGGTCGCGCCGTCGAGCTGCCCGTCGTCGTGGTTGCCGGCTTCGAAGGGGACAAGGTGGCGTTCGAGCGCATCTACTGGGATCAGGCGTCGCTCCTGGTGCAGATCGGCCTGCTCGACGCGCAGCTGCTGCCGGTCTGCGGGGTGGAGCAGGCGGCCAAGGTGCTCGACGAGAGCCT
>DATJTU010000082.1:0-3026 GCA_035503015.1 Acidimicrobiales bacterium | reverse complement strand
ACGGCCGAGGGCATCGCCGCCTTCGCCGCGGCCGCCCGGTCGGCCGGGCGGCGCGTCCCCGTCCACGTCAAGGTCGACACGGGGATGCACCGCGTCGGCGCCGACCCCGACGAGCTGGTCGCGTTGGCGCTCGGCGTCGCGAACGAGCCGATGCTCGAACTCGAGAGCGTGTGGACCCACCTGCCGGTGGCCGACGGCGAGCGCACCGAGGACCGCGCCTTCACCGAAGGACAACTCGCTCTGTTCGACCGACTCGTCGCCGCCCTGGCGGCCGCCGGCGTGCAGGCGCCGCTCTTGCACGCGGCCAATACGGCCGCAGCCGTCGCGTTCCCCGCGTCGCGTTACGACCTGGTGCGCTGCGGGCTCGGCATCTATGGCTACCTCCCGGGGACGCCGGGCGGCGGCGTCGCCACGTCGTTCGCGGCGCAGGTGGGGACAGAAACCCTCCGTCCCGCCATGGCGCTCAAGGCGCGGGTCGTCGCCGTGCGCACCCTCGAGGCGGGCAAGCGTCCCTCCTACGGTCGCCTGCGCCCGCTGCCCGCACGCGCCGTCGTGGCGACAATCCCCATCGGGTACGCCGACGGGGTGCCGCGCGCGCTCTTCGACGGCGGCTACGAGGTGCTCATCGGTGGCGTGCGACGGCCGCTGGCCGGGATGGTGACCATGGACCAGATCGTGGTGGACTGCGGCGACGACGCGTCCGTGCGGCCCGGTGACGAGGTGGTGCTGCTCGGGAGCCAGGGTGACGAGACCATCACGGCGGACGACTGGGCGGCGATGCTGGGGACGATCAGCTACGAAGTGGTGTGCGGCGTCGGACCGCGCATGCCGCGCATTGTGGTCAACCGTCCCGACCTGCCCGGTGGCTGACGCCACGGCGCTCGAGCACCTGGCCGTCACGGCGTCGACGTGCACCCTGTGCCCGCTGGCCAAAGGGCGGACGCAGGTCGTCTTCGGGGTCGGGAACCCGGCGGCGGACCTTATGTTCGTCGGTGAAGGGCCCGGTCGCGAGGAGGACCTCGCCGGCGAACCCTTCGTGGGCCGCTCCGGGCGCCTACTCGACCGTCTCATGTGGGAAGAGGTCGGCCTGACCCGCGCCGAGTGCTACGTCGCCAACGTCGTCAAGTGCCGCCCGCCCCAGAACCGGGACCCCGCGCCGCGCGAGATCGAGGCGTGCCGCCCCTATCTCGAGGAGCAGATCGAGCTGATCGGGCCGTCGGTCATCGTGACGCTCGGCAACTTCGCCTCCAAGTTGCTGCTCGAGAGCACACGAGGGATCCGCGAACTGCGCGGGCAGGTGTTCGAGCGGGGCGCGGCGTCGGTCGTGCCGACGTATCACCCCGCCTACGTGCTGCGCGCCGGCGGCGAGGCGATGGCCGAGATGCGCGCCGATCTCGTGCGGGCGAAGCGCCTCCTGGGATCCGCCGGCGAGTGAGCTGGCCCCTGCGGCGCACGACGGCTGCGCCCGCACAGACCCGCGAGCTGGCGAGCCGCGTGGCCGCGATCTGCCGGGCGGGCGACGTCGTGCTCCTGGTCGGCGATCTCGGTGCGGGCAAGACGGTGTTCGCACAGGGCTTCGCCGCGGGGCTGGGCGTGGCCGGCCCGGTCACGAGCCCGACCTTCGCACTGGTGCGCCACTACCGCGCCGGCCCGGGTGCACCGGTGGGACAGCTGATCCACGCCGACGTCTACCGCACGGGCTCGGTTGCGGAGGTGGCCGACCTCGCGCTGGCCGAGCTCGTCGAAGAGGACGCCGTGGCGGTGGTCGAGTGGGGCGACCTGGCTGTCCCGGCCTTCGGCGACAGCACCTTGGAGATCACGTTGGTCGCGCCCGATGCGGTCGGGGACCCGACCGCGCGGGAGGTCACCATCACCGGGCGCGGCAGCTGGGTGCCACGGGCGGCCGAGGTCGACGCCGCGCTCGGCGACCACGGCCACGAGGCGCCGCACGAGGTGACGCGGTGAGCGTCGTCGCGCCGGCTTCGGCGCTGGTCGCGATCGAGACGGCGACCGAGACGGTCGGCGTGGCGGTGCGGACCGAGGCCGGCGTGGAGGCCGAGTTCGCGCTGACCGGCCGGCGGCGTCATGTGGAGACCTTGACCCCGGCGCTCGAGCAGCTGCTGGAACACGTCGGCCTCGAACCCTCTGCCATCGGGGCGGTCGCGGTCGACGTGGGCCCCGGGCTTTTCACCGGGCTGCGCGTCGGCGTCGCCGCGGCCAAGGCGTTGGCGTTCGCACTGGGCGTCGGCGTCGTCGGTGCCACGAGCCTGGACATCCTGACCGCGGCGGCAGCGGAAGTGGGCGGGCGCGGCCCCGTCCTCGCCTGCGTCGACGCACGGCGGGGCGAAGTGTTCGCCTCGTTGCGCGTGCTCGGGGAGGACGGCTCAGTGGAGAGCGAGCCGATCGCGCCCGGCCTCTTCGCGCCCGAGTCGCTGGCGGTCGCCTTGGCGGCCGCTCCCCGCCCCGAACACCAGGCAGGGGTGCTGGCCGTCGGTGACGGGGCTCAGCGCTACGGCGACGTGCTCGGAGAGGTTGCCGGGGTCGACGTCGTGGCGCCCGGACTGGCCTATCCGCCGCCCGCGGCGCTGCTCCGGCTCGCACTGGCACGCCTGGTTGGGGGAGAATCGCCAGAAGAGCCCTCGTCGGTCGTTCCCCTGTACATGCGTGAGGCGGACGCACGGAGCAACTTCGCTCAAGCGGAGCGGGCCTAAGGAGTTGCCATGGCGACAGTGCGCATCGAAAAGCTCCGGCGGCGGGACCTTCGTCAGCTCTTGCGTATCGAGAGCGCGGTCTTTCCCGAGCCGTGGTCACCAGCCGTCTTCAATTCGGAGCTCGCGCTGCGCAAGGGCCGCCTCTACCGCGCCGCCTGGGCGGGAGAAGAGCTAGCGGGCTACATCGGCTTCATGATCGTCGACGAGGAGGCGCACATGACGACCATCGCCACCGCGCCTGACTTCCAGCGCGCCGGCGTGGCCACGACGATGATCGTGGACGGGTTCCGCACGCTCCGAGCGGACGGGGTGAAG
>DATJTU010000081.1:0-4357 GCA_035503015.1 Acidimicrobiales bacterium | reverse complement strand
CGCGACGCCGAGCGCCAACGCGACCAGCTCGTCGGGGTCGGCGCCGACGCGGTGCATCCCCGTGTCGACCTTGACGTGGACGGGGACGCGCCGCCCGGCCGACCGGGCGGCCGCGGCGAAGGCGGCGATGCCCTCGGCCGTGTACAGGGTGGGCGTCAGCCCGTGTTCGAGCGCGCTCGGCGCGGCCTCGGGGCCGCATTCGCTCAAGAGGAGCACCGGCGCCGTGATGCCGTGCGCGCGCAGCTCGATCCCCTCGTCGACCAGCGCGACCGCCAGGCGCCGTGCGCCGCCCGCCAGCGCGGCGCGTGCCACCGCGGGGCCACCGTGCCCGTACCCGTGCGCCTTGACCACGGCGCACAGCTCGGCCGGGGCGACCAGGCGCGCCAGGACGCCGGCGTTGTGGGCGACGGCGCTCAGATCGATCTCCGCCCACGCCGGGCGCGAGCGGCCCTGGGCCATGGTCACCTCGTGGTCGGCGTCGTCGGTGTCGTCGGGCACCGGAGCCACCAGGCGCATGGGCGCACCCTCAGCCATCGACGTCACCGCCCGCCCGCGCGCCATGGTCCACGACGCCGTACTCGAGGGCGCTCAGCACCCGGGCCACCAGCGCGGGGAGGTCACCCGCCACCAGCCCCTCGGGGTGCCCGAGCAGGGCCGCCCTGCCGTGCACGTGGGCCCCGAGGGCCGCCGCCTCCAGCGCGCCCATGCCGCGGGCGCAGAACGCGCCGATGATCCCCGAGAGGACGTCACCGCTGCCCGCCGTCGCGAGCGCGGGCACGCCGGCACCCGAGAGGAGCACGTCCGGCGTCAGCGTCGCGTCCGGGGCGGCCACCGCCGTGAGCGGCCCTTTCAGCAGCACGATGGCGCCGGTCGCGGCGGCCAGGCTGCGCGCGGCCGCCAGGCGGTCGGGCCCCGGCATGGAGCCCGCCATGCGCGCGTACTCACCGTCATGCGGCGTGAGGATGCTGGGCGCGCTGCGCTTTGCCAGCACGGTGCGGGCGGCGTTCGCCTCGCCGAGGGCCGTCAACGCGTCGGCGTCGATGACCAGCGGCACGGGCGCTGCCGCGATGACGGCGCGGATCTCTTCGGCCACCTCGTGCCCGGTGCCGAGGCCCGGCCCGACCACGGCCGCCTTGCACTTGGCGGTCGCCTCCAAGAACGCCCCGGACCACCCTTGGCGCGGCAGGGACATGCGCACCGCCTCGGTCGGCCAGGCTGCGGTCGGGTCCCCCGGTGACCCGAGCCGGATCATGCCGGCGCCGGCGGCCATGGCGCCGCGGCTCGACAGGATCGCCGAGCCCTCCATGCCGGGCGAGCCCGCCGCGATGCCCACGGCGTGCGTCCACTTGTTCCCGTCTCGCTCGCGGCGCGGCACCATGGCCGGCACGTCGGCGTCCTCGGCGAGCATCGCCTTGGGGACGTCGAAGCCGATGCCGATGTCGGCCACCTCGACGAGCCCGCTCAGGCCTTCACCGTCGCCCTGGAGCAAGCCGGGCTTGAGCGCGGCGAACGTCACCGTGGCGTCGGCCTCCACTGCGTCGCCCGGCGCGTCGCCCGTGTCGGCGTCGACGCCCGAAGGGACGTCGATCGCCAGCACCACCGCATCCGCCGGCGCGGCGGGAGCGTCGTAGGAACCCCGGAAGCCGGTGCCGTAGGCCCCGTCGACCACGAGGTCACAGTCGGGCAAGGCTGCGCCTCCGGGCACCGACGCCGCGTCCACGATGCGCACCCGGGCGCCCCGCCGGGACAGCACCTCGGCCGCCACGCGCCCGTCGGCGCCGTTGCTCCCCTTGCCCGCCACGACGACGACCCGGCGGCCGTAGGCACCGCCGAGGAGGCGCAGCGCGGCGTGGGCCACGGCCGTCCCCGCGCGCTCCACGAGGACCTCGTGCGACACCGACGCCAGCGCGGCGGCGTCGGCCGCCCGCATCTCGTCGCGGGTCAGGACGGCGCGCACGACGGGGAGTGTTCTGTGCGCGCCGAGTGCGCCGAGTGCGCCGCGGTGTCCGCATGACCCGAGTGCTCGGCGACGACGAACGCGATGGCGACGTCGTCGGTGTGGGTGAGCGAGAGGTGGAACGTGCGCGCGCCCCGGGCACCGGCGACCTCGGCGGCGCCGCCGTGCAGGACCAAATAGGGGGCGTGACGCGTCGCCCCGGTCCCGCTGGTCCGGCACACCTCGACGTCGGTGAGCGCGAAGGCGCCGATGCCGGCGCCGAGCGCCTTCATCACCGCTTCCTTGGCGGCGAAACGCGCGGCGAGACTCTGGACGGCGTCGGCGGAGCCGTGCGCGTCGGAGCGCTCACCTTCGGTGAAACAACGCGTCGCCAGGCCGGGCGTCCGGTCGAGCACACGGCGGAACCGGCCCACGTCGACGGCGTCGACACCCACGCCGACGATGCCGGCCGCCGCGCTCACTCGACGGTCACCGTCTTGGCCAGGTTGCGCGGGCGGTCGGGATCGTGCCCGTGCAGGCGGGCCAGGCGGTACGCGAGCTGTTGCAACGGGACGACGCCCACGACCGGCGAGAGCAGCGGATCCGTCGGCGGCACCCACAAGACGTGGTCCGCCGCGGCAGCGGTCTCCTCGTCGCCGTCCTCGGCGAGGAGCACCATCGTCGCGCCGCGGCTGCGCACCTCGGCCACGTTGGAGAGCATCTTCTCCCACAGGCGGTTGCGCGTCGCGATGGCGACGACGACGGTCCCCGGCTCGATGAGCGCGATCGGGCCGTGCTTGAGCTCGCCCGCGGGATAGCCCTCGGCCCGCAGGTACGCCAGCTCCTTGAGCTTCAGCGCGCCTTCGAGCGCCACCGGGAACCCGACGTGGCGGCCGAGGAAGAAGAAGTCGCGTGCGTCGGTGAGCTTGGCCGCGACGTCGTCGACGTCGTCGGCGCGCCGCAGCGTGTCCGCGACGAGATCGGGCAGCCGCTCCATGTGGTCGAACACCCCGTCGATCGCGGCTGCGGGCTGGGTGCCGAGGAGCTGGGCCAGGTAGAGGCCGAGGAGCTCGAGGGCCAGGATCTGGGCCAGGTGGGTCTTGGTGGAGGCGACGCCGATCTCGGGGCCGGCCCGGGTGTAGAGCACCCCGTCGGCGGCCCGTGCCATGGAGGAGTCCACGACGTTGGAGACGGTGAGCACCTTGGCGCCCAGGCGGGCCGCCTCGCGCATGGCCTCGGCCGTGTCGAGGGTCTCCCCCGACTGCGAGACCCCGACGCAGAGCGTCCGCTCGTTGAGCACCGGGTCGCGGTAGCGGAACTCGCTCGCGATATCGACCTCGGTCGGCAGCTTCACCCAGTGCTCGATCGCGTACTTGGCCACCAGCGCGGCGTGGTAGCTCGTGCCGCAGGCGACGATGAACACCTTGTCGATGTCGCGCAGCTCGTCCGCCCCGAGCCGCATCTCGTCGAGGATGAGCTCCCCGCCCGCGCCGCGGCGATCGAGCAGTGTGTCGCGCACGGCGACCGGCTGCTCCTCGATCTCCTTGGACATGAAGTCCTCGTAGCCGCCCTTCTGCGCCGCCTCGACGTCCCAGGTGATCGCGCGCTCGACCGGCTCGACCGGCTCGCCGTCGAGCGTCGTCACCGTGAGCGCGCCGGGGGTCAGCACGGCGAGCTGGTCGTCGGCCAGGGTGAAGACGCGCCGCGTGTGCCCGATGAGGGCGGGGATGTCCGAGGCGAGCAGCGTCATGCCGTCGTGGAGGCCGAGGACCAAGGGGGTCAGACGGCAGGCGGCCACGATCGTGTCGGGCTCGTCCGCGCTGATCACCGCGACGGAGAACGACCCGCGCAGCCGGCCGAGCACGGTCCGCGTCGCGTCGGGCAGCGAGGCGCCGCCCGCCATCTGCGCCTCGATCAGGTGCGCCATCACCTCGGTGTCGGTGTCAGAAGCGAGCGTGTGGCCCGACGCCTCGAGCTCGGCCCGCAGCTCGGCGTGGTTCTCGATGATGCCGTTGTGGATCAGGGCCAGCCGGCCCGTGCAGTCGGTGTGCGGGTGCGCGTTCTCCTCGGTCGGGCTCCCGTGGGTGGCCCAGCGCGTGTGCCCGATGGCCGCCGCGTGGCCGTTCGGGGCGCCCGCGGTCAACTCGCCCAGCTTGGCCACCGAGTCGGTCCCGCCGGCGGCGCGGGCCCGCCAGATGGCGCCGTCGGCGACCAGGGCCACGCCCGCGGAGTCGTAGCCGCGGTACTCGAGCTGGTGTAACCCTCCGAGCAGCAAGGGGACGGCGTCGGCCTCGCCGGTGACGCCGATGATGCCGCACATGGTGACCCAGGCTACCTGGGGCTCTCGCGGTGCCAGCGGCTCCTGGTGTGCGCCGGGCTGGGACCCGACCAGCGCCTTGACCAGCGCCTCAGCGCCTCAGC
>DATJTU010000080.1:0-7205 GCA_035503015.1 Acidimicrobiales bacterium | reverse complement strand
GGCGGTGCTCGAGACCGCGACCGCCACCGGCGAAACCGACCCGATCCGGATCCTCGAGCTGGGCTTCGACGCGTTCTTGGACCAGTGCGTCAACCCCGAGGTGCAGCGCATCGTGATGCTCGACGGTCCCACCGTCCTCGGCTGGGACACCTGGCACGAGCTCGACGAGCGCTACGCCTTCGGGACGTTGAAGGCGGTGCTGAGCGTGGCGGCGCAGACGGGCCGGATCGAGGAGGCTGCGGTCGACCCGCTCTCGCACTTGCTGCTCGGCGCCATCATGCAAGCCGGCATGGTCGTCGCCCGGGCCGACGATCCTGCGACCGCGAAGCAGTCGATGGCAGACTCGTTCGCCTTGTTGCTCGCCACGCTCTGAACCGCTCGCCGCGGGCGCTCACACACCCGGAACGCAAAGCGACGAACGCAAAGCAGCGATCGTGCTCGGCGCCGCGGCAGGTGTCAGTCGCCGTGCGGCGGAGGCTCGCGCACCCACGCGGGCAGTCGCGCCGGCCGGCCGCGACGGTCGATGCAGCCGTGCACGGTCACCGCGGTCGCCCGCACCTCGCCGCCGACGGACAGCAGGTAGGCGATCTGGAACGTGGTGCGGGTGACGCCGCCGACTTGAAGTGCGACGTCGACCTCGTCGTCGAAGCGGAGTGGCTGGCGGTACTGCACCGACACCTCGAGCACCGGGAACTCCCGGCTCGCCGCGTCGTCCTCGCCCGCCTCGCTGCGGCCGGCGCGGACCGCGTCGTAGGGATGCCCGATGGAGCGGAGATACTCGACCCGCGCCTCCTCGAGGTACGGCAGGTACGCGGCGTGGTGCACGACGCCCATGGCGTCGGTCTCGGCGAATCGGGTGCGCAACCGGTGGCTGAACGGGTAGTCGTCCGGGTTGCGTGAGGGCTGCAGGGACAGGCGCGCCACCGGGCGGGGGCTACTCCCCTGTCGGCACGATGCCGTCGTCGAGCGCCGCGTCGGGACCGTCGTCCTCGTCGGCGGCACCGGCGCCGGTCCGCTCACGGCGAAGGGCGGCGTCGAAGACGACCCGCCGCGAGTCGGCCATGCGCTGGACGCCGTCGCGGTTGAAGATGGCGAACTCCCCGTCGGCCTCGACCGTGACGATGCCGCCCTGGATGATGCGGCCCTTGCTGAGGATGCGGCGGTCGGTCACCTCGGTCACCCAGCCCTCGAAGACCGCCTCCTCGTTGGTCAACGTCGGCCGCAGGTAGCGCAGCGCGAGCCGGACCGTCGGCCCGGTCGCCCCTTCGATCGCGTTGGCCGCGGTGAGGATGATGTCGAACGTGGCGGCGAGGACGGCGCCGTGCACGCACCCGGGTGCACCCTCGTAGGTGACGTCGAAGACGGCGCGGCCGAGGGCCTTCGGCGGGTCGAAGTCGAGCACGACCGGGGGCGCGACCGGGTTGAAGGGCCCGACCACCACGTCGTAGGGCATCGCGCTGCCGAGCGGGACCTGCTTCGCCGGGCCGTCCTCCTCGGGCGCGATGAAGCGTGGCAGCGGGTTCTCGGGCAGGTGCGCCTCGAGCTCGTCGGCCAGCGCGGCGAGCTGTGCGGTCAGGCGCACCGTCTCCTCGGGCGGCGGCGCGGTGCTCACCGAGAGGCGGATCAAGCGGCGCAGCACGTCGGCCAGGTCACGGGCTTGGGGCTCGCGGCCGCGCAGCCCGGGGTGGTTCTCGAACGACGTCGGGCGCGGGTCTTGGCTCAACACGGGCCGAAGAGTACTGCCGGGCCGGAAGGCCGGATCCATTCCCTAACATGGCTCGGTGGCCTCCGAGCACTCCGTCCAGTTCACGTCGGGCAGCCCCGAGACCGTGTTGGACCCGCTCGAGCCGGCGTTGGCCGCGGCGCTCGACGCGGCGAGAGCGCTCCCCGCCGACCAGCGCCGCGATGCCGTGGCGGCCGTCGCCGCGCGCGATCCCCGCTGCCTGGAGGCCTGGGCCGAGCTGGCGGAGCTGGGCCGGGACCCGATCGAGCGCTACGCGTACGCCCGGGTGGGCTACCACCGGGGGCTCGACGCGCTGCGGGCGGCCGGCTGGCGCGGCTCGGGGCACGTCCGCTGGCGTCACGATTCCAACCGGGGCTTTCTCCGCTCGCTCCACGGCCTGGAGCTGGCCGCGGCGGCGATCGGCGAGACGGACGAGGAGCAGCGCTGCGCGCTCTTCTTGCGCCAGCTCGACCCCGAGTGGGGGTCGCGCTCGACGCCGCCCCACTGAGCCCCGGCGGCCGGAAAAAGGTGCGCCGCCGGCGCTCCCCTCGGCGGACGCCCGTATGTAGTTAGGGCTTCTAACTGTATACTGGAGTCCATGTCTGTGACTTCAGCCCCTAAATCCGGCGCGCCGGCAGCTCAGAAGGCTGCGCCCGCCGGGAACGGCGCCAGCGGCAACGCCGCCGCTGCGGCCGCGCCGGCGGCGGCGGCGCACCCCGTGCTGGGGTCCTACGGGCGCGTCGCGGCGTGGATGTCCAAGCGGGTCGAGGTGGCCCTCGGCACCGTCGACCTCACCCTGCCCCAGTTCCGGGTGCTCGGGATCCTCGCCGAGGGGTCCTCGGCCGCGTCGGGGCTGGCCGACCGCCTCGCCGTGCGACGGCCCTCGATCACCGCGCTGATCGACGGGCTCGAGGCCCGCGGCCTGGTCGAGCGGCGCCAGGAGGACACCGACCGGCGACGGGTCGAACTGCGCCTCACCCCCGACGGCGCGCGGATCCTGGCCGAGGCCGACCGCACGGTGGACGACTACCTGGCGTCGATCGCCGCCTTCCTCCCGAACAAGGAGGAGGCGCAGGCGCTGCGCGCGCTCGAGCTGTGGGGCCGCGCGCTGGCAGCGTCGCGCGAGGGACCACGCGGCGAGGGCGACAAGGAGAAGCCCGGCCGATGAGCAAGACCGAAGACGAGCTCCGCCGCGCCGGCACGCCGACGGGTCCCGCCGGAGACGCTCAGGCGGGGACCGGTGCGGCGGACACCAACGGCACGAACAACGGCACCAACGGCGCGACCGGCACAACCGGCGCGCCGGGGAGCAACGGCACGGCCGACGGGTCGCGGGGGCTGCCGTTCGCGGCGTACGTGCCGACGGGGGCGCTGAGCCGGTACGAGAAGCCGACGGCGGTCATCAACCCCGACACGTCCAAGTCGTGGATCAAGCGCGCCGCGCCGATCGTGATGTCGCACAAGAAGCAGTGGTTCGCGGCCGTCATCTTCGCCTTCGCCGGCCTGATGATCCAGGTATGGGTGCCGCTGCTCCTGCAGAACGGCATCACCGACGCCCTCGTCCACAACACGGCCGGGCTGCGCAACCACGTCATCTTCATCGCGGTCCTCGGCGTGTTCACCGGCGCGTTCGGCTACATCTCGCGCTCGAACCTCTTCAAGGTGGCGTATTCGATCGAGTTCGACCTGCGCAACATGCTCTACGAGCACTTCTCGCGCATGTCGTTCCCGTTCTACGACCGGGTCCAGTCGGGCCAGCTGATCTCGCGGGCGAACTCGGACATCCGTTCGGTGCAGATGTACCTGACCTTCGCGCCGCTGATCCTCGTCCAGTGCTCCATCGCCGTCGTCGCCTTCGCCTTCATGCTCTCCATCAGCGTGCCGCTGGCGTTCGTCGCCATGATCTCGATGCCCTTCATCTACGTCGTGGGCGTGCGGATGCGGCGCAAGCTGTTCCCCGTGTCGTGGCTGATCCAGTCGCGCCTGGCCGAGGTCGCCACCGTGGTCGACGAGAACGTCAACGGCGTCCGGGTGGTCCGCTCCTTCGCGGCCGAGCAGCAGCAGCTCGGGCAGCTCGGGACGGCGGCCGACCGGGTGCAGTGGGCCTACATCAAGGACGCCGACCTGCGGGCGCGCTTCACGCCGCTCGTGCAGAACCTCTCGCAGGTAGGCCTCGTCTTCGTGCTGCTCGTGGGCGGCTGGCTGATCATCAACGACCACCTGCCGGTGGCGACGATCATCTCGTTCAACCTCTGGCTGGTCATGATGCAGGCGCCGTTCATGATGCTCGGGATGCTCATCATGATGGGCCAGCGGGCATCGGCATCGGCCGCCCGCATCTACGAGATCCTCGACGAGCACCCGACGATCGTGGACCGTCCCGACGCCGTCGAGCTCGTCGACTCCCACGGCGACGTCGTGTTCGACGACGTCACGTTCGCCTACGCCGCCGACAGCCTGCTCTCCAAGCCCGACGACGACGGCGAGAGTGACCGGCGCGACGTGCTGCGCCACCTCGATCTGCACCTGCGGCCCGGCGAGACCGTGGCCATGGTCGGCCGCACCGGCAGCGGCAAGTCGACACTGGCGCGCCTCCTCCCCCGCTTCTACGACGTCACCGAGGGATCGCTCCGGGTCGACGGCCACGACGTGCGCGACCTGACGCTGACCAGCCTCCGGGCCAACATCGGCGTCGTCCTCGACGAGCCGTTCCTCTTCTCCGTGTCGATCCGCGACAACATCTCCTACGGCCGGCCCGACGCGTCGATCGAGGAGATCACGGCCGCCGCCGAGGCCGCCGGCGCCGCCGGGTTCATCGGCCGCCTGCCCGACGGCTACGACACCGTCGTCGGCGAGCGCGGCTACACGCTGTCGGGCGGCCAGCGCCAGCGCATCGCAATCGCACGCGCCCTGCTGGTGAACCCGCCGATCCTGATCCTCGACGACGCCACGAGCGCGATCGACGTGAAAGTGGAGCAAGGCATCCACTCCGCCCTGCGCGTCCTGATGGAGGGGCGCACGACGCTGATCATCGCCCACCGGCTCTCCACCATCAGCCTGGCGGACCGGGTCATCCTGCTCGACGGCGGCGAGATCGTGGCCGACGGCACCCACGCCGAGCTCCTCACGTCGACGCCGCTCTACGCGGAGATCCTGGCCCAGGCGGCCAGCGAGGAGGAGGCCGAGGCTGCGGCCGACGCCGGCCGAGAGGACCTGGGCCTCGACGACGAGGGCGTGCTCGAGCCCGAAGGGGGTGTGCTCTGATGTTCGGCGGCGGTGCTGGCATGGTCGGTGGCCCCATCGGCGGCGGCGGCCCTCCGGGGTCCCCCCAGGCCGGCCTTCCCTTCGGTGGGATCCCCTACGAGCTCCAGGCCGGTGTCGACCTGCTGTTGGAGGAAGAGCCCGACCGCAGCGAGTCGGACGTCGTCTTCACGCAGCTCCCGACGCCGAGCGAGAAGAAGCGGCTGTCGCTGACGTCGCTGTTGACCGAGTACCCCGGCATGCTCGTGCTGGCGGGACTCCTGGTCGCGCTCATCAGCGTGGCCACACAGGTGGGCCCGAGCCTGGTCTCCTACGCCATCAACCACGGCCTGACCGGGCCGAGCAAGGAGAACCCCACCGCCCACTACGACTTCGGCGTCGTCGTGGCGTGCGCGCTGCTCTACCTCGTGTCGGTGGCGGTGTCCGCCGGCGCCCAGTACGGCCAGGCGCGCGTGACGGGGCGACTGGCGTCGTGGGTGATGAACGACCTGCGCATCAAGGTGTTCCGCCACCTCCAGCGGCTGTCGCTCGACTTCTTCACCGAGGAGAAGGCGGGCGTCGTCATGAGCCGCATGACGAGCGACATCGAGAACCTCCAGCAGCTGCTGCAGGACGGGCTGGCCCAGTTCGTCATCCAGGGCCTGACGATGGTCGTCATCACGATCCTGTTGTTCGTGACCAACGTCGAGCTGGCCGCCATCACCGTCCTCGGCGTCCTGCCCCTGCTCGTCGTGATGTCGATCTGGTTCCGCCGGGCCTCCGAACGCGGGTACGACAAGGTGCGCGACGGCATCGCGCTCGTGCTCGCCGACCTCTCCGAGAGCCTGCAGGGCGTGCGCGTCGTCACGGCGCACAACCGCCAGCGCTACAACATCGAGACGCACCGCGACATCGTTGGGTCCTACCGCGACGCCAACAACTACACCGGCCGCATCGCGAGCCTGTACGGCCCGGGGTCACAGGCGCTCAGCGTGTTCGGGCAGGTGCTGGTCCTGGGCGTCGGCGGGCTGATGTTCCTGCACAAGCCCCAGGAGATCAACCTGGGCCAGCTCACCGCGTTCTTCTTGTACGTGAACCGGTTCTTCGCCCCGATCCAGCTGCTGACCCAGCAGTACAACACGTTCCAGCAGGGCCGGGCATCCATCTTCAAGCTGCGCGACCTCCTCGAGACAGAGCCCTCCGTGATGGAGGCGACGGACGCCGTCGAGCTTCCGCCGATCCGGGGCGAGATCCGCTTCGACCATGTCTCCTTCGGCTACGACCCCGCGGTCCCCGTCCTCCACGACGTCGACCTGACGATCACGCCCGGCGAGACGGTGGCCTTCGTCGGCGCGACGGGCGCCGGGAAGTCGACCATGGCCAAGCTGGTGACGCGCTTCTACGACCCGACGGAGGGGCGCGTCCTGATCGACGGCTACGACCTCCAGCGCGTCACGCTCGAGTCCTTGCGCTCGCAACTCGGTGTCGTGCCCCAGGAGCCGTTCTTGTTCGCCGGCACCATCCGGGACAACATCTCGTTCGCCCGCCCCGGCGCGCCCGACGACGAAGTGTGGAACGCCGTGCACCAGGTGGGCCTCGACGAGCTCGTGCACCGGCTCCCCTACGGTCTCGACACGCCGGTCCACGAGCGGGGCCAGTCGCTCTCCTCAGGCGAGCGGCAGCTCATCGCACTCGGCCGCGCCTTCATGGCCGAGCCGCGTGTGCTCGTGCTCGACGAGGCGACGTCCAACCTCGACCTCAAGTCGGAGACGCTCGTCGAGGGCGCCCTCGACGTCCTGTTGGAGGGCCGCACCGCCGTGCTGATCGCGCACCGGCTCTCGACCGCCATGCGGGCCGACCGCATCGTGGTGGTCGGCGACGGCCGGCTCCTCGAGGTGGGCTCGCACGACGAGCTGGTCGCGCTGGGCGGGCACTACGCCGAGATGTACGAGACCTGGATCTCGCAGTCGCACGCCGCCTGACCCCCGGGCGGGGCAGGATACGGCGTGCCGGAGAACGTCTTCGTCGGACCGCTCGCCACCGAGTACGAGCAACGGTGGCCGCATCTCTTCGAGCCGGGCGCGGTGGACCCGGCCGTCGACTTCCTCGCCCGCGCCGCCGGCCCCGGGCCCGTCCTCGAGTTCGGCATCGGCACCGGCCGGCTTGCCGTGCCGTTGCAGCGGCGCGGCCTGCGCGTCGACGGGATCGAGCTCTCCGACGACATGGTCGCGGCGCTCCGCAC
>DATJTU010000079.1:0-8004 GCA_035503015.1 Acidimicrobiales bacterium | reverse complement strand
AAGATGGAACACGGGCAGTTCGTGTTCTGGAACCTCCTCGCGTCACTGGCGTTCGCGGTCGCGGTGGCCGCCAGCTGGTTCGGGCTCGGCAGGATCGTCACCGGGCACCTCAGCCCACACGACATCGGCACGCTCGTCGTCGGCCTGCTGGTCGGCGCGGGCGTGATGGTGCTCTACGTCCGGCACCGGCGCCACCTGGCAGCGCGCCGCGCCGGGCGCACCGAGCCGTCAGCGGGGTAGTCCGAGGATCCGCCCCGCGATGATGTCGCGCTGCACCTGCGACGTCCCCCCGGCGATGCTCGCGGCCTTGCTCCAGAGCCACTGCCTGGCCCACGGCCCGGCTTCGGCCGACGCAGGATCCCGCCCCGTGACCATCAGCGCGGCGTCGGACATGCCCTGCGTCATGGACGTCCACGTGAGCTTGATCCAGCTCGACTCGGGACCGGGCTCCTCGCCCCGTCCCAGCCGCGTCAGCGTGCGCAGGTTGTGCAGCCGCAGGACGTTCAGGTCGACGTACGCGTGCGCCAGCGCGTCGGCCACCAAGGGGTCGTCGAGCGTGCCGTTGTCGCGTGCGTCGTCGTAGAGGCGGGAGAGGTACATCTCGTGGACGACCTGCTCCTTGAACGGGAAGTTCGTGCCGCGCTCGTGCGCCAAGGTCGAGCCGGCGACGGTCCAACCCTGTCCCTCCACGCCGATGACGTGCTCGGCGGGCACGAAGACGTCGGTCAAGAAGACCTCGTTGAACTCGGTGTCGCCCGTCATCTGCACGAGCGGCCGCACCTCGACCCCGGGGTCCGCCATGTCGACGATCAGCGCGGTGATGCCCTGCTGGGGTCGCGTCGCCTCGGGGTCGGTGCGCGCCAGGCACAGCCCCCAGGTGGCGAACTGGGCGTAGGAGGTCCAGACCTTGCGGCCCGTGACGAGGTAGCCGCCGTCGACCGGGGTCCCCCGCGTCGTCAGGGAAGCCAGGTCGCTCCCCGCGTCGGGCTCGCTGAACAGCTGGCACCAGATCTCCTCGGCCGAGAGGATCCGCGGCATGTAGCGGAGCCGCTGGTCCTCGGTGCCGTGGGCGAGCAGCGTCGGCCCGACCAGGTTGATGCCGACACGGTTCACCGGCTGCGGCGCCCGCGAGCGCGCGTACTCGCTCTGGTAGAGGGCAACCTGGACCGGGGTGGCGCTGCGCCCTCCGTACTCGCTCGGCCAGTGCACGCCGACCCACCGGTCCGCCGCCAGCGCCGCCTGCCACTCCTTGCCCCAGGCGACCTCGTCGGCCAGGTCCACGAACGCCGGCGGCTCGTGGGGATGCTCGGCCAGCCACCCGCGGAACGACGAGGCGAACGCCTCGTCCTCTTTCTTTAGCGCGAGGTCCACGCCGGACCCTCGACCCACCCTGACATCGGCGTCACGTTAGTGGCCCCCAGAAGGCGCCAGATAGGGTCGCCTGCCGTGGCGCTCCGCCTCCGGCCTACCTGGGTACCGAGCCAGGCGCGCGCGTACCGCCGTCCCGGCGGACCCTGGGACGTGCCGGTGCTCGACACACTGATCACCGCCAATGCCGGCGAGGTGGTCGACGGCGAGACCCGGCTCTCCCCCGCTCAGATGGAGGCGGTGGTGGCCGCCGTTGCCGGCGGCTTGCGGTCCAACGGGGTGCGCCGCGGCCAGGCCGTGGCCTGGCAGGTCCCCAACAGCCTCGCGGCGGCAGCCCTCGCCCGGGCCTGCTGGCGCATCGGTGCCGTCGCCGCTCCGCTGCTCCACTCCTTCGGCGCGGCGGAGGTCGAAGGCGCCCTGGCCCAGGTCGACCCCGCGCTCGTCGTCGAGGTGCCGCCCGCCGCGCTCTCGGGCCCGGCCGAGCTCGTCGACGCGCTGGGCGGGCCGCCCGTCGGTTCGGGCAGCGTCGTGACCGAGCCCTCGGACGTGGCCCTCGTCCTGTTCACCTCCGGGTCGACGGGTGTGCCCAAGGCGGTCCTGCACACGCACCGCGGGCTCAGCTGGAAGGCGACGCTGATGGCGAGGGTCCACGGCCTCGGCGCGGCGGACGCCGTGCTCATGCCCGCACCGATGGCGCACATCTCCGGGCTGCTCAACGCCGTCCTCGTGCCGGGCGCCGCCGGGCTGCGCGCGGTGCTGGTCCGGCGCTTCGACCCCGACGAGGCACTCGCCCTGGTCGCCCGGGAGGCGATCTCGTTCATGGCCGGGCCGCCGACGTTCTTCATCGCGATGGCGCGCGCGCTGGCGGACGCCCCCGGGCCCGAAGCCAACGTCTCGTCGGTCCGGCTCATCTCGAGCGGCGGCGCCTCGGTCACGCCGGCTTTCGTCGAGGACACCGCCCGGGCCTTCGAGTGCCGGGTCAAGCGCACGTACGGGTCGACGGAGGCGCCGACGGTGACGACGAGCACCAACCACGACCCCTTCGACATGGCCCGCGACACCGACGGCCGCGCCGTGGGCGAGGTGGCGCTGCGCATCTCGGATCCCGAGACGGGAGCACGGCTCGAGCCGGGACGCCCCGGCGAGCTGTGGGTGCGGGGGCCCGAGCTCTTCGCCGGGTACGCGGACCGCGCCCAGACGGACGCGGTGATCGGCACAGGCGGATGGTTCCGCACCGGGGACCTCGCGACTGTCGACGCCGACGGGTGGCTGCGCATCGTCGGGCGGCTCAAGGACGTGATCATCCGCGGGGGCGAGAACATCGCGGCCTCGGAGGTCGAAGCCGCGCTGGAGGCGCATCCCGGTGTCCACCACGCCGTCGCCGTCGGGTATCCGGATCCGCTCATGGGCGAGCGCGTCGCTGCGTTCGTCGAGACCGCCGCGCCGTTCGACCTCGAGGAGTGCCGCCGCTGGTTCGCCACCCGCGGCATCGCCAAGTACAAGACGCCGGAGAAGGTGGTGCGCCTCGACCGCCTGCCGCTCCTCGGTTCGGGCAAGGCGGACCGCGCCGAGCTGCGCCGCCGCGCCGCGGCGGACTGAGGCGGCGCCCGACCCGGAGACGATGCGCGGGTGCCGGGACGCCGGGGCGCGACCGCGCCCCGAACTAGCGTGAGCGGATGCCACCGCGCAATCTCGTCCCCCTCGTCCTGCTGACCGTCCTCGGCTTCCTCGCGCTGGCGTTCGCGATCTTCGGTGCCTCGTCCGCGCCGAGCGGCGCGAGCCTGACCGTCCAGAACGGGTCGAGCGCCACGTTCGGGATGCCGACCGGCTCGAACTCGTTCACCATGGACCTCGTGGCGTCGGTGTCCGCCGGGTCCGGGACCCAGGCGGTGAGCCAGGTGCGCCAGATCCGCTACGCGCCGCCGGCTTCCATGGTCGTCTCGCAGGTCACGCCGGCCTCACGAGGGGTCGCCCGTCTCAGCCCTGCCGCCATCTCTTGTGCCCTCGCCTCGTACACGGCGATCGTCGGCGGTAGCACGCCGTGGACGCCGAGCGGGAACGCCTACGTGCGCACCGAGAGCGTGGCCGACTACTCGGCGCGGGTGCCCACCGCGACCGCGACCTCGTGCAGCCCCGAGCCGACCACGGTGCAAGGGTCGGTCCACGAGCGCGCCAGCGTGCGGAGCGGCTATCTCGTCGGCGTCCGGCTCACCATCAAGGTGCCGCCGCAGCGGCTGAGCAACGGGACCGCAGGAACGTCGGGCACCGAGGGCGAGGCCCTGGTGGTGCTCTCGATCAACGGCCAGGCGACCCGCCACCTCGGGTCCTGAGGCCGGCTCGCCGGGACTGACGCGCGCGTCGCCCCGGCGCCGTCAGGACAGCGGTTGGCCGGCGTCGAGCCGGGCGCGCAGGATCGTCGCGATGCGGTCCCGGTGGAACGCGGCGTCGCCGTAGCTCACCTGGTCGAGCTGGGCGCGCTTGACGAAGAGATGCATGTCGTGCTCCCACGTGAAGCCGATGCCACCGTGGACCTGCAGGCCGGTCCCCATGACCCGCTTCGACGCGTCCGAGCACCACGCCTTTGCCATGCTCGCCGCGAGAGATCGCTCGGTGTCGTCGGCCGCGGCGCACCAGGCGGCGTAGTACACGGTGGAGCGCATCCCCTCGACGTCGACCAGGGCGTCCGCCAGCATGTGCTTCACGGCCTGGAACGACCCGATGGGCTTGCCGAACTGCACGCGGTCCTTGGCGTACTCGACGGCCATGGCGAGGACGCGGTCGGCCGCCCCCAGCATCTCGGCCGAAGAGAGCGTGGCAGCCCGGTCGAGCGCGAGCCGGGCGTCCTCGGGACCGCCGAGGCGCAGCGCCGGGGTCGCCTCGAACGACATGACGCCGAGCTCGCGGGTCCGGTCCATCGCGGGCAGCGGCGCGGGGCGGCCTTCGCTGCGCAGGTCCACCCCGTAGGTGGCCTCGCCGGTCACCACGACGGCGACGTCGGCCGACGGGGCGTAGGCGGTGGGCGCGCTCCTCCCGTCGAGGCGGACTTCGTTCCCCGCGTTCTCGCTCACCGTGATGACGTCGCCCGGGGAGCAGACGACGCACGCGACCGCGCTGCCCTCGGCCAATGCCTCACGCCAGTCCTTCGTCCCCGCCTCGGCCCGCGCCTCGGGCGTGCTCAACGCGCCGAGCGCCACCACCGAGGAGAGAAAGGGGGCCGCCACGAGGCGGCGGCCGATCTCCTCGCAGAGCACCGCGACCTCCACCGCACCGAGGCCGAGGCCGCCCTCGTCCTCGGGGACCTCGATGGCGAGCCAGCCTTGCTCCGCCATCGCCGACCACGTGCCCTCGTCGTAGCCGCTCGGCGCGTCACCGGCCGTCGCCGCGGCGCCGCCCGCGCCCGGCAGCGTGCCGACGACGGCGCCGGTGCCGACCCGCGCCCGCAGCGCGTCCTGCCCGGCCATGCGGTCGAGCAGCGTCGTCGCGGCCTCACGCAGGGCCTGTTGGTCGCTCGAGAGGTCGAAGTCCACGGCGGCGCAGTCTACGGTCATCGCCGCGCGGGGTGACACTGGTGTCACCCTTTCGGGGCCGCCGCTACCATGCTGCGGCGAATGGACCTGCGCACCACCCCCGAACAGGAGGCGCTGCGGGACGCGTTCCGAGCATGGCTGATGGAACACCTCCCGTGGCCGTACGGCGTCGGGCTGCCGCCCCGCTTCGACGACCTCGCAGAGACCGTCGCGTTCGGGCGGCGCTGGCAGGCCGACCTGGCCGCCGACCGCTGGGTCGGCGTGACCTGGCCCGAGGAGTACGGCGGCCGCGGCCTGGGCGCGCTCGAGAACTACGTGGTCATCGAGGAGCTGGCGCGGGCCCGGGCTCCCGAGCTGGTGGGGCGCATCGGGATCAACCTCGTCGGGCCGACGCTGCTGGCCCACGGCACACCCGAGCAGAAGGAACGCTTCCTGCCCCGGATCCTCGCCGCCGACGAGCTGTGGTGCCAGCTCTTCAGCGAGCCCGACGCCGGGAGCGACCTGGCCTCGCTGACGACGCGCGCCGTCCCGGTCGACGGCGGCTACCGCGTGAGCGGGCGCAAGGTCTGGACCTCCTACGCCCAGTTCGCCGACTGGGGCTTGTGCCTCACCCGCAGCGACCCGGACGCGCCGAAGCGCCAGCAGGGCATCACCGCGTTGATCGTCGACATGCACGCGGACGGCGTCGCGGTGCACCCGCTCGTCCAGTCGACCGGTGAGGCCGAGTTCAACGAGGTGGAGATGGACGACGTGTTCGTCCCCGACGAGCGGCGGGTGGGCATCGAGGGCGAGGGCTGGAGCGTGGCCGGGTCCACCCTGGCCCACGAGCGCGGCATCAACCCGCGCCAGCTCGTCATCCACTCGCAGCTGATCGAGGAGCTGCTGCGGCTCGCGAACGAGAACGGGAGCTTCGACGACTGGCGGCTCCGCCAGCAGCTCGCGCAGGCCGCCACCGAGGTGCGCCTCTTTCAGCTGCACAATTGGCGCTCCCTCACGCGTCTCTCCAAAGGCGAGGCACCGGGGCCCGAGGGCAGCGCGCTCAAGCTCTACTGGAGCGAGATGTCCAAGCGGCTCCACGCGACCGCGCTCGACGTCCTCGGCCCGGCGTCGCCGTTGTGGGAAGGCGCGCCGGACAACCCGGCCAACGGCGCCTGGCAGCGGTCGTGGCTCTATTACCAGGCGTCGTCGATCTTCGCCGGCACCAACGAGATCCAGCGCACGCTCGTCGGCGAGCGCGTGCTGGGCCTCCCGCGCGGGTAGGCGCCGCGTGCGGGCCCGCGCACGGCAGGATGGGTGCCAGAAAGAGGTTGGATGACATGGCAGAGCACTTCGAGACGATCCTCTACGAGCAAGACGGCGCGGTGGCCACCATCACGATGAACCGCCCCGAGCTGGCCAACGCGCAGGACTCGCGCCTCATCGACGAGATCGACGCCGCGCTCGACCTGGCTGACGCGGACGACGACGTGCGCGTCGTGATCCTCGCCGGCGCCGGCAAGCACTTCTCGTCTGGCCACGACCTCAAGGCCATCGTCAGCGGCGAGGGGGCGGACCCCTGGGTCGCCCTCCGCGAGACGCCCGAGGGCAAGTTCCAGCACGAGAAGACGATGTACTTCGACCGCTGCATGCGGATCCACGACTTCCGCAAGCCGACCATCGCCGCCGTCCAGGGCAGCTGCGTCGCGGCCGGCCTGATGCTCGCCGCCATGTGCGACCTCATCGTGGCGGCCGACGACGCCGTCTTCTCGAACCCGGTGCTCCGCCTCACCGGGGCCGGCGTCGAGCTGCTCGTGGAGCCGTGGGAGCTCGGCATCCGCAAGGCGAAGGAGTTCCTCCTCACGGGCGAGACCATCGACGCGCAGGAGGCGTGGCGCCTCGGGCTGGTCAACCGCGTCGCGCCCCGCGCCGAGCTCACCGGGCGCACCCGGGAGCTGGCCGACCGGATCGCGCTCGTGCCTGCGGTGACAGCGCAGACGGTCAAGGACACGCTGAACCAGACCGGCACGCTGATGGGCAAGCGCGACGCGCTGAAGTACCACTTCATGGCGCACCACTGGGTCCACAACACCGCCACCGCGCTCGACGCGCTGGCGGCCCGCAAGGCCAAGGGCTCCATGAAGGAGGTCAAGGCGGAGATGGACACGGCCCAGTCGAAACCGAACGCATGAGCGACGCGGCGGCGGGCGCGGGCCCGCTGGCGGGCATCCGGGTCATCGACGTCGGCACGCGCATCTCGGCGCCCTTCTGTGCCGGGCTGCTGGGCGAGCTGGGGGCCGACGTCATCAAGGTCGAGCTGCCCGGTGAGGGCGACTTCATGCGCACGATGGGGCCTTTCGTGCCGGTGGAGGGCGAGGGTGGCGCCGGGTACTCGCTGTCGTGGGCGGTCGAGGGCCGGGGCCGGCGCGGCGTCACCTGCGACCTGCGCCAGCCCGAGGGCAAAGAGCTCTTCAAGCGCCTGGTCGCGACGGCCGACGTCGTGTGCGAGAACTTCCGGCCCGGCACGATGGAGCGCTGGGGACTCGGGCCCGACGACCTCCCCTCCGACCTCGTCTTCGTGCGCATCAGCGTCTTCGGCCAGTCGGGGCCCTACGCCCCGCGCCCGGGGCTCGACCGCCTGGGCATCGCCTTCGGCGGCCTGCTGAACCTGACCGGCGAGCCCGACCGCCCGCCCGTGCGCCCCGGCGTGACGGTGTCGGACTACCTGACCGGCGTGTTCGCCGCCTTCGCCGCCGTCTCCGCGCTCTACGGACGCGACGTCGGGCGAGGGCCGGGGGGCGGCGCTGCGAACGGCGACCCGGATGGCGAGCCGGGGGGCGAGGTCATCGACGCCCCGCTCTACGCGTCGATCCTGCGCATCTTGGAGTGGACGCTCGCGGGCTACGACACGCTCGGCATCGTGCGCCAGCGCGAGGGCAACCGCCTGGCGCACTCGGCACCGCTGGACAACTACCCGACCGGCGACGGCTCGTACATCTGCATCGTCGCGGGGTCCGACGCCAACTTCGCCCGGCTGTGCGCGGCGATGGAGCGCCCCGAGCTGACCGAGGACCCGCGCTTCGTGAACCTGGCGGCCCGCGGCGCGCACGGCGGCGACATCAACGGGATCGTG
>DATJTU010000078.1:0-2824 GCA_035503015.1 Acidimicrobiales bacterium | reverse complement strand
CGCGGCGCCACTCAGATCGCCTCGAGCTCGAGCCGGCTCTCCTCAATCACGGGGTTCGCCAGCAGGCGGTCGGCCAGCTCGGTCGCCCTCGAGCGCGCGGCGCCCTCGTCGGGCGCGTCGACCTCGAAGGAGAAGGAGCGGCCGGCGCGCACGTGCGCCACGCCGTCGAAGCCGAGGGCGGGCAACGCACGCTCGATGGTGGCGCCCTCGGGGTCCGCGATGCCGGGGCGCAACTGGACCTCGACGCGTGCCTTGAACCTCACTGGGGCGACGGCCTCACGCCGCGGCACCGTACCAGTCGTCGAGCGAGCGCCCGGTGACGCGCTCGTACGCCGCGACGTAGCGCGCGGACATCGCCGCCACCACGTCGTCGGGCAAGGGCGGCGGCGGCGGCGTGCGGTCCCAGGGCAGCGCGGCGAGCCAGTCGCGCAGCGGCTGCTTGTCGAAGGCGGGCGGGGTCAGGCCCGGGACCACCTCCTCGGCGGGCCACAGCCGCGACGAGTCGGGCGTGCAGACCTCGTCGCACAAGGTGAGCACGCCGTCGATCGTGCCGAGCTCGAACTTCGTGTCGGCCAGGACGAAGCCGGCCTCCGCCGCGCGCGCGGCGGCGCGCCGGTAGAGCTCGAGGCTGATGGCGCGGGCCGCACTGGCCACCTCGGCCCCGACGAGGTCGGTGGCGGCGGCGAAGTCGATGTTGATGTCGTGGCCCTCGGTCGCCTTGGTCGACGGGGTGAACATCGGCTCGGGCAGCTTGCTGGCGAGCTGGAGCCCCGCCGGCATCGGCGTCCCGTGCACGGTGCCGGACCGCTCGTACTCCTCCCAGGCCTGCCCGGCGAGGTAGCCGCGCACGATGCACTCGAGCGGGAGCATCTCGGCCCGGCGCACGAGGACGGCGCGTCCCGCCCACTCCGGCGGCAGCGGCGTGCCGCCCAGCGCGGCGGCGATCTGCACCGGGTCGGCCGCCAGCTGCGACCCGGGCACCACGTCGGCCATCTGCTCGCACCAGAAGGTGCTCATCGCCGTCAACACGCGGCCCTTGTGCGGGATCGGCTCGGCCATGATCACGTCGAAGGCGCTCACCCGGTCCGACGCCACCATCAACAGGAGGCCGTCGCCCACGTCGTAGAGCTCGCGGACCTTGCCGGCGTGGACCCGGGGCAGCTCGAGGGCGCCCGCACCTGCGCCGGAGCCGGGACCGCTCATGCTCACAGCGTAATCAGCGCGTCGGCGAAGCGGTCGACGTGGCGCAGCGTCCGGGAAAGGTCGAACGCCTCGTCGAGCTCCGCCGCGCCGAGCGTCACCTCGGGGTCGGCCTCGAGGACGGCGCGCAGCGGGCGCCGCTCCGACCAGGCCGTGCGGGCGTCGCGCTGGACGATGCGGTAGGCCTCGTCGCGCGTCAGGCCCGACGAGACCAGGGCGAGCAGCACCGACTGGGAGAAGATCAGCCCGAGGGAGCCCGTGGTCAGGTTCTCGAGCGCGCGCTCGGCGTGGATCACGAGGCCGTCGGCCAGCCCCGTCGCCTTGCGCAGCATGTAGCTCGTTAGCAGCGAGGCGTCGGGGAGTGCCACCCGTTCGACCGAGCTGTGCGAGATGTCACGCTCGTGCCACAGCGCGACGTCCTCGAGCCCGGCGCCGAGATAGCCGCGGAGCAGGCGGGCCAGGCCGCAGAGCCGCTCCGAGAGCACGGGGTTGCGCTTGTGCGGCATGGCCGAGCTCCCCTTCTGGCCGGCGCCGAAGGGCTCCTCCACCTCGCCCAGCTCGCTGCGCGCCAGGTGCCGGATCTCAGTGCACATCAGCTCGATGGTCGCCCCGATGGACGCGCAGGCCCCGAGGTACTCGGCGTGGCGGTCGCGCGCGATGACCTGGGTCGCCGGCACCGGGGTGAGCCCGAGCGCGGCGCAGACGCGCGCCTCGACGGCGGGGTCGATGTTGGAGTACGTGCCGACCGCACCCGAGAGCTTGCCCACGGCGACCGCCTCGCGCGCCGCGCGCAGGCGCCGCCGGTCGCGGTCGGCTTGGAGGGCCCACAGCGCGAACTTGGCCCCGAAGGTCGTGGGCTCGGCCTGCATGCCGTGGGTGCGCCCCGCGACGGGGACGCGCAGCAGCTCGAGCGCGCGCGTCTTGAGCGCGCCGACGAAAGCATCGAGGTCGCGCAGCAGCAGGTCGGCGGCCTTGGTCAAGGTGGCGCACAGCGCGGTGTCGACGACGTCGGACGACGTGAGCCCGTAGTGGATGAAGGAGCCGGCGGGCGCCCCGATGCGCTCCTGGACCACGTCGACGAACGCGGCGACGTCGTGGTCGGTGACCTTCTCGCGCTCGAGCACCTCGGCCACGAACACGTCGTCGACGGTGGGGGCCTTGGCCCGGCACGTCGCGGCGTCCTCCGCCGGCACGACGCCGATCGCCGCCTGCGCCTCGATCGCCAGCAGCTCGACCTCGAGCCACATCCCGAAGCGGGCCGTGTCGCTGAAGAGCGCCGCCATGTCTTCGGGCGAGTAGCGGGGGATCACGCGCCACCCCCGGGCGCGCCGGCCGGGGCGGTGGCTCCCACCGCAGCGGCCGCGATGTCCGATCGCATCTCCATGCCCTCCCACTCAATCGGCTCCGCCGCCGCGTAGGCGCGGCTGCGGGCTTCCTCGAGGGTCGGCGCCACCGCCGTCACCCCGAGCACGCGGCCGCCGGCGGTGTGGAAGGGCCCCCCTTCGCCGTGGCGCCTCGTCCCGGCGTGGAAGACCATCGCGCCCTCGACGCCGGCGACGGACTGGCCCGTGTCTGTCAGCCCCTCGATCGGGTCGCCCGTGCGCGGGTGCTCGGGGTAGCCCTG